>NZ_JBHSHW010000003.1:0-417660 GCF_042653305.1 Paenibacillus sp. GCM10023252
CTACTATGTAAGACTTTAAGATGACTTCAGCACTCATCGCTTTCGCATCCAGTTTTCAGGGTACAATTCCCATTGACCTAGATGGCCAAGAGCCATTATAGTCATAAGTGTTGTGATTGACATGTACTCATGTCGAACACCTGAATTGCATGTCATCCCCTGGCATTGCAAGGTAAGATCGTAGGGGACAAGCGTGGCGGTGTAGCTCAGCTGGCTAGAGCGTACGGTTCATACCCGTGAGGTCGGGGGTTCGATTCCCTTCGCCGCTACCATTACCATAATACCCAAGGACGCTTAGCTCAGCTGGGAGAGCATCTGCCTTACAAGCAGAGGGTCGGCGGTTCGATCCCGTCAGCGTCCACCATGAATGCCGCGAGGTGGAGCAGTCCGGTAGCTCGTCGGGCTCATAACCCGAAGGTCACAGGTTCAAATCCTGTCTTCGCAACCAAATCATTTTTCTTACGGACTTATTATCCGAAGAAGCATCTGTGGAGCTGTGGTGTAGTGGCCCAACATGCCTGCCTGTCACGCAGGAGACCGCGGGTTCGAATCCCGTCAGCTCCGCCACTAATTAAATAAGCAAGAAGGCTCGGTAGCTCAGATGGTAGAGCAGAGGACTGAAAATCCTCGTGTCGGCGGTTCGATTCCGTCCCGAGCCACCATTTTTTTATTCCTGCAGCATATGGCAGCATGAATGAATCTATGGAGGATTAGCGAAGTGGCTAAACGCGGCAGACTGTAAATCTGTTCTCTACGAGTTCGGTGGTTCGAATCCATCATCCTCCACCAGTTATCACAGCAAGAGCCATTAGCTCAGTTGGTAGAGCACCTGACTTTTAATCAGGGTGTCGTAGGTTCGAGTCCTACATGGCTCACCATTATACTTACCACTCAACCGTAGACAATTGTCTACGGTTTTTTTGTTTGCAACTGAGGCCTTATGGGGACAATGTGAACAAACAACCGTAGACAAGAGGGGACACATACAGATGGTTTATTTGGCAGCAGGATTGATTAGTCTTGCACTTGTATTCGCAGGTGTGCCGCTCTTCCGCAAATATGCACTTAGGCATGGATTCGTTGACCGTCCATCTGCTCGGAAAATTCACCATAAGCCCATTCCCTTAATGGGAGGAGCAGCGATCTACCTAGCATGTATAATTACCTTGCTCCTGTTCCAAGGGATAACACCGCTCAGCCTTACAATCACATCCGGCGGGCTGCTCCTAGTCATTACGGGGCTGATTGATGATGCTTACAAAGCTAAGGAGAAGGAGTTCCCCGTCTGGCCTCGCGTAATCATCTATCTTGGCGTATCCATGCTGCCGCTGTTCTTCGGAATCTCAATTGCAGGTGTGGCAAGCCCCAGCTCCGGATCCTTCATTGCGCTTCCAGAGTGGATATCCTGGGCGGGAACCATCCTGTGGATATTCGCGCTCATTAACATGATCAACTTCATTGATGGTGTCGATGGCCTGGCATCTGGCGTGTGCACCCTCTCCTCGCTGACGTTATTCGTAACGGCGATTGTGAAGGGCCAGCCGGATACGGCGTTGCTTGCTTTTATACTGGCGGCTGCTTGTATCGGATTCCTCACTTATAACTTCTATCCTGCTCGAATCTTCATGGGCGATGCCGGCTCTACCTTCCTTGGATTCACTCTCGCTGTCATTGCAGTAGATGGAGCCTTCAAGAAGGCGACCTTCATCACTGTCCTGGTTCCTATGCTAGCGCTTGGGCTTCCGATTCTGGATACGGCTATTGTCATGCTCAGAAGGTTAATCAGCGGCAAGGGTCTGCATCGCGCTGACAAGCTTCATACGCACCATGCCTTGATGAGATGGGGACTCAGCCAAGTTCAGACCGTGTCCTTCATGTACCTTATTGCTGCACTATTCTCCTTGCTGTCCATCATCCTGCTGCTGGTGATGGGCTGAACAACGATGTCGTTGTATGTTACAATGATGGCAAAAGCTGTTCATGGGCTATAGATAGGGGATAGGCAGAGAATGAGCAAGACAGACTGGGTCACTCCGCTGCAGCACATACTGAACTGTCCAGTTCAATTGGCGACCATGTCGCTTCCGGAGTGGAGAGCGATAGCGGAAGCAGCTGAAGCAGCGGAAGATCATGAGGAAGCAAGCCTGCTACAACCGAGAAGTGGCCATTATGTAGAGCACGAAGGACATTCATATCTTGTCATTCAGCAGCAGGATGCGACGAGCGTGCAGCTCCTTCACCTCGAAGGCAGAAGACTGACAGACACGGAGAGGGCACTGCTCATCTGGACCGTGCAGTCTCATACTCCGAAGGCAGGCCAGCGTGACGATGGACTGTCGGAAGCCGAGCGATTGGCAAGAAATCTGAGCGATTGGGTTGCTGAGCAGCTGGAATCGAGCGAGCCCAGCTATATGCTGCCAGATCATCTAACGAGTGGGGGGCGGCTGTTCGGGGAGATGATTCCATTCCTGCTGTTCACCGAATATTCGAGTACAGCGAAGACGACCTTCCCAGAGCTTGAGAAGCTGCTGCGCTCGTTCCTGGGAGACGACATTCTGCTCATTCCGTTGAAGTCACAAGAATGGTTGATCTGGGCACCAACCTCTATCCTCAGAGATGCGGACAGCGACTTCCTGCACGATGAAGAAGAGGAGTCTCTGGAGGAGAGCCTGTCTTCCATCTGCTTCGGCTTGCATGAGATGCTGGCCAGTGAATGGATCGGGGAGTGCCATCTATCCGTTGCCCATCCCGTATCGCCTGCACAGTCTCTGCTGGAGACAACGATTCAGCTAAGAGAGACGGTCTATCTTGGCCGCAAGTTCCATGTGGGCAGGAATATTCACCTCCCATGGCTGCTGCACCTGGAGCGGCTGCTCAACAGCATTCCCGAGGCACAGCGCACGAGATATGTCGAAGGAGCGCTTAAGCGTACAGACCTGTTCGTGGAGCCGGAGATTCTGAGTACACTGGAGACCTTCTTCTCATTAGACTGCAATGTGAGCGAGACGGCGAAGAAGTTATTCATCCATAGGAACACTTTATTATACAGGCTGGACAAGCTCAAGCAAGAGGCGGGGCTTGATGTTCGGCAATTCCGCGATGCGGTTCTTGTGAAAATCATTTTGCTTTTGTACAAAGTCACGAAAAGGAATTAGTTTTTTTGTAAAGTATGTGCATAGTCAGATATGGGCGGAAGAGATAAGATAGATCTATAAACTGAATCTTCTTTTATAGGGGGAAATGACACATGGCTGGCGTACGTTTAGAAAATGTGTACAAAAAATATCCAGGTTCCGACAAAGCATCGGTTACTGACGTAAATATTGATGTAAAAGACAAAGAGTTCCTAGTATTGGTAGGACCATCCGGTTGCGGTAAATCTACAACTCTTCGTATGATTGCAGGTCTTGAAGAAATCTCTGAGGGCAAGCTGTTCATCGGCGACCGCCTTGTGAACGATGTAGCTCCTAAAGACCGCGATATCGCGATGGTATTCCAATCTTACGCTTTGTATCCACATATGAACGTATATCAGAACATGGCATTCGGCCTTAAACTTCGTAAATTCAAAAAAGCAGACATCGACAAGCGTGTTCGTGAAGCTGCTAAAATTCTAGATATTGAACATCTGCTTGACCGTAAGCCTAAGGCATTGTCCGGTGGTCAACGTCAGCGTGTTGCCCTAGGCCGTGCGATCGTTCGTGAGCCGCAAGTATTCCTCATGGATGAGCCGCTCTCCAATCTAGATGCTAAGCTTCGTGGTCAGATGCGTGCGGAGATCTCCAAGCTGACTAAGCGTCTTGAGACAACTACAATCTATGTAACGCATGACCAGATCGAAGCGATGACTATGGGCGATCGTATCGTTGTTATGAAGGATGGCTTCATTCAACAGATGGCATCACCTGAGCAGCTGTACAACCACCCAGTGAACATCTTCGTAGCTGGCTTCATCGGTGCTCCTTCCATGAACTTCATCTCCGGTTCATTGTCTGAGCAAGGCGGCGCTCTTCGCTTCAAGACTACTGGCGTAGATGTTGCTCTTCCAGAAGGCAAGGCACAAGTGCTTCGCGACAAGGGTTATGTTGGCAAGGAAGTTATCCTAGGTATTCGTCCTGAGGATCTTCATGAGGAGCCAGTATTCATCGAGGCATCCCCTAACACGATCGTTAACGCACACATCGAAGTTGCTGAGAACCTAGGTCACGAGATGTACCTGTACCTGAACGGTATTGGCACTGAGACCGTTATCGCACGTGTAGACGGCCGCTCCGGTATGCGTGATGGCACAAGCGTGAAGCTTGCGCTTGACATGAACAAGGCTCACCTGTTCGACAAGCAATCCGAACTGAACATCTTCGAAGCGTAAGCTTCGTTCCATGGATAGAGGCTGTCCCCGAGAGGGGGCAGCCTTTTTTGATTCTAACACAAAACCGTATGGGGTGTTCACGCGTCTAATTCATGTGAAGGCTGGGAGGGCAGATATGAGGATAGAGAAACAGAGCGATAGGACTGATCAGAATGAGGACGGAGAGTGGCTGAACATCATAGAGATGGAGCGTAAGCGGATGTATGGCATAGCTTACGCGTATCTACGGAATCAAGCCGATGCCCTCGAGGCCATTCAAGAGACAGTCTGCCGAGTATGGATGAAGCGTCATACGGTTAGGGAGCTCCAATATCGGCGTACATGGATGATTCGTATCCTCATACGAGTCTGTATGGATACTAGGAAAAAGAAGAGGCGCGAGCTGCCTTCTGAGCGGACGGCGGACCGAGTTGCGGCTGAAGGAGAGGCAGCGGCTGGAGAGCGTCTGGATATGGCTGCCGCAGTGGAGGAGCTCCCGCCGAAGTACCGAATGGTTATTGTGCTTAAGTATTACCGGGATATGACGATTACGGATATCGCACAATTGCTGGAGAAGCCAGATGGTACGATTCGCACCTGGCTGAATAAGGCGCTGAAGCAGTTAAGGATAAGCCATTGGCTGAGGGAAGGGGGAGTGAGCCATGAGCAAGCAATGGGACGAGAGCCTAGAACTGCTGGAGAGGGAGATTGAGCAGGATCGTCTCCAGGTGGAACAAGGAGTGGCTCGGGTTGATGAGGCATTGCTGGAAGCGGCTATGCAGAGAGGCATACAGCACAGTGGCCGAAGAAGAACGGCAGTGACGCGCCGTCGTGTTGGTCTTGGTGTTGCCGCATCGATGCTCAGCCTATTGCTGCTGCTGACTGGCTTCGTCCGCGTATCGCCAGCCTTCGCAGCACTCATGCGAGATATTCCTGGATTCAGCGGCTTCGTTGAATTGATACAGAGCGACCAAACCTTAGTTGATGCCATTAATAATGAATATTATCAACCTGTTCATGTATCGGATACTAAGAATGGCTATACACTGACGGTTGACGGAATTATTGCCGATGAGCGGCGGCTCGTTATCCTATACTCTGGCAGCGGTCCAGGGGTGAAGAAGACGACAGGGTTCAAGGATTATGAGCTGAAGGATGAGAATGGCCGGGAGCTTGAGGCAGGAATTACCTCCTTCTACATGCCTGAAGATGAGAAGGACTGGCAAGATCAGAAGTTCTACGACAAGATTGAAGTCATTCTCGGAGTAGGAGGAGAGATGCCTCAGGGTATCCAGTTAAGCGGTATGCTCAAGAATCAGCGGCTTCAGGTGAGCTTCCCTATTGACCATAAGAGATTCAAGGGGAAGAAGGAAGTAATTCATATCAACCGGGATGTCTCGATAGGCGACCAGACTATCCATATCGGCAAGGTGTCCATTACTCCACTTCAAGTAGAGATTGAGATGGATGCGAATGAGCGTAATTCACGTCGCACGAATGGATTCATCGGATTAGCTCTCAAGGACGAGAAGGGCCATACATGGAACTGGAACTTCGGAATGGGGATTCTTGAGGAGGGAACGGTGGCTCAATTCCACAGCAGCTACTTCGAGAAGCCGAAGGAGCTACGACTGGTAGCCAAAGGGCTGAAGCTGTCAGATAGGGGGAAGTCCTTCGTCGTTAATACGAAGACTAATGACACGATAAGTTCGCCATGGGAAGGAATGACACTTGAGAGTGTGAGACCATTGGATGAACAAGAGCTGGAGCTGGTAGTGGAATTGAAGGGTCTTGACGATATTGATGCGGTAACGGGTTATAGTCTATTCGATGAATCTAAGATCTTCACTGATGCAAGTGGGAAGGCTTACTCATTCCATGGGATTGAGGGAACGAGAAGTGAGCATATGCAGGAGAATGGAATGAGGCTGGCTAGGTACTACTACCGCATCCCTAATGCGAACTACAAGCAGCCGCTTACCTTCCCCGTGGTCGAGTACCCGGGGTATGTGCTTGAGCAGGTGGATATCCGAATCAAATAGGCTGGGTAAGGCGCCGGGCGCAGCGAGGAAACGTTGCGTTTGGCGCTTTTTTCAGCTAGGATGAAGACATTGGGAAGTGAAGGGATCTTACATAAATAGACGACAGCCGTAAGGTTAGAGGAGGCTTGGGCAATGGCCAAGAAAGTGAAGGTGTCGGAGCTGGTCCAGCAATTCCAGCTTGAGATTATAGCAGGGGAAGACGGCCTGAAGCGAGCCATTACGGTGGATGATCTGTATCGGCCGGGCCTTGAGATGGCGGGCTACTTCCATTACCATCCGACTGAGCGTGTGCAGATGCTGGGACGTACAGAGATCTCGTTCCTGAACACGCTGGACAGCGAGGAGCGTAAGGATCGTCTGGACAGGCTCTGCCATGAGGAGACGCCTTGTATTATTATTACTCGCGGGCTTGAGCCTCCGCAGGAGCTGGTGGAGCAATCGAACCTCTCCCACGTGCCGGTACTGAGAAGCAATGGGGCGACAACGATTCTGTCCAGCCGCATCACAGACTTCCTGGAGCGCAAGCTAGCTCCTACGGCAACGATTCACGGCGTACTCGTAGACGTGTACGGAGTAGGGATGCTGATTACTGGCGGCAGCGGTATCGGTAAGAGTGAGACGGCACTGGAGCTGGTCAAGCGCGGACATCGCTTAGTCGCAGATGACGCGGTTGAGATTCGCCAGACGTCCGACGGGCAGCTGCATGGCAGCGCGCCGGAGCTGATTCGCCATCTACTTGAGATTCGCGGCCTCGGAATTATTAATGTCATGACCTTATTCGGTGCGGGCGCGGTTCGAACGATGAAGCGGATTGGCGTTGTCATTAAGCTGGAAAACTGGCAGCAGGATAAGCAGTACGATCGTCTTGGACTGGATGAAGAGACGACCAGAATTATCGATACAGACATTCCGCTCGTAACCGTGCCCGTACGTCCCGGTCGTAACTTGGCGGTTATTATTGAAGTTGCGGCGATGAACTTCCGCCTGAAGCGGATGGGCTACAATGCCGCGCTTCAATTCACGAACAAGCTGACCGAGACGATCGCTGACGATATGGACGATTACGATTGATTCAACTATTAATGGGGGCGTAAGAGAACATGCAGACGTTACTGCTTAATCCGGTGGCCTTCTCACTGGGATCATTAGAAGTGCATTGGTACGGGATTATACTCGGGACGGCCGCGCTCGTTGGCCTGCTGCTTGCGGTACAGGAGGGGAAGCGGTTCGGGATTCATCCTGATTTTTTCATGGACTTGCTGCTGCTTGGGGTCCCCTCCGCTATTATCGGGGCAAGGATCTACTATGTCGCCTTCAAGTGGAGTGAGTACAAGGACAATCCGCTCAAGGTATTCGCGATCTGGGAGGGCGGCATCGCCATCTATGGTGCGCTGATCGGAGCGTTCATCTGCGGCTACTTCTACTTCAAGCACAAGGGCTACAGCTTCTGGAGAATCGCTGACATCTGCGCGCCTTCGCTACTCGCTGGACAGATGATTGGGCGCTGGGGCAACTTCATGAACCAGGAAGCGTATGGCGGACCTGTAGAGGAGAGCTTCCTGAGGGATTCCCTGAACCTGCCCAATTGGATCGTAGAGCAGATGTATGTGGTTCAAGATTCCGGAGCTGCCTTCCATCACCCTACATTCCTGTATGAATCACTGTGGAACTTGGTGGGCATTCTGCTGCTGTTCGTCCTGCGCCGCCTGAGATTCACACGTGCGGGTGAGCTGTTCTTCGGTTATCTCATCTGGTATTCCATCGGAAGATTCTTCATTGAAGGGCTGCGTACGGACAGCTTGGCCTTCGACGGACCAGTGTGGCTGACGACGATGGTGAATACGCTATGGTCGCCGATGAAGGTTGCATTCGAAGCGGGGTATCTGGATCCGCAGTATGGCGATGTTCGAATCTCGCAGCTGGTGGCGATCCTCACTGTACTCGCGGCTATCTTCATGATCGTGCTGCGGCGTACTTCGGGGATGAGGCTGGAGCGGTACTCCGATCCTGTCGTATCTACGAAGCCGGAGCGGAACCAGGGCAAGGACAAGGACAAGGGCTCGAAGACGGACTCGACTGTGAATACAGATAATCCATAACGTATAGAGATACAGCATTCGGCTGGAGGCTGGAGCAAGAGCAGGAGGAAGACGATACTATGACTACAATAAGAACGATGCTGTTCGATCTCGACGGCACTATCATGGATACGAATGAGCTGATTATTCGCTCCTTCATCGATTCGCTTCAGGGGGTTGTACCCGAGGGGTTCTCAAGAGATCACATCATCCCGAGCATGGGTCAGCCGCTTACTGCGCAGATGCAGTTATTCTCCGGCCTAGAGGAAGTCTCTCATCTCGTTGCGGCTTACCGCGAAGTGAATCTCCGTCTGCATGATGATCTCGTGGAGGCCTTCCCGTATGTGAACGAAGTGCTGCGGCATCTCCATGAGAGCGGGATTCAGATCGGCGTGGTCACGACGAAGATGCGTCTAACGACGGAGAGAGGCCTGAAGTTCGTAGGACTGGACAAGTTCGTGGATTGTATCGTGACGATTGATGATGTGACGAATCCGAAGCCGCATCCGGAGCCAGTTCAGCAGGCGATTGAGCTGCTGGGAGCTGACCCGGCGACGACTCTCATGGTAGGAGACAGCACCGTGGATATTCTATCAGCCGAAGCGGCTGGAGCGGTATCTGTGGGCGTGGCCTGGTCGCTGAAGGGTGAGGACGTGCTGAGGGAAGCGGGGGCGCGACACATCATTCACGATATGCGGGACTTATATGCATTCGCTGGATTGGAGAGGGAGTCGTTTGCGGAGCGTTGAGCGCTACAAGATGGAAGGCCCGAACGCGCTATGGCAGGTGTATCGGACGGTAAGCCGGTTCAAGGCGGTTCGGAACTTCATCTTCATTCAGTTAGCTAGATACTGCCCGATCCTCCCTTGGAAAAACTTCATCTACCGCCGCATTCTAGGCATGAAGGTAGGAGAGCATACCGCCTTCGCCCTAATGGTCATGGTTGATGTATTCTTCCCGGAGCGGATTGAGGTCGGTGACAACTCCATAATTGGTTACAACACGACGATCCTGACGCATGAGTATCTCATTGATGAATATCGGCTCGGATATGTGCGGATCGGCTCCTCGGTCATGATTGGGGCGAACACGACGATCCTGCCTGGGGTGACGATTGGCGATAACGCGGTTATAGCGGCCGGGTCGGTGGTTCACAAGGATGTGCCGGCAGGCGCCTTCGTCGGGGGGAACCCGATGCGGGAGCTGAAGCGGCGGGGAGAGGCGGACGCCGAGTAGTCGTGAAGCGGAGAGCCGACGGTGAAGCTGAGAAGCGACGACGAAGCTGAGAAGCGACCATAAGGAATCATGAAGCGGAGATGCGACGATGAGGCTGATAAGCCAACTATGAAGCGGAGAGTCATGGTTGTAGAATAGCAAGCAGGAGAGAAGCCGCCTAGGGTGGCTTTTTGTCGTAGAGAGCGGGAGTACGGGCGCTGTTGGCAGGGAGGATGGACATGCGAGGGATGATTAGGTAGAACGAGGACATGGTGATGCAAATAGCGATGGCGATCGATTGGACTGCCGCTCCGTATCCGCGCGCCTCTGGATCTTGACGAGGGGTAGAAGTCGTGCTACGATAACGACTAATTACTTTATACTGATAGTATGGTAACTTGGTAGCACTGTAATATACTAAAGCATCTGAAGGTGAATAGATAATGTCCAAACCGAAGGTATTCGAGAAACCAATAGGCGTCAAGGATTACTTGCCGGAAGCGGTAACCAGGCTGCGGCGGATTGAGCGCAATGTGCTTGCCTGCATGCAGGGCTGGGGCTATGAACAGATTATCACTCCAACGATGGAGTATTATGATACGGTTGGCGTAGCAAGCTCGACGTCTGACCAGAAGCTATTCAAGCTGCTCAACAATCGCGGCACGACGCTGGTGCTGCGCTCCGACATGACGGCTCCAATCGCGAGGGTGGTCGGTTCACTGCTGAAGGAAGTCTCATTCCCGATCCGTCTGTCCTACCACTCGAACGTATTCCGTGCGATTGAGGAAGAGGCCGGGCGTGAAGCGGAGTTCTACCAGACAGGAGTGGAGCTCGTAGGTGATTCATCTGCTGAGGCGGATGCTGAAGTGGTCGCGCTGGCGATTGCTTCCCTGCAGGCGGCAGGCGTTGACCGGTTCAAGATAGCGATTGGCCATGTAGGCTTCCTGAATGGCCTGTTCGAGCAGCGGCTGGCTGGACGTGAGGAAGCGCAGGAGCAGCTGAAGAGCTGTCTGCTGGGCCGTGATTATGTCGGGTACCGGCAGAAGCTGCGCGATCTTGAGCTGGATGAGCCGGTACAGCGTGAGCTGGAAGGGATCCTGCGGCTAAGAGGCGGGCAGGAGATCTGTGATCAGGCGCTGCAGCTTAGCGATGATGAGACGTCTCAGGCTTCGATTCGCCATCTATGCGAGATCTGGGACGTGCTTGGCGCTTATGGCGTATGCGAGCATGTGCTCATTGATCTGACGATGATTGGCGACTTCTCCTATTATACAGGGATGACCTTCGAGGGATATGCAGCAGATATGGGCTTCCCGGTCGTAAGCGGGGGACGCTATGATAATCTGCTCGGCCAGTTCGGCCGGCCGGCAGCGGCTACCGGCTTCGCGCTGAAGACGACGCGCATACTGGAAGTAACACAGGGCGAGACGAGTGCTCAGCTCCAGCGTGTGCTGATCAGCTACCGCGCGGCGGAGCGGGGAGCCGCGCTGGCGAAGGCGCAGGAGCTGCGCAAGCAGGGTGCTGCGGTGGTGACGGAGCTGATGGCAGACGAGGATTCGCGGCTTGCTCATGATACTGCAGGAACGGGGAACGTTCCGTTCTCGCACAAGGGACTGGAGTATACGTCACATATACGGTACGACCAAGATCAGGAAGGGGGCGCAGGCGAATGAGCGGCTCTAACGATATTTTGAAGGTAGCGATGCCGAAGGGGCGGATCTACAAGCAGGCTTCTAAGCTTTTTCGCGAGGCGGGCCTTCCGATTCCAAGTGACTTCGATGATACGCGCAAGCTGATTATAGAGCTGCCTGAGGCAGGCATGGAGTTCATCATGGCGAAGCCGGTCGATGTGCCGACGTATGTGGAGTATGGCGTAGCGGACATTGGCATCGTGGGCAAGGACGTGCTGATGGAAGAGAACAAGGATGTGTATGAGCTGCTGGACCTTGGCATTGCGAAGTGCCGGATGTCGGTCATCGGGCTGCCGGATTGGAAGCCGGCTATTCATCCGAGAGTCGCGACGAAGTATCCGAGTGTAGCGTCGCAGTACTTCCGTGAGCGCGGGCAGCAGGTAGAGGTTATTAAGCTGAACGGCTCCATTGAGCTGGCGCCGCTGATTGGTCTCGCTGACCGCATCGTCGATATGGTGGAGACGGGCCAGACGCTCCGGGAGAACGGGCTGGTGGAGATGGAGACGATCTTCGGTATTACGAGCAGACTGATTGCGAACCGTGTCAGCTACCGGATGAAGAATGAAGCGATTCAGAGCCTGTGCGACCGGCTGCAAGGTGCGATTACGGCTAAGGTGTAAGGCAGTGTGGATGAGCATGAACAGATTAATTGTGCAAAATATAAAGCAATAAATGCCCAGTGAGATGGGCGTGGACATTATAAGGCAATAAATGCCCGAAGAGATAGGTTAGTGGGTGAAAGGGGATGGAAGCGATGAGAGTGATGCGAGCTGAGCAATTCGGGCTGAAGCGCGAGGTGGAGTACGGCTCCCCCGAGCAGAATGAGACCGTTCGGACGATCGTCGAGGCCGTCCGGACAGAGGGGGACGCGGCGCTGCTCCGGTACACGGAGCAGTTCGACCGTGTGGCCCTCACGCCTGCGTCGCTGCGCGTGACGCAGGAGGAGATTGAGGCGGCGTACGAGCATGTGGACGCCGCGTTCCTCACAGCCATCCGCGAGGCGGCTGTGAACATTCGGGTGTTCCACGAGAAGCAGAAGCGCAGCTCGTGGATGGACCTGCAGCCGGACGGGACGCTGCTCGGGCAGATTCTGCGCCCGCTGAAGCGGGTGGGCGTGTATGTGCCCGGCGGCAAAGCCGCGTATCCCTCGTCCGTGCTGATGAACGTCATTCCGGCACAGGTCGCCGGGGTGCCGGAGATCGTCATGGTGACGCCGCCTGCAACCGGCGGCACTGCGGGCATCGACCCGTACATTCTCGTTGCCGCCGCCGAGGCGGGCGTGAGGGAGATGTACCGGGTCGGCGGCGCACAGGCCGTGGCCGCGCTTGCTTACGGCACGGCGTCAATCGCGCCGGTCGATAAGATCTGCGGCCCGGGCAACATCTACGTGGCGCTGGCGAAGCGCGCCGTGTTCGGAGCCGTCGACATCGACAGCATCGCCGGGCCGAGCGAGATCGTCGTGCTCGCCGATGATTCGGCTGAGCCCGCTTATGTAGCAGCCGACCTGCTGTCGCAGGCGGAGCATGATGAGATGGCATCGGCCATCCTCATCACCCCGTCAGCGCAGCTGGCTGAGGCGGTAGCCGCGGAAGTGGAGCGTCAGCTCGCGGAGCTGCCGCGCGCTGCCATAGCACGCAGCTCCATCGACAGTTATGGAGCTATCTTATTGGTCGATTCCCTCGAAGAAGGAATCGATGCGGTCAATCGCTTAGCTCCGGAGCACCTGGAGATCATGACTGCGGATCCGATGGGGCTGATCGGGGCAATTGAGAATGCTGGGGCGATTTTCATAGGGGCCTATAGCTCTGAACCTGTCGGCGACTACTGGGCGGGACCGAATCATATTATTCCGACGAACGGAACGGCTAGATTCTCCTCGCCAGTTAATGTGGATGACTTCCTGAAGAAGTCGAGTCTCATCTACTATAGCAAGGAAGCGCTGATGAGGGATGGCGACAAGATTATTACGCTCGCACGTCATGAAGGACTGGAAGGGCATGCGAGAGCAATTGCGATCAGGCTGGAGCGGGAACGCGGTCAGCAGCTCTAATAGAGGCAAGGCTTAATTCGATGAGGAAGAAGGTAGGAGCAGATGATGGTGGACAATCAACCAAGCCGCACAGCGGAAGTGGCTCGCAAGACGAATGAGACGGATATTAAGCTGAAGTTCAGTGTTGATGGGACGGGGACGACGAAGATCGATACGGATGTTCCCTTCCTGAACCATATGCTGGACCTGTTCACGAAGCATGGTCAATTCGACCTGGAGGTCGAAGCGCGCGGTGATATTGATATTGATGATCATCACACTGTTGAGGATATCGGCATCTGTCTCGGCCAGACGCTGCGTGAAGCGCTCGGCGACAAGCGCGGCATTAAGCGCTATGCTAGCGTGTTCGTACCGATGGATGAGGCACTGGCGCAGGTCGTCATCGACGTCAGCAATCGTCCTCACTTCGAATACCGTGCAGAGTATCCTTCTTCGCAGGTAGGCAGCTTCTCGACGGAGCTCGTCCATGAATTCCTGTGGAAGCTGGCGCTGGAGGCGCGCATCACTCTTCACGTCATCGTTCATTATGGTTCGAATACGCATCACATGATCGAAGCCGTGTTCAAGGCTCTAGGACGCGCCATTGATGAAGCGACCAGCATCGATCCACGCGTACAAGGAGTACCTTCCACGAAGGGAGTGCTCTAGCATGATAGCCATTATTGACTATGGCATGGGCAATCTTCACAGCGTGAGCAAGGCGGTTGAACGGCTCGGCTGCGAAGCGGTCGTGACGGATGATCCGCGTGTGATTCTCGAAGCGGATGGAGCGATCCTGCCGGGGGTCGGGGCATTCGGCGATGCGATGGACAATCTGCGTCAGACAGAGCTGGATGAGGTGACGAAGGCGTATGCGGCCTCCGGCAAGCCCTTGCTGGGCATCTGTCTCGGCATGCAGCTGCTGTTCAGCGAGAGCGAGGAGCATGGCCGCCATGAGGGACTGAGCTTGCTGGAAGGCAAGGTTGTCCGCTTCCAGGGAGACTTCAAGGTGCCTCACATGGGCTGGAACAAGCTGAGGGTAGAGCAGGCGGCATCGCCGATCTTCAGCGGTCTGGAGGAAGGGCATGTGTACTTCGTCCACTCCTACCATGCGAAGCCGGAGCAGAGCTCCGATCTGCTCGCTACGACCGACTACAACGGGCAAGTAACAGCAATCGTCGGCAGAGGTAATGTGTACGGCATGCAGTTCCACCCGGAGAAGAGCGGGGACCTTGGCATGCAGCTGCTGGGCAACTTCCTGAACCTGACTCGTATGCGGAAGCAATAGCTTATGGAGGTTCCTCCTTCGGAGGTTCCTTGCCCTAAGCTTATACAACTCCTATTCGTACTAATACTATAGATTCCTGGAGGCTTAATTCGATGTCTAACTTCACGATATATCCCGCGATCGATATTCGCGGCGGCAAGTGTGTGCGCCTCATTCAAGGCGATTATAATCAAGAGACGGTATACAATGAGAGTCCGCTCGCAGCAGCGAAGGACTGGGAAGCCCAAGGCGGAGCGTGGATACACTTGGTCGACCTAGACGGAGCCAAGGCAGGCCAGCCGGTCAATGATGCGGTCATTGGCGAGATCGCTCGCAGCGTGAGCGTTCCTGTGCAAGTAGGCGGAGGACTGCGCAAGCTGGAGGATGTGAAGCATCTGATCAGCCTCGGCGTATCCCGGGTCATTCTTGGAACAGCAGCGATTGAAGATCGTGAATTCGTACGCCAAGTACTTGGTGAGTATGGCGACAAGGTAGCGATTGGTATCGATGCCCGGAACGGCTATGTCGCTACTCGCGGCTGGCTGGAGACTTCCGAGGTGAAGGCTGAGGAGCTGGCAGTTGAATTAGCGGCTCAAGGCGCGTCCACGTTCATCTTCACTGATATCTCGCGTGACGGCATGATGAAGGGTCCGAACATCGATGCTATCGTGCAGCTGGCGAAGGTATCCGGCAAGGAAGTCATCGCATCCGGCGGAGTAAGTGTGATGCAGGATCTGACGAACCTCGCGGAGTACCGCAAGGACGGCGTAGCTGGAGCCATCGTAGGCAAGGCGCTGTACACCGGCAGCATCGTGCTGAAGGATGCGATCAAGCAGCTATCGTAAGATTAGATACCCATATAGCAAGGAGGAACGAGCGCTATGCTTGCCAAAAGAATCATTCCCTGTCTCGACGTGAAGGACGGCCGGGTCGTGAAGGGCGTCAACTTCGTCAACCTGCGCGATGCAGGCGATCCCGTGGAGCTGGCTGCGACGTATGATCAAGAAGGCGCAGACGAGCTGGTCTTCCTCGACATCTCTGCTTCCGTAGAAGGCCGTGCCACCATGATCGAAGTGGTGAAGCGGACAGCGGGCGAGATTACGATTCCCTTCACCGTGGGCGGAGGAATCTCCCATGTGGATGATATGAAGCGGCTGCTTCGTGCAGGTGCTGATAAGATAGGCATCAATACTGCAGCGGTGAAGAACCCTTCCCTCGTGCAGGAGGGCGCGCGCAAGTTCGGGTCCCAATGTATCGTAGTCGCGATTGATGCGAAGTTCAATCCCGAATGGGGCGAGTGGGAAGTGTACACGCACGGCGGACGGCAATCGACCGGCATTAAGACCCTCGAATGGGCTCGTGAAGTGGCCAGACTGGGAGCGGGCGAGATTCTGCTGACCTCGATGGATGCAGACGGCACGAAGGATGGCTTCGATGTATCGTTGACACAGGCCGTGTCGAGCTCCATCTCCATTCCGGTTATCGCCTCGGGCGGAGCAGGAAGAGTGGAGCACTTCAGCGAGATATTCGAGCAGGGTCAGGCGGATGCTGCACTTGCGGCTACAATCTTCCATTACAAAGAGATGACGATTCGGGAAGTCAAGGACGACCTGAGGCGAAGGGGAGTCGAAGTAAGATGAGCAACTTAGAGCAGCTAGCACAGCTTGCAGCGAAGATTAAGTGGGACAGCAACGGACTCGTTCCTGCCATCGTCCAAGATGCGGTATCCAAGGAAGTCCTCATGATGGCGTATATGAATGAAGAGTCCCTAAGGCTGTCCATCGAGTCCGGCGACACCTGGTTCTGGAGCCGCTCGCGCAGCGAGCTGTGGCACAAGGGCGCAACGAGCGGCCATACACAGCGCATTCGCAGCATGAGCTATGATTGCGACGGCGATACGCTGCTCGTGAAGGTCGAGCAGCAAGGTCCCGCCTGTCATACCGGTCGCTACAGCTGCTTCTTCCATCCCATTCAGGTGGAGGGCGCAGCAGGGACATTGCCTAAGAGTGAGTCAGATTCCTCTGCGACGGGCGAAGGTGCCAGTCATGAATCTCAGTCTCAGGTATCTCCGTCTCAGTCCGACCGCTACTCCGTACTAGGCACTCTGGAGACCGTCATTGCAGAGCGATATGCGGAGCGTCCGGAAGGCTCCTATACGACCTACCTCTTCGAGAAGGGTGTCGATAAGATCTTGAAGAAGGTAGGCGAGGAAGCATCGGAAGTCATTATCGCTGCCAAGAATCAGGATAACGACGAGCTTCGCTCCGAAGCGAGCGACCTCCTCTTCCACCTCATGGTGCTCATGCGCGAACGCGGCTTGCCGCTCGATGATGTGCTCCGTGAGCTTGGCGGCCGCCATGGCAAGCCGACGACGAACAAGATGCGCTAATATCATGCTAACCACACGCACAGCGGCTGACAATAGACGCTGTGCTGTTGCGCATTCTAAGTGATAAGCGCTGCCTTGTGATGATGCACCTATATGATTACCTACAGAGAGGCCGGTATGTCCATGCTAATCGATTACCATACTCACCATGCCCGCTGCGGTCACGCATCAGGCTCGCTGGAGGATTATGTGAAGAGGGGGATCGAGATTGGTCTTAAGCAGCTCGGCCTATCTGATCATATGCCTCTCCTGCATGTAGATCCTGCTTCCTATTATCCGGAGATGGCTATGCCGATGGATGAGCTGCCGAGATATGTGGAGGAGTGCCTTCACCTTCGTGAGCAATATAAGGATCAGATTGATATAAGAATCGGCCTGGAAGGCGATTATATAGAAGGTCATGAAGAAGCAATCGAGCGTATCATCGAAGCTTATCCGTGGGATTATGTTATTGGCTCTGTTCACTTCCTGGGCACTTGGGATGTCACCGACTTCCGGCAGACGCATGAGTGGGACGGACGCGACCGGATGGCGGTCTACGAGCAGTACTATGACGCGGTTCAGAAGGCAGCGGCGACCGGCTTCTACAGCTACATCGGGCATATTGATGTCATCAAGCGGTTCGGCTACGCACCGGACGGTGATGTCACCCATCTGGAGAATGCGGCTCTGGAGGCGGTTAAGCGGCACGGAATGGCGATCGAGCTCAATGCGTCTGGTCTTAGAACCCCTGCAGCGGAGATGTTCCCGAGCAGAAGAATGATTGAATACGCCAGAGACCTCAGCATTCCTATCACAATTGGATCCGATGCCCATCTGCCCGAACGGCTCGGCCAATATCTGGATGAGGCTCGAAGTCTGCTCTCTGATGTCGGAATTTCGAAGCTTGCTACTTTCAAGAATCGACAATTAACAATGATTGATTTTTGAATTATTGTAGAATCAATGTATAATAGGAAGTAGGAACAAGCATCAACTAGGTATAATGATTCAACATTAAGTGGTTCTAACGCTCAGGAGGGTATCATGTTAAGCGACAAGTTGCGTATTTTTTCGGGTTCGTCCAATCCTATCTTAGCTGAGAAGATCAGCGCAGAGCTTGGACTTACACTCGGCTCCATTAAGATGTCCCGCTTCAAGAGCGGTGAAATCTACGTTCACTATGAAGAGACGATTCGGAATTGTGACGTATTTCTCGTTCAATCGTTCTCGCATCCGATCAACGAGCACTTCGTCGAATTGCTGGTCATGATTGATGCGGCTAAGCGCGCTTCCGCTAAGACGGTTAATATTATTATGCCTTATTACGGGTACGCGCGTCAGGAACGCAAGGCGGCACCACGGGAGCCGATCTCCGCAAAAATGCTGGCGGACGTCCTGACGACCGTCGGCGCGAATCGGGTCATTACCATTGATCTGCACGCCCCTGCGATTCAAGGCTTCTTCAACATTCCGGTCGATCATATGACTGCGCTTGACCTGATCAGCGATTACTTGAAGACGAAGAATATTAAGAATCCGGTCGTCGTATCGCCGGATGCAGGACGCGCATCCACCGCTGAGAAGCTGGCTAACTATCTCGACTCTCCATTCGCGATTATGATCAAGAAGCGTCCGGCTCACAATGAGTCCGTCATCACTCACGTCATCGGGGACGTAGAGGGACAGACGCCGATTATTATCGAGGATCTCATCGACACGGGGACGACCATTGTCAACGTTGTAGAGGGACTGAAGGAGCGCGGAGCGGAAGACGTATACGTCTGCGCGACCCATCCTCTATTCTCAGGTACAGCCATTGAGCGCTTAGACCATCCTAATATTAAGGAAGTTGTCGTGACAGATTCCATTCTGCTGCCGGATATTCGTCCGGAGCGGTTCACGGTACTGTCGGTCGCCCCGCTGCTTGCGGATGCGACACGAATTATTATTGAGGGCGGATCGATCTCCACCCTGTTCAAGAATGCTGGAATGTAGGCAAGACTGCTGCCTCAGCTGTATAGCATAACCTTGTGAGAATCGCGGGCGTCGCATATGACTCCCGCGATTTTCATCGCGATAAGAGCTCATAACGCCAGAGGACGGCGACCGTAGATGGAACGTTGTGGATTCAAGCAGGCGTGTTAGGATAGGCCGTGCTGTGGTATAATCGGGAGAATATTCATGAAGCAGCAATGGGAGCAATGGGGAGGTGCCTTGTAGGTGAAAGGTAAGAAGCGTGCTGTAATAGAACAGAGAGCTAAGATTATTCCTATAGAGTGGGATGCCACGTTCTTCTTCGAGCGCGCAGTTCAGTCACTGGATCGATATCATTACGACAAGGCACTGAAGTATTTCCGTCGCGCCGTTGAATATGAACCGGACAATCCAGTCAACCATTGCAATATGGCTGGCATCCTCTCTGAGATGGGCTCCTACGAGGATTCTAATGGAATTCTTCGTTATATTATCGAGGAGCTTGACCCGATGATGACGGAATGCCACTTCTATATGGCTAACAATTATGCGAACTTAGAACAATACGAGAGCGCTGAGCACTCGCTTATTCGATATCTAGAGGAAGACCCGGACGGACAGTTCTTAGGCGAAGCCGAAGAGATGATGGATCTGCTTCATTATGAGTTGGAACGTCCGACTCCTTATACCAATATTAAGTCCCGCGAAGGAATGGCGCAGCATGACAAGGCGCGTTCACTGCTGGAGGAAGGGAAGTTCACGGAGGCGGTACGCATTCTCGAAGAGATTGTCGCATCGCAGCCGGACTTCCTTGCCGCACGCAATAATCTAGCATTAGCCTATTATTATATGGGGCTGTTCGATCGGGCGATGGAGACGATTGAAGATGTGCTGAAGCTGGAGGAAGGCAATCTGCATGCGCTGTGCAATCTGGCGATCTTCTATCAGCACAATCAGGATGAGGAATCGCTGAAGCCGCTTGTGGAGCTGTTGCGCAAGACGGTTCCTTTTCACCAAGAGCATGTGTTTAAGCTGGCAACGACAATGGGTATCCTAGGGGAGCATGAGGCAGCACACCGGCACTTCATCCGCCTCTTGAAGGAAGCGGAGCAGGAGGACCCATCCCTCTATCATTATGCTGCGGTAGCGGCGTGCAACATTGGCCGGTATGCAGAGGCGGACCGTCTGTGGAAGGTTGCAGGCAAGCTGGATACGGGCTCAGGCATTGCAAGCTACTATCTCGATCAGATGGAGCAGGTGAAGAAGGGGCTCAGCACCGGGCCGGTCAGCTATCATTACCATCTGCCGTTCGAAGAGCAGTTCAAGCTGTGGGAGAAGCAGGCAGACGGGTTCCCTGACCATCTGAAGCGGGACCCGCTCGTGCGGTCCTCCTTCTTCTGGGCACTCCGGCATGGCGATGACAAGACGAAGCTGCAGGTTATTCAAGCACTTGGCATGATAGCGGACGGAGAAGTGAAGGATGCCTTGAAGGCGTTCCTCCTCGAAGAAGGCGAAGATGATTACTTGAAGCGGATCGCGATCTTCGTCCTGCGGACCATTGGCGTACAAGAGTCGCTTGAGGCGAGACTCGAGGGGGAGCAGACGATCATTGAAGCGAATCGGGTTCCCTCTCGGCTGCCGGAGTGGGATCCGAAGTGGCAGGAAGTAGTGGAGGCCGCACTCGTTCGCATGAACAAGACCTATGATCTCGTGCAGCAGCATGATCTGATGACGCTGTGGGTAGAGTTCCTCACTAGAGTCTATCCGGACACACCGAAGCTGACTCGCGTGGAAGGCTGGGCAGCAGCGCTGGAATATCTGACGGCGAAGATGCATCGCAGAGAGATCTCCTATCATGAGGTGGCGCAGCGGTATGGAACATCTATCGCAACAGTCAGCAAGAATGCGAAGCGAATCGACGAGATATGCGGCATTCGAGAGAAGATGAAGTCGATCTCTACCGTATTCAGCGGCGGAGACACCACTATAGAGGACTAATTGAAGGAGGCTATCCCATGTACAAATCCATTATTATCGGTACCGGCCCTGCCGGACTAACGGCAGCGATCTATCTGGCGCGTGCGAATATGAGCCCGCTTATTATTGAAGGACCGGAGCCGGGAGGACAGCTCACGACAACGACAGAGGTCGAGAACTTCCCTGGATTCCCGGAAGGGATCATGGGACCTGACCTCATGGCGAACATGCGGAAGCAAGCCGAGCGCTTCGGCGCGGAATTCCGCACAGGCTGGGTGAATAGCGTGGATCTGTCGCAGCGCCCGTTCAAGCTTCAGGTGGAGGGTCAAGGCGAGCTGATTGCCGAATCCGTCATTATCTCTACAGGAGCATCCGCCAAGTATCTCGGAATTCCAGGTGAGAAGGATAACGTAGGCCGCGGCGTCTCCACTTGTGCCACCTGTGACGGGTTCTTCTTCCGCGGGAAGAAGATTATCGTCATTGGAGGCGGAGACTCTGCGATGGAGGAAGCGGGCTTCCTGACGCGCTTCGCGACTGAGGTTGAGCTGGTGAACCGCCGTACGGAGCTGCGGGCTTCGAAGATTATGCAGGATCGCGCCAGAGAGAATGAGAAGGTGAAGTGGAGCCTGAATCGTACTCCTGTTGAGGTGGTAGCCGGCCCGATGGGCGTAACCGGTCTGAAGGTCAAGAACAATGAGACCGGCGAAGAGGAAGTCATCGAGACGAGCGGCATCTTCGTTGCCATCGGCCACACGCCGAACACGAAGTTCCTCGGCGGTCAGATTGATACCGATGATCATGGCTATATTCAGGTGAAGCCGGGCACTTCCGAGACGAACATCCCAGGCGTATTCGCATGTGGAGACGTCCAGGATAATAAGTATCGTCAAGCGATTACTGCTGCGGGCAGCGGGTGCATGGCTGCGCTCGACTGCGAGCGGTTCCTTGAAGGCAGCATTACGCATGACTGGAGCCAGACGCTGTAACACTGTAACGCTCCATGATATCACCTTGGAGAGCCACGTGTGTGATCAATTAAGGAGCGCATGTATGCCAGCGCTCCTCTAGGAATGATGAGCCGTACCTGTCAGGCTGCTTGCTGATGGGTATGGCTTTTTTTGTACCCATGATACGCCTGGCTCAGTCTCTCTTCTTGACCTCAATGTACCGTTGGCTTATAGTGAGAAGGATACGATGCTCTATTACTATTTAATTAGAGGTGGACTAGTGATGTCTGATAAGATTTACGTTGGGGTCGATGTCGGCGGAACCGCCATTAAGGTCGGGATATGCAACGCAGACGGAGATCTGCTCCATACGTTCGAAGGACCTACGGAGACAAGCAAGGGTACGGATACGATTCTACAGAACATAGCCAAGTACGCTCAGCAGATCGTAGAAGAGTCTTCCTATGAATGGGAGCAGGTAGACGGGGTTGGCGTTGGTATTGCCGGATTCCTGGATATTCCGAACGGCATCATTAAGTTCGCGCCTAACCTTAAGATTGAGAACGTGAACTTGAAGGCTTATCTGGAGCAAGTGCTGGGCAAGCGAGTGCTTGTGAACAACGATGCGAACGTGGCGGCGCTTGGCGAAGCTTGGGCTGGAGCGGGCAAGGGGATTCCTAACTGTGTCTGCTATACGCTCGGGACGGGTGTCGGCGGCGGCATTATTATACATGGCAAGATCTACGAAGGTTACGCAGGGATGGCTGGAGAGCTCGGTCATATTGCAATCGTGCCTGACCTTGAAGCGATTCAGTGCGGCTGCGGCAAGATGGGCTGCCTGGAGACGGTATCCTCCGCTACAGGCATCATTCGCATGGCGAAGGATGCGGTAGAGCGCGGAGACCGGACATCGCTGTCACTCGTCCCGAATATAATGGCTAAGGATGTACTAGATGCAGCTAAGGCTGGAGATGAAGTAGCTTCCCGTATCGTGAATCGGGCGGCATTCTACTTGGGCAAGTCCATGGCTACCTTGTCTGTCGTGCTTAACCCGGAGTGCTACATTATCGGCGGCGGAGTAGCGAAGGCAGGAGAGTTCCTCTTCGCACAGATTCGCGAAGTGTTCGAGAAGTATACGCAAGACCAAGCGAAGGAGAATGTGAAGATTCTTCCGGCTACGCTTGGCAATAATGCTGGTGTTGTAGGTGCGGCTGGTCTGTTGCTGCGTTCATAGAGTGAGCGAGGTGCGAGGTGAATCAGATGGATACGAGCGTTAAGGTAGCGAAGCTTGTTATAATCACCGGAATGTCAGGCGCGGGCAAGACGATTGCTGTGCAGAGTCTGGAGGATCTGGGCTTCTTCTGCGTCGATAACTTGCCGCCGGTCCTTATTCCCAAGTTCGCTGAGTTAATTGAGCAGTCTAATGGCAAGATCGGCAAGGTTGCCCTGGTCATTGATCTGCGCGGCCGTGAGTTCTTCACGGCCTTGTCGGAATCCTTGAGCTTCATTAAGGATCACTACACGATCTCCTGTGAGATTCTGTTCCTCGATGCTACCGATGAGATTCTGGTGCAGCGGTACAAGGAGAGCCGGAGGAGACATCCGCTGGCGCCAGACGGCATGCCGCTCGAAGGCATCCGGATGGAACGCCGCATGCTGGAGGATCTGAAGGGCTCCGCTTCCCAAGTCATTGATACGACGAATCTTAAGCCGCTTCATCTGAAGGAGAGAATCATCTCGAGGTTCACGAATCTGGAGCAGAATGGCATGTCGGTGAATGTGACGTCCTTCGGCTTCAAGTATGGAATCCCGATTGATGCTGATCTCATCTATGATGTGCGATTCCTGCCGAATCCTCATTATGTGGAGCATCTGCGTCCGAATACCGGCCAGAATCCCGAGGTCTATGAATATGTGATGAAGTGGCCGGACACTCAGGCCTTCCTCACCAAGCTGCTCGATATGCTGCAATTCCTCATTCCTCTCTATCATAAGGAAGGCAAGAGCCAGGTCGTTGTTGGGATTGGCTGTACGGGAGGGAAGCACCGTTCCGTTGCCATTGCAGAATATTTGGGCCGCATGCTCGGCAGCAGTGACACGGAGCGCGTCCGCGTCAGTCATCGAGATGCCGACCGTGACAAGCACTGATGGGGTGAATGGATGCAGAGCAGGCAGAAGGTCATGAGGCGCCCCAAGATCGTCGTCATTGGCGGCGGGACGGGGCTGTCCGTCATGCTAAGAGGACTTAAGGAGAAGCCGCTCGACATTACGGCGATCGTCACCGTAGCTGATGACGGCGGCAGCTCCGGCGTCCTTCGCAATGAATTACAGATTCCTCCACCCGGCGACATCCGCAACGTCCTCATGGCGCTTGCTGATGTCGAACCTCTCTTAACAGAGGTGCTGCAGTATCGCTTCACGAACGGCACAGGACTTGCCGGCCATAGTCTGGGCAATCTCATGCTGGCTGCTATGACGGACATATCCGGTGACTTCGTCACAGGTATACGTGAGCTGGGACGCGTACTGGCTGTAAGGGGGCGTGTGCTTCCGGCTGCCGGTCAAGCGATTGTGCTGAAGGCGGAGATGGCGGACGGCACGATCGTGACCGGCGAATCGTCCATTCCGCTTGCAGGGCAGCCGATTAAGCGCGTATTCATTGAACCTGAGGACGTTGTGCCGCTTCCCGAGGCCATCGAGGCCATCGAGGAGGCGGATGCGATTCTCATCGGCCCTGGCAGCCTCTATACGAGCATCATTCCTAATCTGCTCGTGCCGAAGCTGGCGCAGGCGATCGTGGATTCCGATGCGGTGAAGCTGTTCGTGTGCAATGTCATGACCCAGCCCGGGGAGACGGATAACTATACAGTCAGCAACCATCTCGATGCGGTGCACGCGCATATCGGTCACCATCTATTCGACTACGTCATCGTCAATGACGGAGAGATTCCACCTCAAGTGGAGAGTAAGTATGCGGAGCTGGGGTCGAAGGCGGTCCATCTGGATCTGGAGGAAGTGAAGAACCGAGGGTATGAGGTCATCGCGGATAAGCTGGTGCTGTTCCGCACGTTCCTGCGTCATGACGCGGAGCGTCTCAGCCATCATATCTACAAGCTAGTGGAGAATTGGATGTTAAGGAAGAGGTGAAGAGACATGTCATTTGCGGCACAGACCAAGAAGGAACTTACGATGGTGGAAGCAGACGCTTGCTGCGAGAGGGCAGAGCTGTCGGCACTCATTCGGATGAACGGTTCCATTAATCTCTCGAGCCGCAAGGTCATTCTGGACATCTCAACGGAGAATGCCGCAATTGCAAGACGAATCTATTCCCTCGTGAAGAAGCACTTCGAAGTGCATACCGAGCTGCTCGTCCGCAAAAAAATGCGTCTAAAAAAGAACAATGTGTACATCGTTCGAATTCCAAGCCGAGTTCAGGAAATATTAAGCGACCTTCGTATCGTGTCCGAAGGCTTCATCATGGGCCAGGGCATCGACAAGGACATGATTCGCAAGTCCTGCTGCAAGCGTTCCTACTTGCGCGGCGCGTTCCTCGCCGGCGGGTCAGTGAACAACCCGGAGGGTTCGTCCTATCACCTGGAGATTGCGGTCATGTATGAGGAGCAATGCTCCGCACTCGTTGACCTTGCGAATAAGTTCAGCCTGAACGCCAGATGTATTGAGCGGAAGAAGGGCTTCATCTTCTACATCAAGGAAGGCGAGAAGATCATTGAGCTGCTCAATATTATTGGTGCGCATCAGGCGCTGTTCAAGTTCGAGGATGTCCGAATTATGAGGGATATGCGCAATTCCGTTAATCGTATTGTGAATTGTGAGACGGCGAACCTGAACAAGACGATTGGGGCAGCGGTTAGACAGATTGATAATATTAAGCTGCTTGAGAAGGCAGTAGGTCTTCATAATCTTCCGGATAAGCTGAGGGAAGTAGCGGAGATCAGGCTTCAACATCCCGACCTGAATCTGAAGGAAGTCGGAGAGATGCTGAAGGGTGTTGTGAGCAAGTCCGGCGTGAACCACAGGCTGCGCAAGATCGATGAGCTAGCGGAAAAAATACGAGGCAGCTAGCTTTTATCCTAGTGCTTACAGTGGTATAATGATATAATAGTGTCAGCCTTTTGTGTGCACGTTTCCATGAGATAGCGCCGCCATAGGGGACTAACCTGACTTACAACTGCCGCAATTTCATGTTTGATTATTATATAGGGGGTATGGTTTCCATGACAAGGCATCCGGTTGTCGTTCGACTGAAGACAGGTCTTCATGCAAGGCCGGCAGCGCTATTTGTACAAGAAGCGAACAAATTCTCTTCCGAAGTGTTCGTCGAGAAAGACGACAAGAAAGTGAATGCCAAATCGATTATGGGAATTATGAGCTTGGCGATTAGTTCCGGTACCGAGGTTTTCATTAGTGCGGAAGGTTCGGACGCAGAACAGGCTGTAACCGCTTTAGTCAACCTGGTCAGCAAGGAAGAACTCGAGAATCAATAATTCGTATGAGCGGGGCTCCCTAAGGGAGCTTTTTGGCATTCTATAGCAGACATAGCAGCGACAAAAAAAGACACCGAAGCGTTCGTCCCGATGTGGGCGGTGCTTCGGTGTCTTCCTATATCAGCAGGTTGTTAGATCTTCTCGATCACCTTGTCAACGAGTCCATACTCTCTAGCTTCCTCTGCGCTCATGAAGTAGTCGCGGTCCGTATCCTTCTCGATACGGCTGAGCGGTTGACCGGAGCGGTCGGCTAGAATGCCGTTCAGCTTGTCACGCATCTTCAGGATGCGGCGAGCGCGAATCTCGATGTCGCTAGCTTGCCCTTCGGCTCCTCCGAGCGGCTGGTGAATCATCACTTCGCTGTTCGGCAGCGCATAACGCTTGCCCTTCGCTCCTGCTGTCAGCAGGAAGGCGCCCATTGAAGCAGCCATACCTACGCAGATTGTGGAGACGTCCGGCTTAATGAACTGCATCGTGTCATAGATGGCCATCCCAGCAGTGATGGAGCCGCCCGGGCTGTTAATATAGAGCGAGATATCCTTCTCCGGATCATCGGCAGCGAGGAATAGCATCTGCGCAATAATCGAGTTGGCAACGACGTCATTAACCCCTGTTCCTAAGAAAATAATACGATCCTTCAATAGACGTGAGTAAATGTCGTAGGCGCGTTCTCCCCGATTGTTCTGTTCAATAACCATAGGTACGAAATTCATATCCAACTTCAGTCCCCTCCTTAAAAATAAAGCGAATTGGCTTAAGCGTAATCTCATCATAACGGATGCTCGAATAAAAGTCAAAGATAGTCAAACCAAGGTTAAAAAAACAGAAGCGGCCCTTGAATAGGGCCGCTTCGTATCGTTAATAATAGTTGATTGTTGAGAGTAATGGCGCGCCCGCTAGGAATCGAACCTAGATCTCAGGCTCCGGAGGCCTACGTCATATCCATTGGACCACGGGCGCATGTAAAAACGATAGCAAGGGTTATTATATGGGATTGCCAAAGTAAAAGCAAGTCCATATCAAAAATTAAAATTGTGAAAATGGTGACAGTAATCGTTTTCATCCGAACATCACACCTTGTCAGCTCATAAGGAATTCGCTACAATAGAGGTGGGACTAAAACAGTTACCGCGGGACATTAATAGTCCAACCGCTATAACGGCTCATATGGCCATGGCATGGAGACAATGGAGTGAGTAGGTAGAGATGCGCGATATCATTGAACTTCAGCAGCAGCTGGTGCCAGATCTCCTAAGTGAGATGAGAAGAAGATACTTCATCCTGCATCAGATTATGCTGTCCGACCTCGTGGGTCGCCGGTCGCTCGCCGCCTCGCTCGGGTTAACCGAACGCGTACTGCGTGCGGAGACGGACTTCCTGAAGTCACAAGGTCTGCTGGAGATTCATACGGCAGGCATGCGAATCAGTGAAGCAGGCAGACAGCTCATTGCTGAGATGGAGCCGGTCTTCAAGTCCCTGTTCGGCCTGTCCGATATGGAGGAACAGATTCGTGAAGCATTCGGACTGACGCAGGTCATCATCGTAGCTGGCGATTCAGATGGATCACCGCAAGTGAAGCGTGAGCTTGGAAGAGTAGGCTGCCAGGTGCTTCGGCGAGTGATGGAGCGTGATGATGTCGTCGCCGTAACGGGCGGCTCAACCATCTCGAATGTGGCGAGCTTCCTCACGACACCGACACCGCTTAAGGGCAACTTGTTCGTTCCAGCCAGAGGCGGACTCGGAGAGAGCTTGGATTACCAAGCGAATACGATTGCCTCAACGATGGCGAAGCGGACAGGAGCAGGCTATCGCATGCTGCATGTGCCAGACCATCTGGGAGACGAAGCGTATGCTTCCATTATGCAAGAACCGAACATTCGAGAGATTGTCGACGTGATTCGCAGCGCACGCATAGTCGTTCACGGCATTGGGGATGCGATGGTCATGGCGCGCAGACGGAAGCTGGATTCGGAAGTCATAGAGGCGATGAGGCAGGACGGAGCATTAGCGGAGGCATTCGGCTTCTACTTCGACCGGAACGGCCAGGTCGTTCACAAAATGCAAACCGTAGGACTTAGACTCGAGGATATTGTGAAGACTGAAGTTGTAATCGGCGTGGCAGGCGGCAAGAGCAAGGGCGAAGCCATCGCGGCGATTATGAGATTCGGACATAACGATGTGCTCGTTACCGATGAAGCTGCTGCTATGGAGATTGTCGCCATTCTCGGCACTGAGCAGAGTCAGGCATAGCTTGCAGCACGACCCCATCGTAATCATAACTTTTCATGACAGGCTTTCGCGGCCTCGCCTGAATCGTTTTGACTTATATACATTCAAGCCTTACCCAAAAAAAACCTAGGAGGAATTAACAATGGTTAAAATCGGTATTAATGGTTTCGGACGTATCGGACGTAACGTATTCCGCGCAGCACTTAACAACTCGGACGTTCAAGTGGTGGCTGTCAATGACCTTACTGACACAGCTACACTGGCTCACCTTCTTAAATATGACACGACTCACGGTACGCTTGATGCAACAGTAGAAGCTAAGGAAGGCGCGCTGGTTGTTAACGGCCGCGAGATCAAAGTATTCGCAGAGCGTAATCCTGAGAACCTTGCTTGGGGCCAAGTAGGCGCTGAGATCGTAGTTGAATCCACAGGGATCTTCACTGCGAAGGAGAAGGCTGAGCTTCACCTGAAGGGCGGCGCGAAGAAGGTTATCATCTCCGCACCTGCAACTAACGAAGATATCACTATCGTAATGGGCGTTAACGAAGATAAGTACGATGCAGCTTCGCATACCGTTATCTCCAACGCTTCTTGCACAACGAACTGCCTTGCTCCATTCGCTAAGGTATTGAACGACAAGTTCGGTATCGTCAAGGGCATGATGACAACTATTCACTCTTACACGAATGACCAGTCCGTACTGGACGTACCGCACAAGGACCTTCGTCGTGCTCGTGCTGCAGCTGAGAACATCATTCCTTCATCTACAGGCGCTGCTAAGGCCGTATCCCTGGTGCTTCCTGAACTGAAGGGCAAGCTGAACGGTATGGCTATGCGTGTACCTACACCTAACGTATCCGTAACAGACCTTGTTGCTGAACTGAAGGTTAATGTAACGGTTGAAGAAGTGAATGCAGCACTGAAGGAAGCAGCAGATGGCGCGCTTAAGGGCATCTTGAACTACAACGAGCTTCCGCTAGTATCCAGCGACTACAACTCCGACCCGGCTTCCTCCACCATCGACGGTCTGTCGACTATGGTTGTTGAAGGCAACATGGTTAAGGTGATCTCTTGGTATGACAACGAGTGGGGCTACTCCAACCGTGTAGTTGACCTTGCTGCTTATATCGCAGGCAAAGGCCTGTAAGACTAACGATTCGTTAGAGTAGGAACGGATCTGAGGTGGGCCGCGGCTCCTGAGCGGAGCCTCGGCCATCGCCTGCAGGGCCTTTTATCTGGCCTGCAGATATGGAGCGTTCCTTCGATCGTCGAAGGGACGCTTTCTTTCTTTTTTTTTCATAGAGATACAGACACAGATAGATAGCGGAGAGAAGCATCGGATCGGCCTCTATACCATAATCAGGGAGGAATTACCTACTTATGAATAAGCAAAGTGTGCGTAATGTTGAAGTAGCTGGCAAGCGAGTATTCGTCCGCGTTGACTTCAATGTACCGTTAGAGAATGGCGTCATTACCGATGATACAAGAATTCGTGCTACACTTCCTACGATCAAGTTCCTGACCGACAAGGGAGCTAAGGTTATCCTTGCAAGCCATCTTGGCCGTCCGAATGGCGTGGTAGTGGAAGAGCTTCGTCTGACAGCTGCAGGCGAGCGCCTGGCTGAACTGCTTGGTCAGCCGGTTGCCAAGGCGAATGAAGCGGTAGGCGAAGCGGTTAAGGCGCAGGTTGCTGCTCTGAACAATGGCGATGTGCTGCTGCTAGAGAATGTTCGCTTCTATCCAGGCGAAGAGAAGAATGATCCTCAGCTCGCTCAGGCCTTCGCAGAGCTGGCTGATCTGTATGTGAACGATGCATTCGGAGCCGCTCACCGTGCTCACGCTTCGACAGAGGGTATCGCGCATCACCTTCCGGCTGTGTCCGGTCTCCTGATGGAGAAGGAGCTTGAAGTACTCGGCAAGGCGCTTCATAATCCTGAGCGTCCATTCACAGCAATCGTGGGCGGATCCAAGGTCAAGGATAAGATCGATGTCATTAACAAGATGCTCGAGATTGCAGACAACGTAATCATCGGCGGAGGCCTGTCCTATACGTTCTTCAAGGCGCAAGGCCATGAGATCGGACAATCTCTGGTAGATAACAGCAAGCTGGATCTGGCGCTTGAGTTCATCAACAAGGCGAAGGAGCTGGGCAAGAACTTCCTGTTGCCAGTAGATATTATCGTTGCCGACGACTTCAGCAAGAATGCGAACACACGCGAAGTGGATATCGATGGCATCCCTGCTGACTGGGAAGGTATCGACATCGGGCCTAAGACCCGTGCCATCTACGCGGATGTCATTAAGAACTCCAAGCTCGTGGTATGGAACGGACCGATGGGCGTATTCGAGATCGAGCCATTCTCCCACGGCACTCAGGCCGTAGCTCGTGCTTGCGCAGAGACTTCCGGCTACACCGTAATCGGCGGCGGCGATTCCGCAGCGGCAGCAGAGAAGTTCCACTTGGCTGACAAGATGGACCACATCTCTACAGGCGGCGGAGCATCCCTGGAATTCATGGAAGGCAAGGCGCTTCCAGGCGTCGTTGCTCTTAACGATAAATAAGATTAGGATTAGGTTCCTATTAGGAGGTACATGACATGAGAACACCTATCATTGCGGGCAATTGGAAAATGTTCAAAACAGTCGCAGAAGCTCAGTCCTTCTTCACGGAAATCAAGGGCAAAGCTGAGGTTGCTGGTGTAGAGAGCGTCATCTGTGCACCTTACACCACGCTTCCTGCTCTAGTAGAAGCAGCAAAGGGAACTTCGATTGCAATCGGCGCACAGAACCTTCACTTCGAAGACAACGGCGCTTATACCGGTGAGATCAGCGGTGTGATGCTGAAGGATCTAGGCGTCAAGTATGTCATCATCGGTCATTCCGAGCGTCGTGCTTACTTCGCTGAGACGGATGAGATTGTGAACAAAAAAGTTCATGCCGCACTGAAGCATGACCTCGTTCCAATTGTATGCGTAGGCGAGAAGCTGGAAGAGCGTGAAGCGGGCCAGACGAAGGAAGTATGCAAGGTGCAGACGGTAGCGGCATTCGCAGGCGTATCCGCAGCACAGGCTGCTGACATCGTCATCGCTTATGAGCCAATCTGGGCAATCGGTACAGGCAAGTCCTCCACTTCAGAGGATGCACAGGATGTTATCGGCTATATTCGCGGCATCGTCGCTGAGCTGTATGATGCTGGCACAGCAGCAGCTGTTCGCATTCAATACGGCGGCAGCGTGAAGCCAGCTAATGTGGCGGAATATATGGGTCAAGCGGACATCGACGGCGCGCTCGTCGGCGGTGCCAGCCTGGAGCCTGCTTCCTACATCCAACTGGTCGAGGGGGCCAAGTAAGATGTCACGGGCACCTGTAGCATTAATTATTATGGACGGGTTCGGCATTCGGAATGATGTAACCGGCAATGCAGTTGCACAGGCGAACAAGCCGAACTATGACCGATATATGAGCCTCTATCCGCATACTACCCTCACCGCTTGCGGCGAAGCGGTAGGCTTGCCGGAAGGCCAGATGGGCAATTCCGAGGTCGGTCATCTTAACATCGGCGCTGGCCGGATTGTCTATCAGGATCTGACTCGAATCTCCAAGTCGATTCGGGACCGTGAGTTCTTCGATAACGAGACGATTCTCGGTGCGATTAACCATGTCAAGGCGAACAACAAGAAGCTGCACCTGTATGGCTTGCTGTCAGATGGCGGAGTGCACAGCCACATCGCGCACTTATTCGCTCTGCTGGAGCTGGCGAAGAAGGAAGGACTGACCGACGTCTACATTCATGCCTTCCTGGATGGCCGTGATGTAGCCCCGGACAGTGCGAAGGGTTATCTGGAGCAGCTGCAAGCGAAGATTGAAGAGATTGGCGTCGGCCAGATTGCAACGGTCCAAGGCCGCTACTATGCCATGGACCGGGACAAGCGCTGGGAGCGTACGGAGAAGTCCTATCGCGCCATGGTGTATGGCGAAGGTCCGCAATATACAGATCCTCTGCATGCGGTTGTTGAATCGTATGAGAAATCCGTATATGATGAATTTGTTATGCCAACGGTCATTGTACGTGAAGAAGGCAAGCCCGTCGGACTCGTGGAGTCGGAGGACGCCGTCATCTTCTTCAACTTCCGTCCAGACCGCGCGATTCAGCTGTCTCAGGTGTTCACGAACGATGACTTCCGCGGCTTCGATCGCGGCCTCGCTGCTCCGAAGAACCTGTACTTCGTCTGTCTGACGCTGTTCAGCGAGACGGTAGGCGGCTTCGTTGCCTACAAGCCGAAGAACCTCGACAATACGCTTGGCGAGGTGCTCGTTCAGAACAACAAGACTCAGCTGCGCATAGCCGAGACTGAGAAGTATCCGCACGTTACCTTCTTCTTCAGCGGAGGACGTGATACGGAGCTTCCGGGTGAGACTCGTGTGCTCATTCCTTCACCGAAGGTCGCTACGTATGATCTGCAGCCTGAGATGAGCGCTTATGGCGTTGCAGCTGCTGCAGTGGCAGAGATCCAAGCGGACAAGCATGATGCGATCATCCTGAACTTCGCGAATCCGGATATGGTCGGCCATTCCGGCATGCTTGAGCCAACGATTAAGGCAGTCGAAGTGACGGATGAATGCATGGGCATGGTCGTGGAGGCAGTGCTGGCCAAGGGCGGCGTCTGCATCATTACTGCAGACCATGGCAATGCTGATATGGTATTCGATGAGAACGGCCGTCCCTTCACCGCTCATACGACGAATCCGGTTCCGTTCATCGTGACGAAGTCCGGAGCGACGCTGCGTGAAGGCGGAATTCTGGCCGACATTGCACCTACCATCCTAGATCTGATGGGACTTGCGAAGCCGGTCGATATGACGGGTACGACCCTTATTAATCCTTAATTCCAATGCATCCAGAGAGCGGCCAATAAGCCTCTCTTCTCTTGATAACCTGACCACTATTACAAATTCAGAGGAGTGTTCACTCACATGTCTATCATTATTGACGTATATGCACGCGAAGTGCTTGATTCCCGCGGTAACCCAACAGTAGAAGTTGAAGTATCCCTAGAGTCAGGCGGCAAGGGCAGCGCAATCGTTCCTTCTGGTGCTTCCACTGGCGCTTACGAAGCAGTCGAGCTTCGTGACGGCGACAAAGGCCGTTACCTTGGTAAAGGCGTAGAGAAAGCTGTTGACAACGTCAACTCCATCATCGCACCTGAGATTATCGGTCTGGACGCACTGGACCAAGTGTTGATCGACCGTAGAATGATTGAGCTGGACGGCACACCGAACAAGGCTAAGCTTGGTGCTAACGCAATCCTGGCTGTATCCATGGCAGTAGCTCGTGCAGCTGCTGATGCTCTGAACGTGTCCCTATACACGTACCTTGGCGGCTTCAATGCGAAGACCCTTCCTGTTCCGATGATGAACATCATCAACGGTGGTGAGCATGCCGACAACAACATCGACGTTCAAGAGTTCATGGTTCTTCCAGTAGGCGCTGAGAGCTTCAAGGAAGCTCTTCGTATCGGTGCTGAGATCTTCCACAACCTGAAGTCCGTACTGAAGGACAAGGGTCTGAACACAGCGGTTGGCGACGAAGGCGGCTTCGCTCCTAACCTGGGTTCCAACGAAGAAGCGATCACAACAATCATCTCCGCAATCGAGCGCGCAGGCTACAAGCCAGGCGTTGACGTATTCCTTGGTATGGACGTAGCGTCCACTGAATTCTTCAAGGATGGGAAGTACCACCTGTCCGGCGAAGGCAAGTCCTTCACGCCAGCTGAGTTCGTTGACCTGCTTGCTTCATGGGCTGACAAGTACCCAATCATCACCATCGAAGACGGCTGCTCCGAAGACGATTGGGAAGGTTGGAAGCTGCTTACCGAGAAGCTGGGCGGCAAGGTTCAACTCGTTGGTGATGATCTGTTCGTAACGAACACGACTCGTCTGTCTGACGGTATTGAGCAAGGCGTAGGCAACTCCATCCTCGTTAAGGTGAACCAGATCGGTTCCCTGACTGAGACCTTCGATGCGATTGAGATGGCTAAGCGCGCAGGCTACACGGCTGTTATCTCCCACCGTTCCGGCGAGAGCGAAGACAGCACGATTGCTGACATCGCTGTAGCAACGAACGCTGGTCAGATCAAGACAGGTGCTCCATCCCGTACTGACCGCGTAGCGAAGTACAACCAATTGCTTCGCATTGAAGACCGTCTGGGCTCCACGGCTCAATATGCAGGCAAGAGCGCGTTCTACAACCTGAAGAACTTCAAGTAAGATCATGCATACAGAGCGTCTCCCGTTACGGCGGGGGGCGCTCTTTTTTTTACCGGATATTGCGTTTTTTCTCCTTTTGCACACTATCCCCTTCGTTCAGGACTGAATGGGACTAGCTTGATGCGATATAGGGGTCAGACAAGATGACAGCCGTTTTCGCTTTTCGCGCAAAAAGGGTCATACTAAGCCTAGTCTGGAATACTATGCGACTGGAGCGTGAGCTTATGGCGAAGCCGGTGATCGGCATGCAGCTGCATTCGGTAAGGAACATCGCTGAGATTGATCTGTTGGATACTCTCGAGAAGGTTGCGGACCTCGGCTATGAAGCTGTAGAATTCTCAGGCTATTATCATACTCCTGCCGAGCAGCTCAAGACTAAGCTCGATGAGCTTGGCTTCAAGCTGGTCTCCTCTCATATCCCGCTGTCTTATGACAAGCCGGTTAAGATGGAGAAGGACTTGAATAGGGAGATCGCGTATGCGCAGAAGCTGGGGCTTAATTACTTGATCGTTCCTTGGTCTCCGCTCCCAGCTAAGCCAGATATTCATGATGTGAAGCTGCTCGCAGACTTGTTCCTTGCAAGGGGACAGCAGGTGAAGGCTGCGGGAGGGCAGCTGAGATTCGGTTACCATAATCATGAATTCGACTTCAAGCAGGTTGAGGGAAGGTCTGTGCTGGATCATCTGGCTGAGCTTGTCCCGCAGGAGCTGCTCGTGTTCGAGCTGGATCTGGGGTGGATCTACCTGGCGGGAGGCAATCCGGCGGCGGAGCTTCGGAAGCTTGCGGGACGTGTTCCTCTGCTGCACTTCAAGGACTTCACCACCGGCAGGATGGATGCGGAGGTTGGCGAAGGCAAGGTGCCCTTCGATGAGGTGCTGGATATCGCGGAGGAGTGCGGAGTCGAGGCATTCTTCGTGGAGCAGGAGCAGTATTCGTCGGATTCTCTGGAGAGTGCGAGGATTTCCATGGACTTTTTTAGAAGATCGGGATTTGGTTAATAAGGGGATCGGCTCCCTTATGGGGAGCCTTTCTTCATTATTTGATTTCCGACTCTAACGCCTTGCGTACGGATTCGAATTCTGTCTGCTGCTTTTCTGACAGTTGAGAGCTTTGGAGGACCTTAACTTCCAGCGCTTCATCCCGATCTGGATATTGATACATTGAGATTTTAGCGCCGTTCACGACGGTCACTTCAACGATATTGCCAATATCAATATCGGACGGTGCGTTTGAATACCAATTCGCTTGATAGGAGTGGCCAGAATCGTTCGTTTTTTGCTTTTCCGGATTTACGACTAGGATTTCATTATCTTTCTTGTCAATTACATAACCTTTGATGTCAATGTAAGTATTATGTATCTCGATATCTACAAGATCGAATCCGTATTTTTTGATAATTTCCTTTTGCAGGCTTTCATCTATGTAGGCCGAGACTCTTACCTTTTCCTTGATCGTATCTATACCAACGCCCCATCCTCCAACAAGCTCTTTCTTCTCCAACAGCTTCGTTATTCCATCTTGGACTTCCTTAAGCTTCTTCTGATTATGCTTAGATGGCCTGAACTCAACATGCTTTCCCATTTTGGCTTTCAGTGATTTTTCTAATTCCTTGACTAGCGGAGATTCCGGCTGATCAAGCAAGAACACGAATTTCATATTATTCATATCCTTGTCCTTAGTATCCAAGTACATCACACCATAAGCTTTGAAGGGGCTCTCCGTTGGAGAGGACGGGGGGAACAGCCTTTTTAACTCAGATTGTACGATGGGTGTGTAGGTACGTTCAAACTCAACTTGATTTTTGAAAGCTTGACTCTCGTCATCCTCATTTTTTTGTTGCGGGGGTTCAACCGCTGCCAACACGACTCGCGGGCTGTCTGATTGATTTGTAATACTGTAATTACCGCAAGCTGTTGACGACAATGCAAGAGCAGACAAGCAGATGGTTATAATTTTTCTCATGTCAATCATTCCCCTTAAGAGTTGAATACTTATCCCTGTAGACGAAGTTACGGCAAGAATGTTGCATTTAACATCTTTCCATATAATGGAGATGCTATCGTGATCATATGAAGACACGATGATTGGGCTTGAGTATTGATAATAGAGCCTAGCTATGCTATTATCAGAGTAATATTGTTTTTTAGCGGAGCTCCTGCGCAGGAGGTGGATATCTTGGACGTCTTTTTGAAAATATTGCTTGTAATCTTCTCCCTAGGTCTCATTGCAGTTGTATTGCTGCAGAAGGGGAAAAGCGCGGGGCTGTCGGGTGCGATTACCGGCGGTGCTGAACATCTATTCGGCAAGCAGAAGGCACGCGGTCTGGACTTGTTCCTGCAGCGTTTGACGATTGGCTTTGCAATCGGATTCTTCGTATTGTCACTTGTTGTTGCTTATGTCGTTAAGAACTAATATGCTGTGAAGCCAAGAGCGGGATGCTGATGCATCTCCGCTTTTTTTGTTTTTTATGGGAATTACGGATGCACGTCGAGTATTTCGTGTATACTAAATGCTATATGCTATTCTATCAACCCCTGCTCCATAGCTACTAGAGGCAGAGGGTTATGAGGTGAAGAGGAGAATTATGACGCAAGAGCAAGAATTGCTTGATTTCATGCGGGAGACCGCTTATAAACCGATGACCTATCAGGAGCTGGAGCAGCACTTCGGCATCAGTGATGCAGCCGACTTCAAGGAGTTCCTGAAGCTGCTGAACCGCTTGGAAGAAGAAGGCCAGATTATTCGCACGCGCAATGAGCGATACGGGGTCATTGAACGGATGAACCTTATTCGCGGCAAGCTGCAGGCGCATGCGAAGGGCTTCGCCTTCCTGCTGCCCGATGATAAGGAGCATCCGGATGTATACATCCATGCTAATGATATGAAGGGCGCGATGAACCGAGATATCGTGCTCGTTAGAGTCACGTCGAAGAGCGAGAGCGGCGGACGGCTGGAGGGCGAGATCGTCCGTATCGTTCAGCGAGCGGTTACGCAGGTCGTCGGTACGTTCGAGAATCATGAGACGTATGCGTTCGTTATACCGGATGACAAGCGGATTAACCGGGATATTTTCATCGCGAAGGGGCAATTCCAAGGTGCTGTGACTGGGCAGAAGGTCGTAGTCCGCATCATCTCCTATCCAGAAGGTCGTTCGGCGGCCGAAGGGGAGATTGTCGAGATCTTAGGACATAAGGATGACCCCGGTGTCGACATCCTGTCGATTATTCGCAAGCATCAGCTGCCCGAAGGGTTTCCCGAGGAAGTGTTGGAGGAAGCGGAAGCGGCGCCGGACTCTATCACCGAGGAAGAGATTGTTCAGCAGGGCCGCCGGGACCTTAGGAATGAAGTGATCGTCACGATAGACGGCGAGGATGCGAAGGATCTCGATGACGCGGTGCATGTGAAGCTGCTGGACAACGGCAACTACTTGCTTGGAGTACATATTGCGGATGTGGGTTACTATGTGCGCGAACGGTCGGCTCTAGATGAAGAAGCGTTCCGCCGCGGGTGCAGCGTCTACTTGGTGGACCGGGTCATTCCGATGCTGCCTCATCGCTTGTCTAACGGCATCTGCTCCTTGAATCCACAGGTGGATCGGCTGACGCTGTCCTGTGAGATGGAGTTCGATGCGAAGCTGAAGCGGGTTAGGCATGATGTGTTCACGAGTGTCATTCGGACGAAGGAGCGCATGACGTATACGAATGTACGCAAGATCCTGACTGCCACCGAGGAAGAGCCGGAGACGGAGCTTCATGAACGATACAGCGAGCTCGTGGATATGTTCAGGAAGATGGAAGATCTAGCGATGCGCCTCCGTCGGAAAAGAATGAAGAGAGGGGCAATCGACTTCGACTTCGTCGAGTCCAAGGTCATCGTGGATGCGGAAGGCAAGGCCGTCGACATTGTGAAGCGTGAGCGGTCCGTTGCCGAGCAGATTATCGAAGAGTTCATGCTGGTGGCGAACGAGACGGTTGCGGAGCACTTCCACTGGCTGCGTGTTCCATTCCTATACCGAATTCACGAGAATCCCGATACGGAGAAGCTGACGCACTTCATGCAGTTCGCGGCTAACTTCGGCTACGTCGTGAAGGGCAAGGGCAATACGGTGCATCCGCGTGCGCTGCAGACGCTGCTCGAGGAGATACGCGGAACGAAGGAAGAGACGGTCATCTCGAAGGTGATGCTGCGCTCGATGAAGCAGGCGAAGTATGATGCCTCAAGTCTTGGGCACTTCGGCCTAGCGGCGGACTTCTACTCTCACTTCACCTCACCGATTCGAAGATATCCAGACTTGGTCATCCACCGCGTCATTCGCGAGGTGCTTGAAGGTGGAGGGCACTTGACGGAGCAGCGCCATGAGGCGCTGACGGCGAAGATGCCGGAGGTTGCTCAGCATTCCTCCGAACGTGAGCGTGTTGCGGTAGATGCTGAGCGGGATACGGACCAGTTGAAGAAGTGTGAGTTCATGCTGGACAAGGTCGGCGAGGAATTCGACGGGATTATTAGCAGCGTGACTTCGTTCGGGATTTTCATCGAGCTGGATAATACCGTAGAAGGGCTCATTCGTCTGAGCGATATGCATGATGACTATTACCACTTCAATGAGATGCATATGCTGCTGCTCGGCGAGCGGACGTCGAAGACATACCGCATCGGGGACGAAGTGAAGATTCGCGTGGCCCGCGTGAATATGGAGGACCAGACCATCGACTTCGAGATGGTCGATGGCAGTAAGGGCGGCGGAGCCTCGTATGATGGCGGAGCCGCTTGGCGTAAGCGCGGCGGCGGAGCTGGCCGCGGTGGCGCGAGCGGACGCCCAGGCGGAGCGGGCGCTGGTGGCCGCGGCGGAAGCGGGCGTGGAGCGAGCGGCGGTGAACGCGGGAGCGGACGTGGCGGAGCGAGCGGCGGTGAACGCGGGAGCGGACGTGGCGGAGCGAGCGGCGGAAGCGGGAGCGCGGGTAGCGGGCGTGGAGCGAGCGGCGGTGAACGCGGGAGCGCGGGCGCGGCTGGCGGGAAGCGCCGAGGGCAAGGCGGCGGTGCTGGCGCTGGAGGCGCGGGCGCGAGCGGGCGTGGCGGCGCGGCAGGCGGAGCGCCGCGCGGCGGCAATGGCGCCGGCGGGCGCGGAGGCGCTGGCGGGCGCGGGCAAGGCAGCGCGGAGCGGAGTGCCGCTGGAGGCGGCCGCGGCGAAGCGGGCAATGGCGCTGGCGGCGGTGCACCGCGGCGCAAGCGCAAGGGCGAAGCCGGCGCGGGCAGCGGGAACGGTGCCGGCGCGCCGGTGCAGCAGTCGCCGTGGATCGAGACGGACCGTCTCGATTCAGGCGGTGATTCGCAGCGCGGAGGCGGAGCGCGCAAGGATATGTGGGGGCTGCCGATACGCAGCGGCAGCAGCAGCTCCGGCGGCAGCCGGGCACCTCGCCGGAGCACTGGCGAGAATGCTGGCGGAGCGGGAGATGCTCCTGGCTCTGTCCTAGCAGAAGGCGGATCAGCAGGGAATAAACGTAAGAAGAAGAATGGCAATTCCACTGCAGCTTTTGTCCGAAAAAATCGAAAATAGTAGATACAGCGCGGTTCTTCCCGCCTTCCAGCGGGAGGAACTGTTACTGGACAAGCTGGGAGAATTTATTTAAGTTAGGCTCTTGCAATTTTTTTCTGTGTGTAGTAAACTCAACTCAATTGATGATATGGACCTGAATTCACATATTGAAAAGGGTGTCATTCCATAGTCTGAGACCTTTTCCAATGTGTGAATTTTTTGTTTAATTACGAAACAGGCGCATATTAATTTATTTTTTGGAGGTTTTTACACATGCAACAAGGTACAGTTAAATGGTTCAACGCAGAAAAAGGTTTTGGCTTCATCGAAGTTGAAGGCGGCAACGATGTATTCGTACACTTCTCCGCAATCACTGGCGAAGGCTTCAAAACTCTTGAAGAAGGCCAACGCGTTGAGTTCAACGTTGTTCAAGGCAACCGTGGACCACAAGCTGAGAACGTTGTAAAGCTGTAATAAGCTTATAACAAATCAGTTATTCCCGAGACTGCTCTTAACCAAATTGGTTAAGGGCAGTCTCTTTTTGGTTGGTATAATGGGTGCGCTTACAGCACAGTCACTTGCCGTATAGCTGGCATGGAGTTCGCGACTTGTTATGCTACAATTACATAAGAGCTCGACTTGTCCCAATGAAATACTGTTCCCTGTGACAATGACTGAATGACTAGGAGTGATCCATCATGCCTTCCCGTGTAATAGGGATACCAACCTCTCGTACGGCTAACTTCTTGAGGTTCCAGCGCGATCCGCTTGGCTTCTTAGTAGATGCGCAGCCGCTCGGGGAGGTGGTGTCGCTGCGAACCAGCTCGATGCGTCCGACCTATATCGTGAACTCGCCGGCGTTCATCCAAGAGATTCTTGTACATCAGGAAGCTAACTTCCGCAAGGGAAGAAGCTCTAGTGTACTGCGCCGCACGATCGGTGATGGGCTGCTGACAGCCGAGCATGAGGTCCATCGGCAGCAGAAGAAGTACTTGATGCCGGTATTTTACAAGGAGAGGATAAAGGCATACGCCCAGATTATTAGAGAAGAGACGGAGCGGCTGGCGGACAAGATGCCAATGGATCGACCTGTGGCGATGCACGATCTGATGATGGAGCTGACACTCGGCATCATTGCTCGCAGCTTATTCCGTACGGAGCTGGCTGAGGACAAGGCAGAGCTTGCGGCAGCTGTAGATGTGACGATTCGCAAGACCGCACGAACGATCTACTCGCCTATCATCATCCCCTTCTCGGTGCCGACTCCTGGCCATGTGCAGCACAAGAAGGCCATTCGGACCTTAGAGTCCATGATCTATGAAGCGATAAGCAAGGCGAAGAGTAACCCCGAGGAATATGCCGGCAGCATGCTTGGGCTGCTAATGGACACGAAGGATGAGAACGGGGCGCCTATTAGCGAGACGGAGGTTCGCGATCAGATGATGACGATGCTCCTCGCGGGGCATGAGACGACCGCTAATGCGCTCGTATGGGCTTGGCATAGCTTGGAGCAGTCACCAGAAGCAGAGGAGAAGCTTCAAGCAGAGGCAGACAAGATGGCTGTCCTTATGAAGGACGGTTCAGCCTCAGCATCTGCAGCATCTGGAGGTCGGTTATCGGCTTATGAGGCATATAAGGAGCTCGCCTACACGAAGCAAGTCATCCAAGAGACGCTTCGCCTATACCCGCCGGCATGGGCAATTCTACGTGAATCGGAGCAGCCGGTTGAGATGCTCGGAGAGCGCTTCTCCGTGAACAGCAGCTTCTTAATTAGTCCCTATGCCATTCACCGCAACGAGGCTGTGTTTGGAGATGCGCTTGTCTTTAGGCCGGAGCGGTTTGACAAGGGAGCGTCGCAGTGGGCGAGGTTTGCTTATTTTCCATTCGGAGGAGGGGCTAGAGGCTGTATCGGTTCGCAATTCGCGATGCTGGAGGCGGGTCTAATCTTGGGGATCCTGGCTAGTCGATTCCGCTTCCGCTCTATCCCCGGGCAAGGTGACGCTGTGCCGGAACCGCTTGTTTCCCTTAGGATTAAGGGCGGCAGGCAGATGATTGCTGAGCGAAGGTAGAGTGTAGCTTGCTGATGAGATGACGTGACAGCCAAGGGGAGTGATTCTTGATTTACCCTCCGGAAGTTGATACAATGAAGGTCTGATAGCGTAACCATACGCTGCCAGTCAGTATGAAGGTTGAGGTGACCGGCATGGGCAAGAAGAGCGACGGGAAACAACTCGCCCAGAACAAGAAGGCTTCCCATGACTATTATATCGAAGACACGTACGAAGCGGGCATGGTGCTGCTAGGGACAGAGATTAAGTCCGTTCGAATGGGCAAGGCGAATATAAGTGATGCGTTCGCTACGATTCGGAATGGCGAGATCTTCATCCATAATATGCATATCAGTCCGTTCGAGCAGGGCAATATTCACAACCCATCTGATCCGACTAGAGCGCGCAAGCTGCTCATGCACAAGCAGCAGATACACAAGCTGCTCGGACAGTCCAAGCAAGAAGGATATTCGATTGTTCCGCTTAAGATCTATGTGCGCAACGGCTACGCCAAGCTGCTGATTGGCCTCGGACGAGGGAAGAAGCAGTATGACAAGCGGGATACCGCGGCGAAGCGGGATGCTCAGCGTGATATTCAGAGGGCGCTTCGCGAGAAGCAGAAGGTTGCGCGTTAAGGTAAGTTCCTGAGGTACCAGTGAACTCCTACATTGCCAGCAACATAGACGAGCAATTGATGGAGACACGTGCTATACTAGATGAGTACCAGCAAGTAACACGGTACAGAGTAACACTTAGTGGAGTGCATTCTTATTATGCATTCGCGCTCATGAGAGCTAACAGCATCTCCTATAGATGTTGTTCCCAATCCATGAGAGCGTCATTCCCAATTCGGGGGCGTTCTTGGATTCGACGGGGGTAGTACGAGCGCGGGTTGCGGGTAGCAGGGAGTCGTCTGCTTCATCAACGCTAAAGCCTATTAAACGGCAAACAACAAACAAACTACGCTTTAGCAGCTTAATAACCTGTTAGCGTGCTCCTCCTCAGCATCGCCCATGTGACTGGGATAGGGGCTCACATGTAGTGGGATACGCCGCTTCGGTCTCCGCCTGGGGTCGACGGAAGAAGATAATCAGGCTGACCCGAAGGGAATCCGGTTACGGGGAGTTCCTAGGGTGACATCAAAACCGTGACTACACCCGTAGAAGCCTGTGTGGCGTTGCCTTCGGACAGGGGTTCAAATCCCCTCGCCTCCACCAAACCTATCAGAAGAAGCACCGTGCCAGGTGCTTTTTTTGTTTGTTATGAATACCTGTTGGTTAGAGAAGCACTGTATAATCACTGGGTTTTGCCAACAATCACAAAGCATCATAATATAATTATGTTCAACTCAAGATGTGGTACCGTCACGAATTATCATCTTGTGTTATTTGGAGCGTCAAGCAGAGCTTCCCTGTATCCTGTAGTACATGTATGTCTATAATAACTGTAAGTGGGGAGGAATCGAATATCCGCTATCTATATGAGTTTATCGAGCTTCAGGATGATCTTCCTATCAAGCTCTTCGTGAATAGTGTGAAGCATATCGATTTTCATTGGCACAAAGAGGTTGAGATTGTTTATGTGCTGAGTGGCTCAGTCATCATGTACCTGGATCAGAAGCAATACACGCTTCATGAAGATGACATTATCGTGGTGAACAGCATGTCGGTTCATAGAATCGAACAGACGGGTGAGGAGAACGTACTGTTGACCCTGCAGTTCGGCACTGAGCTGCTTCTGAGCAATCATACTTTTATCTCCTGTAATTCTGCCAATAGCAGGGATCAGAACACATCGAAGTTCTATATCATCAAGCATAATCTTGCGCAGATGATATGGGAATTAAACAAAAAAGTGCAGGGTTATCAAAGCTACACAATGGGCAGGTTACAGACGCTTTGCGGTGCTCTCCTGAGGTATTTTTCCAATGGGACGAATACCGCCACTAGCGAAGGCAGTAAAGATTATGACTATAAAAGACTAAATAGGGTTCTTACATATATCGGTAACCACTATAATGAAAAAATTACACTCCAGGACATGGCACACCTCGAGCATTTGAGCTTACACTATTTCTCTCATTTCTTTACCGACAAAATCGGAATACCTTTTCAAAAGTATCTGACGCTTATTCGCTTGGAGAAGGCTCAGGCTAAGCTTACAGGAAGCGAGAAGCGCATATCGGAAATTGCACTGGATTGCGGGTTCGCCAACGTCAAGCTGTTCAATAAGTATTTCAAAGAAAAGTACGGTTGCACACCTGGCTCTTATCGTGAAGCAGCCCTCAATCCTGAACCAGAGAGGATGAATCGCAAGCCCAAAACCTATGAGGAATCCTCCAGTGGTAATTATTATGAGATGGATACAGTGAATGCCATGGGATCACTGTATCGATATCTAGATCTTCCACTAGGTACAGCACAGGATACAATCTCAACGCCGGCTGTTCTTGTGGCGAATCACCAGCAGATAGAGCTCCAGGCCAACCAAGCTTCGGCTGCTTACGAGAAGCACTGGAACATTACGACGTCAGCAGGCAGAGCGGTCGAAGGATTGCGTGATGATTGGCGTAAGCAATTATCGGAGCTGATCAAGCGAATCCCGTTCCGTTACATCCGTTTTCATGGCATATTTAACGATGAGATGATGGTATACAGTGAACGAGATGACGGGACACCTGTGTATAATTGGTCATATATCGATAAACTTTATGATTTCCTTCTTCAGTTAGGAGTGAGACCATTCGTTGAGCTAAGTTTTATGCCGAATCAGCTTGCCCGTTCCAAGGAAACGTTGTTCTGGTGGAAAGGGAACATTAGTCCACCATCCGATCCGACCAAGTGGGAGGCGCTTGTTCGTGAATTCGTGCGGCATTGCTTGAATCGGTATGGGGCGGAAGAAGTGAAGAACTGGTACTTTGAAGTATGGAATGAGCCAGATCTGGCTGGAGTCTGCTGGGCGGGGAGCAAAGAGGAATACTTCGCTTTTTATGAATCTACCGTCCGTACCATCAAATCGGTATTACCCGAACTAAAAGCGGGAGGGCCAGCTATGGGTTATGGTTCAATCTGGAATGATACTTGGGCTGAGGATTTTATGGAATATTGCAGAAGACAGCAGGTTCCCCTCGACTTCTACTCCTTCCATATCTATTCGGAATACCCCCGGCTTAAAACGGAAGAGGATAGTCTGACGAGGCTGATGCCCCCTTCATTCTATAAGGAAAGCATTGATCGTGTACAGCAAAAAATGAATGCATCCATCTACGGTGCGGTCGAGCTTCATATTACCGAGTGGAACTTCTCGCTCTATGATCAGAATCTGCTGCACGATACAATGTTCATGGCTCCGTTCGTCATCTATCATGCAATGAATACGCTTGGCCAAGCAAAGGCAATGGCTTTTTGGTCCTTCACCGATGTATTTGAGGAAAGCATTGTTCCCTTATCTCCGTTTTATGGAGGCTTTGGCCTGCTGAACAGAAACGGACTGAAAAAACCGAGCTATTATGCCTTTGAGCTGCTGCAAAAGCTTGGTGATGAGCTGCTGGTTAAAGGCGACGGCTATGTGGGAAGTCGTAATAGCGATGGGAGCATACAGCTTTTATTGTATCACTACGTACACGTGGATCATTTATTTTCAAGCGGAGACTGGTCAGGACTGTCCAGTGCAAACCGTTATGACGTGTTTGAGGATAAAGGTAGTAAAGTATTTGATATCTCACTGAATCTGCTCTCCGTTCCTTATAAATGTACCAGCTATCGGCTGGACCGGGAGCATGGCTCCGTATTCGACGAATGGATCCGCATGGGATCACCGGAGTTCCTCACGGAGGAAGAAATATCCTGTCTACAAAGTAGAAGCGGGCCGACCATCCAGACCAGGATCTTGCAGGAGGAATGGTATCGGACAGAAATTGTGCTCCCTCCTCATGGTGTGATGCTCCTTACGTTCGACAGGCAGTATTGAATAGAATGGTATGCCCATACATCCCCTTTCATACAGAGGGATGTTTTTTGTTGTAGCCTCGGGTTGGGAAAGAACGAAGTAAACTAGACAAAAAACGAACCCTCATGCGGCAAGTTACAACAAGAAAGCGCCATCATCAAAGACTATACTTAATTTGAGTTAAGGCACCAGAGAAAATGACAGGGGGAATAAATAATGAAGCGTTTCATGAAATGGATGACTGAATCGTTTGCACCTAGAATGGATGCGTTTACAAAAAACATTTGGGTCGCATCTATTCAAGAAGCAATTATGGTTGCCATACCGATGATTTTTATCGGTTCGATTATTACATTGGTTACGATTCTGAAGGATTATATTCCGGGAATGCCGGATCTTACGCCGATCACAACCTTCAGCTTTGGTTTGCTGGGCTTATTTATCGCTTTCCTGACGCCCTATATCGTCATGGAAAAAAAGGGTTATCACAAAATTAAGCTGCTTGCAGGAATGAGCGGAGTTTCCTTGTTCGTCATGCTTCTTAATCCAATGTTAAATGATGACGGAACGATCCAATTCATTCTTGAACGATTCGGTCCTTCGGGGATGGTTACAGCGCTTCTTGTAGGGGTGTTTGTTGCGGTCATCATGAATGTTTGCAACAAGTTTTCTTTCTTCAAAAAAGGATCCTCTCTTCCTGAATTTATTATGGACTGGTTCGATTTCCTTGTTCCAATCGCCCTGCTGTTAGTAACGGGATGGATACTTGTCTACCCGCTTGATTTTGATATCTTTGCACTCATTGTAAATCTGTTTGAGCCTATCAATGTGATGGGACAAAGCTTGACGGGGTTTGTCCTGTTCAACTTCGTCGGGGTCGTCCTGTACTCCTTCGGAGTCAGCCCATATGTGTTGGCGCCGATCTGGTATGCGATCTGGATACCTGCAATCGAAGAGAATGCCGCTCTAGTTGCACAAGGTCTAGATCCAGTCAATATTAACACCTTCGAAACTTTCTTCTCCGGCTGGTTGGGCATTGGGGGAATGGGAGCTACCTTGCCGCTAGTAATCTGGTTCCTGCTTGCGAAGTCCAAAAAGCTGAAGTCTGTAGGTAAAGCGACGATTATCCCATCCTTGTTCAACATTAACGAGCCAGTAGTGTATGGAGCGCCAATTGCGTTCAATCCGCTTCTAATGGTTCCGATGTGGATTAGCGGCCTCATTACACCGATTATCGTGTATGTGGTGCTCGACATGGGACTTGTGCGGATACCAAGTAAAGTTTTTCAGCTTTGGTATACACCTATGGGGATATCGACTTACATCATGTCCGGATTTAACGGACTCCTGTTGCTTGCAGTCATCTTACTCATTGTTTTTGTCGTATGGTTCCCGTTCTTCAAGCTGTATGATGCTCAAGAGCTTAAGAAGGAACAGGAACAAGCAGATCAACTTGTATAAAAAGGATGGATACCATGAATCAATCAATTAAAGAATTATTGGAACAATTAACACTTACCGAAAAAGCCTCCCTCTGCGCAGGGTTAAATATGTGGATGACCAAGGGAATCGAGAGATTGAATATCCCGCCAGTTCATATGTATGATGGAACGAATGGCATTCGTAAAACAAACAGTGATGAAGAAATGGGCATTACAACAGAAAACCTGCCTGCTACCTGTTACCCTACAGGTTCAGCAATAGGCTCTTCTTGGAACACCGAGCTGCTGCATGAGGTTGGGGTAGCACTCGGGCTCGAATCCAAGGGAATGGGAGTGGAGCTGCTCCTCGGACCGGGGGTTAACATGAAGCGGACACCGCTTGGAGGAAGGAACTTTGAATATTACTCGGAAGATCCTTGCCTAACGGGTGAGCTGGGGGCAGCTTTCATTAACGGTATTCAGAGCCAAGGAGTAGGAGCTTCGCTCAAGCACTTTGCTGGCAACAATCAGGAATACGAGAAAATGGTGACAAGCTCTGAGATTGATGAGAGGACGCTGCGAGAAATTTATTTGAGCGCCTTTGAACGAATCATTAAAAAATCCGATCCATGGACAGTTATGTGTTCTTACAACTTGCTTAATGGAACCTACACAAGCGAGAACGAACACTTACTGAATGATATCTTGAGAGAGGAATGGGGATACGAGGGAGTTGTGCTGTCAGATTGGACAGCTGTTAATGACCGTGTGCGCGGACTAAAGGCTGGTCTCGATCTGGAAATGCCAGGGCCTGCTCATTACAACATGAAGGCGATTCTGGAGGCCATTGATCGTGGAGTCCTATCCGAAGAACAGCTCAATAAAAGCGTGGCTCGCATTCTCAAGCTTGTTCAACGCGTGACAGGTATAGAAAAGACAGCAACGCATGTAGATCAGGATTATCATACTCTTGCTAGAAAAGCAGCGGCAGAAAGCATCGTTCTGCTGAAGAATGAGAATGCGATACTTCCACTGCAGTTGGGGCCAGATTCATCGATTGCTGTCATCGGACAATTCGCCAAAAAGCCTAGAATTCAAGGAGCGGGCAGCGCGAATGTGACGCCTACACAGGTGGATATCCCTTGGGATGAAATAAAGAAGCTGGCAGGAGACTCGGTTACACTGGGCTATGCGCCTGGCTATCCAGCGGATGATTCTGCTAATGAAGAGTTGATTAAGGAAAGTGTGTCCTTGGCTATGAAATCCGATGTAGCGGTGCTGTTCGTCGGACAGCCTGAATATGCCGAATCCGAAATGCATGACTTGGAGGGAATCGATCTTCCTGAGCATCAAATCAAGCTGATCCAAGCGGTTGCAGCTGTTCAGCCCAAATGCATCGTGGTGACAAGCAGCGGCTCAGCGCTGACGATGCGTCCATGGGTTCAGTATGTGCCTGGCGTCTTGCATACTTGGTTAACAGGGCAAGGCATGGGTAATGCTGTCGCGGAAATCCTGTTCGGACACACGAATCCTTCCGGCAAGCTGTCAGAGACCTTCCCAGTTAAGCTGTCAGATAATCCATCGCATATGCGCATTCGGGGAGAAAATGGCAAGCTGTATTATCGAGAAGGACTGTTCGTCGGGTATCGGTACTACGATCGTAAGGAGCTTACACCGCAATTTCCTTTCGGACACGGTCTGTCCTATACTTCATTTGCTTATTCGAATCTGTCAGTTGTACAGCATGAGAGTGGGGTAGCTGTGTCCTTACAGCTTGAGAATACTGGTAAGCGACAGGGTAAGGAAGTTGTTCAATTGTACGTGCACGACGAGGAATGCAGATGGACGCGCCCGGAGAAGGAATTAAAAGCTTTTGTCAAAGTCGAGCTCGCACCAGGGGAGAAGCAGCAGATCAGCTTCGAGCTAGAAGAGAGAGACTTCGCCTATTACAACACCAAGTATAACCGTTGGGTAGCAGATAGCGGCTTCTTCCAGATTGCTCTTGGCAGCTCATCTCGAGATATCAGAGTTACGGAACGTCTGTATTGCGATTTCGGACAGGAAGAAATAACGTTCCACAAATTTAGTCTGCTCAGTGAATGGGTAAGCGAGCCGGCAGCGAAGATCGTACTGCAAGAATGTCTCGAAGAGATGAATCAGCACGTAACGGACAAGGTGTACCTCAATGAGGAATTTATAGGCTTCTGGGGGGACTTCCCCGTGGTGAAAGTATTCCAGTTGTACGGACAGACTTGGATGAATGAGCGGTCGCCAGATGAGATTATCAATGAGCTTATCTCTCGTGTCTATCAGCAGCGGCAGGTGAAATAAGGTTATTTTACGAGTTAGCAGAAACGAAAAAATGGCGATGCTAGGGAGGTTATCCCTGCATCGCCATTTTTGACTTTCGGTCTATTGCGGCCTTCTCAAGCAAATTGTGGGCAAGTGAAAGCCACCCGACCTCAAGGCTTACCTTGTGCAGGCTTTGGGTTACATATCGGTTAGAAAAAGCGAAGGGGTGATTCCTTGTTAATTGTCGTCTTCTCTCCATCTGGCGTACGACAGTATGCTTCAAACAGCTTGACGATTTCAAGTGCTTCGTCCAGTTTTCCTTTGGTGGGTGGATGGCCTTCAAGCACACTGTTGCAGAAATGGTTAACTTCCTGCACGTAGCCCAGCATGAAGATGTTTTTGTTGTACAGCTGGCCGAGTGAGAATTCTGGCTCCCAATGCAGCGCTGCCTCGGCTGTATCAACGAGGAAGGTGGAGGAACGGCCATAGCCAAGTCCTTTCGTCTTGCGGTAATACGTAACTTTTACACCATTGTCAACGACGACGTTAGCGTGTTCTCCGATGATCTCCAGTCGCTCGAGCGGGGAACTGCCAGAGGCGCCTGCCGCCATATGCAATGTGCCGATTGCACCCGAGAGAAAACGAAAGGTTGAGAGAGAAGCGCCATGAACTGGCTCTCGTTCGAGCTGCAGTGTGCCGATCTTACCCATCAAATAATGTATGATTGCAGCGGGATGGAAAATATGATCAAGGACGCTTCGCATCTCTGGAAGCTGAGAACGTCTCTCGAAAGGGGGCATACTCTGAGGATATCGAATAGACATTGAGGTTACCTCACCAAATTCAGTAGAGGAGACGATTTCCTTCACCTTCTCGATAGCCGGGAAGAAAATTTTCTTCAGTCCGGTCATCACATATTTGCCGCTTTCATGGCTAGCCGCTATTAGCTGTTGAACTTCTCCGACGCTTGCCGCTGTCGGCTTCTCCATCCAGACATGCAGTCCATGCCTCAGAGCTTCAAGCGCTATATCTGTGGCTTGTACGCGACCATCGGGATGATAGGCGGTCACGATGAAGACAGCGTCAAGCTCTTCTTGCTTCATCATAGCATGATAATCCGTGTAAAAGGTTTTGGCGCCGAATTGTCTTGCATACGCTTTTGCTCTTTGGCCATCTTGATCGCAAACCGCAACCAAATCAATAGGTGCATATTGAAAAGTAGGATACACATTGCGGAATGAGTGGCCGCCTGCGCCTATAAAGCCGATACGAATTGTACGCTCGAATTCAAAATTGTAAGTAACAAAATGGGACTGTTGTGTCATGACAACTACCCTCATTTCTTTAATTGGATTTAGATTACCTCTCTACTGTTGTTATCTGGCAACGTGGGAAATGGAGTATGTGGTTCAGCTTGGTACCAGAAAACGGTGGATGAAATATCGCTTTGCTGTGGCAGGTAACGATTGCCTGAACGCCAGCCCAAATCCTGAATAGTGATTGTCAAATTATTCTCAAATCGCACGGGGTCAAGCACGTGCCAGCGGTACATGCCAAAGCGTTGCTGGCTTCGATATAGTCCGTCCGGCTTGATGACCTGATGCATGCCGAGAAACGGTGTCGAATACGTGCCGTATTGCCCGGCAGGCTGCTCCCAATTATAGGCTCCACCGAAATAGTCCTCTGTCCCCGTTCCACAAATTGTAGGAAAATCTCTATCATCGTCTATGTAGAACTTGACCTCTCCTTCGCCCCACCAGCCCGTGTTGTTCACCTGCCAAGCCATATATGTGCCAACATAATGCCCTTTGCCGTATACGCCATCAAGCAGAGTGTAAACATCTTTATACGGAACAGGGTTCGTTCGTCGCCATTGGGCGTGAAAATAAGCCATATCATCCGGGACATGGGTAAGTGTATAATCCACTTGGTAGTACAGTTGAATGATCTCGTCACTGCTGTTTTCCATCGTCAGCTTGGCTGACTTGCGAAATGGCATCAACCAGTAACTGTTAAACCCCCCTGCTGGATTCACGACAATCGGATAGGAGTTGACGTTTGTCCGCTCACCCCAACCGTTGCAGAAGAAATCACCCAAGGGCACCTCGACAGAGGGCTCCGTTTCATCGTCCCAATACATGCGAAGCAGCATATTACGCCATAGTTTCGGATTCACACAAGTCATCCAAATATGCTGAATGGCGCCAGGTCCAATGATGCTTGCCAAGGTGAATGCAGCACCTGGCTCAATCAGGACACTGGGAGACATTTTCCAGCCAATACCCAGTTCGCGCGCACATTCCGAACCGCTTCCTTCGGAGGCCATGCCCCCTTTTCCTTTCTCGCCTGTCTGGTTTTCAGCGCTAATGGATCGGGTTAGCGCATTTGACAATCTAGGCAAGCTTCCTAATTGTATATCCAATCCATTGAAATATTGCATCTGACTCATCTCCTGTTATAGACTTGTATATGCGGATATTGTAGCACCTAATTCGTCGTTTTCGCTTTATCCGCAGCAGGTATTTCATATCCAATCTTGCTAGATTTCAAGGAGGTGGATGATCCATTGAAGGAGCTTGCCGACAAGCACGAGCTGCTGATGACCTTATCACCGTATATTAGACGCGCACTGAATCATAGGGTGACCAACATGCGCTTAAGGACAAGAATAATTTTCGACTATGAACTGTTGTACATGGAACGGGGGGAACTTCACATTCGCGTTGAAGATGTTGTGCACGAGCTGCAGGAAGGCGACTGGATCTTGCTGAAGCCTGGTGTGGAGCATGAATTTGTGAAGTCCTCGGCTGAATGCTGGAAGCCACATATTCACTTTGATCCGATTTATTTAGCGAACAGCGAGCAGGTGCCCATTAATTTCAAACCGAGGAGCGAGTGCACGACCGAAGAGATTGCTTATATTCGCCAGGATGTGCTTGGAGAGATACTAGAGATTCCAACGGTGCTGAGAATTCCTAGTCATAAAGAGCTTCATAAGCTGCTTACAGAAATTTTTCATGCACAGGCCCTTAGCCGTGAGGAAAGAATCATAATTGAGAAGATGTGTGTCCTTCGCATGCTGCACATTATTTTGCAGGACATGAACCGAGGGAAATCGAAGGAGCATTTGACTCATCAAAAGGGGGTAGAGACAGCTGCAGCCTATCTCATGGTACATTTCGCAGAAGCCGTCTCTCTGGAGGAACTGGCCAAGCTGGCTTGCCTTAGCATCTATCATTTCTCCCGCTTGTTTAAGGTCAAGTATGGAATATCGCCTCATCAATATCTAATTCGTTGCAGGATGGAGAAAGCGAAGGAGCTTATGCTGTACAGCCAGGCATCGCTTACCGCTGTGGCGGAGCAGGTCGGCTACAGTACATTGTTCTCGTTCAGTAAAGCATTCAAGCAGGCGGAGGGCCTATCGCCAAAGCATTTTCAGATGAAACACGGAGTGTGATATAGCTTGCAAGTTCAATCTATGAACAGGAACAACTTTTCATTGCTATCGAACGTAGATATCGTGCTGGCTGTCTTATAAAATATCATTGTGGTAGTAATTGAAAGCGTATACATAATTATTGAAAAGAGGTGTTGATTGGAATGCAAGTTGGTGCAACGAAGCGACACAGGGGCTTGTTAAGCATTCTCATCCTTGTCATTACTATAGTCAGCCTGCTTATTGCTTCATGCAGTGATTCCTCGTCTACGAAGCCTGCATCCATTGTGGCTTGGGTGGATGGCATTCCCATCGAGGAAGGGGAGATGCTGAAGGCGATGAACCAGAATCGCAGCTTGGTGTTTAACTATTTTCATGAGAAGCATGGGGCTGTGGACAGCTCGGAATTCTGGACGAAGTCGTATGATGGTGAGGTTCCTATGGAACGGTTGAAGAAACTTGCGCTGGATACGCTCGTCCGTATGAAGGTAGAGCGAGGGCTTGCCTATGAAGAGAAGCTCGTTACAACCTTGGATTACAAGAGCTTCTTAACCGAGTGGAAGCTTGAGAACAAGCGCAGGAAGGACATGGTAGCTAAGGGCGGCGTCATCTATGGGCCAGTTGAGTTCAGCGAGGATCAGTATCTGCAGTACAGTCACTCCAAGCTGATGATTGAGCTTAAGGAAGCTTGGGCCAAGAGCCAGCAGGTCAGTGAAGAGCAGCTCATAGCGGAATACGAGAAAACGAAGGAGGAACGGTATCGTAAATCTGATCAATTCGAGATTGAAGTGGTAACGATTCCTTACAACGAGGATAACCGCGAGAGCCTGCTGCTAACTATGCAATCCATTCAGAAGGCATGGAAGAGCGGGAATGGCTCTCTAGAGGAGCTGTCTAAGCTCAATCAAGCTTATTATGAACAGCACACCTATACCAGAGGGGAGGACTCTGTAGAAGCCAGCTATCCAGGCATATGGGAGGCCATTCATCAGCTGAAGACGGGTGAGAGCAGCGAGATTATTAGTGAGAGATCGGCGTGGGTATGGTTCCATGTGAAGGACCGACAAGCTGGCGGCTATGAGGAGTTCGAGAAGCTGAAGGATGCTGTCAAGAACCAGTACATCGAGGAGCAATTCATAGAGATGATTGAAGAGAAAATCAGGCTTGCTGATATGAAGATCAACGAAGACAGCTACAAGGCGTTATCGGTATGACGAGTATAACCAGCACTATGGAAGGGTAGTGATTGTTGATATGGTGAGATGGATGAGAGGAATGGCCATCTTCTGCTTAAGTCTTATGATGGCAAGTGTAGTGTCTATGTATGCTCCAGAAGGCAAGGCGTATGCAGCCGCCAATACTTATTATGTAGATAGTCTCGCAGGAGATGACAATGGGGACGGAATGAGTGAGCAGACGGCTTGGCAGACGCTCACGAAGGTCAATGCGACGACGTTCGAGCCAGGCGATACAATCTTATTCAAGTCCGGCGGGTCGTGGTCAGGCAAGCTTCATCCCAAAGGCTCTGGAGCCGCTGGAAGCCCAATCGTAATCGATAAGTATGGGACAGGTAGCAAGCCTATCATCAATGGAGGAGGGCTTGTAGGTACAGGCGCCGTCTATCTATACAACCAGCAATATTGGGAGATTAATAATCTCGAGATTACGAATACTGGACCTGCACAAGGGCAGAAGATGGGCGTATCCATTGAAGCACAGGATGCCGGTAATCTCAGCCATATCTACCTGAGGAATCTGACGATTCATGACGTTAACGGCCTGAATACGGATAAGCAGAACGGCGGGATCTGGGTCCATACGTTCGGTACGGCTGTTCAGACGAAGATTGATGATGTGCGGATTGAGAATAATACGGTCTACAACACCGATCGTGCGGGCATTGTTGTCACTTCAGATTGGTGGTGCAATGCAAGCTTAGTGACCTGTAATGCGCCAAGACCTGAGTATTACCCATCAAGCGGAGTGATTGTTAGGAATAACCTGGTCTATGATGTTGGCGGAGACGGAATTAGTATTCGTGATACGACAGCCCCTCTAATTGAACATAATGTCGTGTACAACGCCAATGCTCGTTCCGGAGATTACAACAACGGAATATGGAGCTATAATGCATCGAATGCCTTAATTCAATATAATGAAGTGTATCTGACCAAAACAACCAAGGACGGCTACGGATTAGGTGTAGATTATCTGCAGGAGGGTGCTATCCTTCAGTATAACTACACGCATGAGAATGAGGGCGGTGCGATCGGCATCTATGCGGATGGGACCTGGGCTCCGGGATCCAACCGCAACTTCAAGATCCGCCACAACATTAGCCAGAATGATGGTGCTGCCACGTTCGGCTTCTACGGCTCAGCGACCGATGGTGAGATCTACAACAACACCGTCTATATCAAGGGCGATTCCAATTCATCCCTATACAAGTTCAACAACTGGGGCGGCTATGCGTCGAACATCTCGTCCAAGAACAATATCTTCTACAACCTAGGCAATGGCGGCTACTCATGGGGCCAGAGCAGTAATATTACATTCGATCATAATGTGTTCTATGGGAATCATCCCATTACCGAGCCTACGGATCCGAATAAGATAACGAGTGATCCACTGCTAGTGAACCCTGGAAGCAGCGGGACCGGTATGAATACGGTTGATGGATACAAGCTGCTCACTGGCTCGCCAGCATTAGCTGCTGGAGCCGTCATTCCGAATAATGGGGGTCTGGATTATTGGGGCAATGCCGTCTCTGATACAGCTGCGCCTAACATCGGAGCCTATAACGGAGCCGGCACATCGCTGTCAGGTGTGGATCTGCAAGTTACCGAAGTTAAGGTGCAGGAAGCAAGCTTCGCTGCAGGAGATCCGATTCACTTCCAGCTGACGGTTCGTAATAACGGGACAACAGCAACGGGAAGTCAGACCGTGACGAACGAGTTCCAGGTGGATGGGCAAGTGGTGAAGAGCGAGTCCTCCCCGATTAACTTAGCTCCAGGGGAGTCTGTCACGTTCACATCGACAGCATGGAATGCAACGAAGGCCGGCTTCTTAATGAAGGGTTCAGCAGATGTAACCAATACGATATCGGAGGTTCAAGAGAACAATAATCAGATGTCGCGCTATATCAACCTCGTGGTTGGTAAGGATCTGGTACCGGTATCGGTTGGCATTCAGGAGTCCACCTGGGGTATAGGCTCCACGGTGCGTTTTGTTCTAGTTGTGAAAAATCAAGGCAATGTTCCAATCGTAAATAGTTGGTACGGCGCCAGATTCTACTTAGACGGAGCAACCGCGGAGGTGGACTGGGCAGGCAGTCCGGATGCGGGGTTCACGCTGAATCCCGGCGATACGATGACCCTGGTGTCCAAAAAAGGATGGAAAGTCGACCGCAAGCAATTCACCTTGAAGGGTGATGCGGATACTTGGAACCAGATTATTGAGGTAGACGAATCGAATAATAGCAAAACGGTTCAGATTGCGCTTAGCAGCGAGAACCAAATTCGCAGCTTCTCTATCGGCAATCAGCAAGGTACGATCACTCCTGCAACGTATCAGGTAGCCGTACAAGTGCCTTACGGCACTGATGTAACATCGCTGACACCGGTTATTACTGTATCGGACAAAGCAACCTTGACCCCTGCGAGCGGAGTTGTCCAAGACTTCACGAACCCGGTGGAGTACACAGTAACGGCTCAGGACGGCTCCATACAGAAGTGGACTGCAGCGGTGACGGTAGCACCAGCTCCACCAAACCCGGGCAACGGTAATGGCAACGGTAACGGCAATGGTAATGGCAACGGGAATGGGAATGGTAATGGCAACGGCAATGGTAATGGTAATGGCAATGGCAATGGTGTGCAGTCCCATCAGCAGATCATAACCGAAGCAGAGCTGAAAAATGATCTGCTGGACAAGATTCTTATCGATATGGCAGCCGGCAAGACGGAGATTCTGCTGCCTGCGAGTGCGGCTGCTCTCATTGGATCCAAGCCTATGGTCGTAAAAGCCGGTGAAGCAGCATTAACCATTCCGTCTGAAGTGCTGGCTGCGCTTGGCGAGCTAGGCATTCCATCACAGCTGAAGGACTACCATATCAAGATTAGGGTGGATCAGACAGATATCCCTGCTTCGAGAGCGGGAGAGGGCTACAGCTTGGAGCTCGTGCTAGTCGACAAGCAAGGTAGTGAGCAGTCGCTCTCAGAGTTCCCCGCAGCGGTTGTTGTGTCACTCCCTTATGGAGCGGCCGGGGTCAATGAGAATCTGCTGGGCGTGTACGTACTGAATGAAAAAACAAAAGGTTGGGAGTATGTTGGCGGGAAAGTCCATGCAAGTCGTAACCTCGTTGAGGTGGAATTAACTCATTTCAGTACCTACGCAGTCATGGAGTGGAACAAGACCTTCGTTGATGTGAGAGCTGACCACTGGGTTACTCCAGCGTTGAAGATACTTGCAGCTAGACATATCGTGACCGGCAAGACGGATACGCAATATGATCCTGACGGGAAAACCACTCGAGCTGAATTCGTCATGTTAATCAGCCGTCTGCTTGGCTTAAAGGCTTCGGGCGAAGATACCTTGTTCGCAGACGTAAAGACTGGTAATGTCTATGCATCCGCTATTCAAGCGGCTTACGAGGCAGGCATTGTTGCCGGACGCAGCACAAGTGCATTTGCTCCGAACGAGACCATTACCCGAGAGGAAATGGCTGTCATGATGATACGGGCTTATGCATACGCAACTGGCGAGATGGTCCAAGACAGCCCGGCATTCGTAGATAACGATAACGTCTCTGATTGGGCGAAGTCGGGCGTTGGAGCGGCTTCCTTGCTTGGCATTATGAAGGGTAAGGGCGATAACACGTTCGATCCACAAGCCGATACGAGCAGAGCGGAAACCGCGATGGCCATCTACAACCTGATAACGGTATTGGATAGCAAATCGTAATATCAGGATCATAGATAGAGTCGTCTACTAAAAAGTGGTACAGTCCTTCAAAAACTGTGAAGAGGCTGTACCTTTTTTATTTTTTCAATAGAGTAATCACGTCACAGGAATAGATTATCATTGCTATGGAACATAGATATTGATGCAAGTGTCTTATAGAATTACAATATAGTACATAAGTGAAAGCGCATACACTTGAGAGTGGGTGAGGCTGGCTCAAATTAAAAAGCCAAGACAGCTGTAAGACATTATTCGACGAGTAATTCAAAACAACATTCTGAAAGGGTAGTGATCGTGTAATGGTAAAAGGGATGAAAGGGATAGCAATGCTCTGCTTAAGCATAATGATCATGAGCATTCTGTCTATGTATGTTCCGCAAGGCAAGACGTATGCGGCAGGCAATACTTATTATGTAGATAATATCGGAGGAGTGGATACTCTCGCTGGTACGAGCGAGCAGACCGCTTGGAAAACATTGACGAAGGTCAATGCGACGACGTTCCAGCCAGGGGATACCATCTTATTCAAGTCTGGCGGCTCGTGGTCGGGCAAGCTTCATCCCAAAGGCTCTGGAGCTGCAGGAAGCCCGATCGTAATCGATAAGTATGGCACAGGCAATAAGCCCATTATTAATGGGGGAGGGCTTATAGGTACAGGTGCCGTCTACCTATACAACCAACAATACTGGGAGATTAACAATCTCGAGATCACGAACACTGGAGCTACACAAGGGCAGAAGATGGGCGTATCCATTGAAGCACAGGATGCCGGTAATCTCAGCCATATCTACTTGAGAAATCTGACGATTCATGACGTTAACGGCCTGAATACGGATAAGCAGAACGGCGGTATCTGGGTCCATGTGTTCGGAACAGCCGTTCAGACGAAGATCGATGATGTACGGATTGAGAATAATACCGTCTACAACACGGATCGTGCGGGTATTGTAGTCACTTCAGATTGGTGGTGCAATCCAAGCTTAGTAACTTGTAATGCACCAAGACCTGCTTATTACCCATCAAGCGGAGTGGTGGTAAGGAATAACCTGGTCTATGATGTCGGCGGAGACGGGATCAGTATTCGTGATACGACAGCCCCTCTAATCGAACATAATGTCGTGTACAATGCGAATGCTCGTTCCAATGACTTCAACAACGGAATCTGGAGCTACAATGCAACGAATGCCTTGATTCAATATAATGAAGCTTACCTGACTAGAACGACTAAGGATGGCTACGGATTAGGTGTAGATTATCTGCAGGATGGCGCCATTCTACAGTATAACTATACGCATGATAATGAAGGCGGTGCGGTCGGCATCTACGCAGATGGGACGTGGGCTCCTCAGTCCAACCGCAACTTCAAGATACGGAACAACATTAGCCAGAATGATGGAACGGCGACGTTCGGCTTCTATGGTCCTTCGACCAATGGTGAGATCTACAACAACACCGTCTATATCAAGGGCGATTCCAATCCATCGCTATACAAGTTCAACAACTGGGGCGGCTATGCGGCGAACATGTCGTCCAAGAACAATATCTTCTACAATCTAGGCAATGGCAGCTACTCATGGGGCCAGAGCAGTAATATTACGTTCGATCATAATGTATTCTATGGCAATCATCCAGCTAACGAGCCTGCGGATTCGAATAAGATAACGAGTGATCCACTGCTTGTGAACCCTGGAAGCGGCGGGACAGGCATGAATACGGTCGATGGATACAAGCTGCTGACCGGCTCGCCGGCATTAGCTGCTGGAGCCGTCATTCCGAATAATGGGGGCAAGGACTACTGGGGCAATGCCGTATCAGCTACAGCTGCGCCTAACATCGGAGCTTATAACGGAGCAGCCACTTCACTGTCAGGTGTAGATCTGCAGGTTACGGCACTTAAGGTGCAGGAAGCAAGCTTCGTTGTAGGAGATCCGATTCACTTCCAGCTGACGGTTCGTAATAACGGGACAACCGCAACGGGCAGCCAGACGATTACGAATGAGTTCAAGGTGGATGGACAAGTGGTGAAGAGCGAGTCCTCCCCGATTAACTTAGCTCCAGGGGAGTCTGTCACGTTCACATCGACAGCTTGGAATGCAACGAAGGCAGGCTTCTTATTGAAGGGCACAACAGATCTAACCAATTCAATCACTGAAGCTTATGAGAACAACAATGGGATATCCCAATATGTTAATCTCATCGTGGGTAAGGACCTAGTACCGACATCCATTACCGTACAAGAGTCCAGCTGGGGCATCGGCTCCACGATACACTTCGTTATGAATGTGAAGAACCAGGGGAATGTTGCTGTCACGAATGAATGGTTCGGTGCCAGATTCTATGTAGACGGTGCTACCGTTGATGCCGATTGGGCTGGCACACCGGATACCTTCACCCTTAATCCTGGTGAGACGATTACGTTAATCTCTCGCAAAGGCTGGGTCGTTGACCGCAATAACTTCTCTCTTCGTGGTGTTGCAGATACGTGGGGCGCAGTTACAGAAGTGAATGAATCCAATAATGAGAGCACAGTGTCCCTGACGGCTCCAGGCGGATTCACCCCTTCGCATGACCTGGTCATCACCAAGCTGGAAGTAGCAGAGAGAGACTTCAAGGAAGGCGAAGAGATTCACTTCGTAGCTACGGTCAAAAACGAGGGTACCACTCAAACACCTACACAATGGCTGGGTACGAACTTCAAAATTAATGGTACACGAGTAGATTGGGCAGGCAGCACAACACAGATGGCCGCCGGTGAGACGAGAACCTTCACCTCACAGGGCTGGGTTGCGAATTCTCAGCAGCTGACGGTAACGGCGTTCGTGGATAATCAGAACTTAATTAGCGAGACCAACGAGACGAACAATGAGCGCACGGAGACTCTGAACTCTGTCTCGAACCTGATTGTTAATCCTGGCTTCGAAGATACGGCAAGCACGGCTTGGACAGTCTGGGGAGGAGGAAGCCTCTCTGCTACAGGCGGGTACTCAGGACCGCGTGCAGGCAAGACAGGATGGCTCGGTGGAGTGAGCCAATATGTAACGGGATTAATTGCCGGCGAGGAATACGAATTAACGGTTCGAGCCAAAACATCGGCTGGCCATAGTGTGACCGTAGGCGCTAAGGACTTCGGCGGAACGACAGTTAAGCAAGTCGTCACGGATACGAATTATACACTCGTAACCCTCCGCTTCACCCCTGTTAATGGATGGACTGGTGCGAATATCTACATGTACGCCGACACAACCGCAGTAAGCTATATTGATGACGTACAATTAGTGCGTATACCGAGCAATCCGAACCTGGTTGTCAATGCTAACTTCGAGAATGGAAGTACAGGCTGGACAGGCTATGGCAGCTATCAGGTTGTCGCATCGAACGCACTTGGCGGTACGAATTCCTGCAAGGTGTCTTGGACCGGCGCATGCGAGCAGACCGTAACCGGACTGAAGCCTAATACGACTTATACGCTCACTGCATGGGGTAAGGTTACATCAGGCGGTGCCGGAACGATTGGTGTGAATAACTATGGCGGCACGTTGGTCAAGTCGACCTTCTCGACCAATGAATACACCAAGCAGACGCTCAACTTCACAACTGGAGCAAGCAACACAACGGCTCTAATCTATCTGTACAACAATGCAGGTACCACATACGGAGATGATTTCTACGTTCTAGAGGCCGATGTGAATTAGTAAGGACAAGGAATGAGTTAGAGATTGAGCAGACAAGTGCTGCTCAATCTCTTTTTTTTCCAAAATTGTGCTTCGCGTATATGAAATCGTTGCTTAGGAATATATTAAAAATGTAAGCGCTATCTGTAATATAGTGGCAATCCGAGCGCATTCGGTTCGGATATACTCATATCGAGGAGGAATGAATGTTGAGAAAAATGTTTGGGCTTGTTGTATTGGCGGCAGTGATGATCTTGGTCTTAAGCTTCCCCTACTCCCATGCACCTGCTGCTTACGCTGCAGGAACGATCTACTACGTGGATTCGGTTAACGGCAATGACGGCTTCAGCGGGACCTCACAGACTGCGGCATGGAAGACGCTGAGCAAGGTGAACGCAACGACGTTCCAGCCAGGAGATCAGATTCTATTCAAGGCTGGCGGCATGTGGACAGGGAAGCTAAGTCCCAAGGGCTCTGGCGTCAGTGGAAGTCCGATCGTGATTAACCAATACGGAAGCGGGAACAAACCCATTATTAACGGAGGAGGATTAATTAATACAGGGGCAGTACACTTGTACAATCAACAATACTGGGAGATCTACAATCTGGAGATAACGAATAAGGGTACGCTAGCCGGCCAGAAGATGGGCGTATCTATCGAAGCGAAGGATATAGGCACACTGAATCATATCTACCTGAAGAATCTGGTTATTCACGATGTGAATGGACTCCAAACCGATAAGCAAAACGGCGGAATATGGGTGCATACCTTCGGCAATCAGGTTCAGAGCAAATTCAATGATATTCAAATTATGAATAATACCGTCTACAATACGGATCGCGCAGGAATCGTAGTGACCTCTGATTGGTGGTGTAATCCCGATGTTGTCACTTGCGGTGCTACGCGTCCGGCGTATTACCCTTCAACCAATGTAGTGGTCAGCCACAACTACGTATACAGCCTGGGCGGTGATGGAATAAGCATTCGGGATACCACTTCCCCGCTTGTCGAGTACAATGTAGTTCATGACGCTAATGCTCGCTCCGGAACCCACAACAACGCCATCTGGACGTACAATGCAACGAATGCCATCGTTCAATACAACGAAGCTTATCTGACTAGAACAACCAAGGACGGTCATGGATTCGGTCTGGATTATCTACAGACTGGTGCCGTCTTCCAGTACAATTACAGCCACGATAATGAAGGAGGATTCGCCGCAGTCTATTCGGACGGAAGCTGGGCGCCTCAATCGAACAAGAACTCTGTCATACGATACAATATTAGTCAGAATGATAAGACACGAATCTTCTCCTGGTACGGCCCGACGACAGATACGCTGGTATACAATAATACTGTCTATAACTCTAATAAGCGGGTTAAGGTGCTGGATCTTATTAATTGGTCGGGTTATGCCAAGAATATTACGCTCAGTAATAACATTATCTATAACACCGGGAGCATGTCCTACGCCATATCGAATGGTACGAATCTGAACTTCAAGAACAATAACTTCTTCGGTGTGACGCCTCCAAGTGGAAGCAACGTTACCATTACAGGAACCACTACGGTAGATCCTAAGCTGGTGAGCCCTGGAACCGGTGCGATTGGCAGAACGACCGTAGACGGCTATAAGCTCCAGCCGACTTCACCGCTTATTCATGCAGGTGTGGTCATTGCGAATAATGGCGGGCAGGATTATTGGGGAACGCCAGTATCCTCTACGAACAATCCGAATATAGGTGCATTTAACGGGTATAATCCATAGGACGGATAAGACTTCTTTTCTCTAATAAGGAGCTGTAGCTGCGGAAGCCTCGCAGCTGCAGTTTCTTTTTTATATCCATCGCCGATTTTTCGAATATGTTTTCGTTGGCAGGGGACATATATCAGCAGCTGGGATACAGATATAATGATAACAAAAAGAGAGATTAGGAGAGAATACCATGCAAACGGAGTTGACAGCAGAGAAATATAAAAAAACGCGCAGTCCTTCCAAGAAAGGATTCCTTAAATCCTTCATCGCACAATGGGATTTGCAGCTTATGGTCATACCGGGCGTTTTGATGGTTGTACTTTTCAGCTACGTTCCGATGTGGGGAGTCCTGATGTCCTTCCAGAACTACAATCTGTTCAACGGCTTCCTAGACAGCGAATGGGTAGGGATGAAGCACTTCGATATGTTCATTAATTCCCCGGACTTCTATCGTGTGATGAAGAATACGCTCTCGATCAGCCTGCTGAAGCTATTCTTCGGCTTCCCGGCACCGATCATTCTTGCCCTCATCCTGAATGAACTGAAGGGCTTCCGGTTCAAGAGATTCGTTCAGACCGTCTCTTACTTGCCCTACTTCATGTCGTGGGTTGTTGTATCCAGCTTCGTCATTTCCATGCTGTCCGTAGACAACGGAAGTATCAATATTTTCTTACTGAAGCTTGGAGTTATTAATGAGCCAATTAACTGGCTCTCCTCGTCCGAATACTTCTGGGGCATATTGGTCACCACCGGAGTGTGGAAGGAAGTAGGGTTCGGAGCCATTGTGTATCTCGCAGCTATAGCGGGAATTGATCCTCATCTGTATGAGGCATCCTCGATGGATGGAGCAGGCCGAATTAGACAGATATTCAGCATTACGATCCCTTCCATCATACCGATCATTGTCATATTCTTAATCTTGAATATCGGCGGAATATTGAACGCGGGCTTCGATGATATATTGAACCTGACGAATAATGGAGCCAATACCTTGCTAAGACCTGTATCGGATGTTATCGATACTTATGTGTATCGAACCGGGATACTCGGACAGCGTTACTCGTATGCAACAGCTGTTGGATTATTCAAGGCAGTAATCAGTGTTGTGCTGCTAGTGCTTGCAAATTTCTTAGCTCGCCGTATGGGTCGAGCAAGCTTATGGTAGGAGGTGCCTTAACTTGAGAATAGCTGACAGAGTTTCTGATACAATCATTGTTGTCCTCCTGCTGGGCCTATCCTTCGTCACCCTGTATCCGTTCTGGAACAGTCTCGTTATCTCGTTCAATGTAGGTGACGATACAGCGCTTGGAGGCATTACCTTCTGGCCAAGAGCCTTCACCTTAGAGAATTATCAAGTGGTATTCAAGGATGAGCGACTAGTACAGGCATTCATGATCTCTGTCCTGCGAACCGTTGTAGGGACCTTATTGTCAATCTTGTTCACAGCCATGTTCGCTTACGGCTTGACCAAGAGAACCTTAATTGGCCGTAAGTTCTTCATGATCATGTGTATCGTCACGATGTTCTTCAGCGGCGGCTTGATTCCAACCTTTATCCTGATTAAGAGCTTGAACCTCATTGACTCGTTCTGGGTGCTCGTTGTTCCTGGCATCATCGTAGTCTGGAACCTGATTATATTCCGTACCTTCTTCCAGGAGCTCCCTGACGGACTGGAGGAATCGGCTAAGATTGACGGCTGCAACTATATTCGGACCTTCTTCTCTATTATTGTGCCGATCTCAGGTCCTGTCATTGCAACCTTATCACTCTTCACTGCAGTCGGCTTGTGGAATGATTGGTTCACGGCTTCCATCTATATTAACAATCCCCAGCTGATGCCGATTCAGACCCTACTGAATCAGATTATCAACTCCAATGCGATGTCTGAGCAATTGTCATCTGCAGGGGGAGATGCCAGTGAATTCGTCCGCCAGCTGAAGGGGGTCTCTACCAAGTCGCTTGTCATGGCGACGATGATGGTAACAACCTTGCCAATCATTATGGTCTATCCATTCCTGCAGCGCTTCTTCGTCAAGGGTGTGTTGATTGGTTCTCTGAAGGAGTAGTCTTGGTGTCAACGAGGGCCATGCCCTTGTTCCACATATATATTGAAACATTGAGAGGGGTAAAAAAAAGATGAAAAGGTCTATTCAATGGTCTAAATTCCTATCCGTCGCGCTTCTATCTGTAACTCTTGTAGCGGCAGGCTGCAGCAGCAACTCCGGAAACAATGAGAATACGGGCACCAAGGCAACCAATGACCCAGGTAAAAACGAGGGTAACGCTGAATCAACTGCACTTGCAGATATTAAAGGCTTGAACTTCTCCTGGTACATTCACTACGATTGGGCAGTTCCAGAGCCGTGGGGGCAGGATCCAACGTCCAAGTGGATTCAGGAGCAGAAGGGCGTGAATGTAGAGTACATTCAATCCGGCGGAGCTGCAGGGCAGAAGTTCAACACAATGATCGTATCGAACGAACTTCCAGATGTACTCACGCTTGATCGCAGTGCAGACTTGGAGAAGCTGGTTCAGGCTGGACAATTGGTGCCAATCAGCAAGTATGTGGATAAATATCCGAACCTGAAGAAGTGGGCTGGAGAAAAAACACTGGGCATGCTGAAATCCTCTGACGGCGAGCTCTATGGCTTCCCGAACTGGTATGGCGGACAGAATGGCAATACGGCTTGGGCTGTGAACAAGGAAATCTACAAAGCTCTAGGCTCACCTAAGCTGGAGACGTATGAGGATCTGGAAGCTTACCTTCAAAAAGTAAAAGAAGCTTATCCGAACGTTGTTCCACTAGAGACTGGTGAACTGACAGGCGGAGGAATCCTACAGGCAGGTAACCTGATCTATTCCGGATACGGCGAAGGTAAAACGACGCTGTTCCTTGAAAACTTGAAAGCATTCCCTGAAAACAATCAGCTTCAATCGGTCTTCAAGGATCCTGCTCTGCTCGATTCCGTCAAAGAACTGAACAAGCTGTTCAATGCCAAATTGATTACACAGGATGCGTTCACTCAAAAGAGCGATCAGGTTCAAGAAAAGCTTAAAACAGGCCGTGTAGCTGTCATTGGTCTCAATAACATCTATCAGGTTGAGGAAGGTCATGCCTTATTAAGCCAAGCTAACATTGAGCATGGTTATGAAGTGATTCCTCCTCTTCATGCTGCGGGTCTGGATGGTTCCAAGATTACACCAGCAAACTTCTCCACAATTGGCTGGAATGTAAGTGTTATCACGAAGAAGGCAGCCGATCCTGAGAAAATCTTCGCTTACATGGATTGGGCAACCTCTGAGGAAGGTCAGCAGCTGTTCCAATACGGACCTAAGGGCTTGCTATGGGACGAAGCAGATGCGGACGGAGTACCGGTACCTAATGAGAAGTCCAAGACAATGGAACAAGCTGAAAAAGATAAGCTGAAGATCGGTACCGGCAACTACTTTGCCAACTCGGTCCTTCGTCAGAACATGATTAATCTGTATCAAGAGCGTTATGTTGGCAAAAAACCAGGTCAATTCGACGGTGTCCTAGCGAACAAAATCCTGAAGCCAAGCTCTTACGATACGACTGAGTTCGAAGGTATTCAGCCTATGCCGGATACGGACCTCGGTATTATCTATGGTCAAGTGAAAGATATTATGAAAGAAGCTTATGCCCGTGCAGTATTTGCTAAAAACGCTGACGAAGCAACTAAAATTATTAACAAAGCACAAAGTGATGCTGAAGCAGCAGGCTATGATCAAGTACTGAAGTACATGACAGACAAATGGCAAGCAAACATCAAAAAAATTAACGGTTAATTCGCTGTATTAATGGTAAAATGGGAGGGTATACATTGTATATCCTCCATTTTATTATTGAACTACGATAGGGTGATGAATCATGCATAATGTGTTAATCGTAGACGATCAGCAGCTTGAACTAACAGGATTACGCACCTTCATCCCTTGGGATAAGCTTAACTTGCAGCTAGTGGCTGAAGCCAATGACGGGTTCACGGCGCTCGATTATATTCAGGAGCTCCCTCTCGATATTGTCATAACCGATATTAAGATGCCGATTATGACAGGCTTAGAGCTGGCTAGAAGAACGAAGCTGATTAAGCCGTCTATTATATTCATATTTATTAGCGGTTACGAGGACTTCGAATATGCCAAGAAGGCGATTCAATTCAGCGTGGAAGGCTATATTCTGAAGCCAATTGATTATAGTGAACTGATCGAAGCACTTGGTAACGCTGTCAAACGTATTGAGCGGGAGAGAGACTTCACTCAGTTGAAGGACCAATGGGGCGCCTCTCAGCACATTGTCAAGAACAATGCCGTGAAGCAGCTGCTGGAGGGCGATTCCGATTCGGAGTATCTCTATGAAGTGAAGCGTCGCTTCCAGACCCATGAGGCCGTAAGCTTCCGAGCGGCTGTACTCGAATTAGATGATGTCGATCGCAGATCGAATTCACTTGAACCGGATAAGCATCAGGAGTTAATGAAGAGCACTATGTCCTATCTGACATCGTATGTTCAGAATAAGCATTATTTGTATGCAGCTCTGGAGAACAAGCGCCTCGGCCTATTGATTCCGGAAGCATCTAGTCAGAAGACTATGCTGTGGCTGGAGCAGCTCATTCAAGATGCCCGTCAGCACTCCGATTTTACCATCACCATCGGACTTGGCAACCCTGTTATGGAATTGGAAACGGTTAAAAAGTCATATGAGGAAGCGTGTCAGGCGTTAGGACAGAAAATGTTCAATGGAAAAGGAAGAGTACTGCCTTTTGCATCCTCTCAATACAATATGGAATCCTCTGGACAAATATTGAGCTCAGCAGACGAGCTGCTGTCTAAGCTATTTTACGCGATACAGAACTATCAGCTGGTGGACATTTATGATCTTCTGGAGCAGCTGGGTACTCTTATCCTGAAGCTGGAGAGCCGCAATTCCGTCTATCATTTTACAATATATGTATTTGGTAAGGTGAACGACTTCCTTAACGAGAAGAATGAGAACATCTATGATCTGCTGCAGTGGGACTTCCATCACCTGAATGTCATCTATCAATTCGAGACGGTGCAGGACCTTCGCGACTGGCTCCGCAAGAAGATGTTCCAGATATCGGAGCTGCTTCATAACAAGCTGGAGAAGCGGAACAAGAAGCTCATCGAGAAGGTAGAGCAGTACATCCTCGATCACTTGGAGGATGGGATTACCCTGAAGGATTTAGCGAAGCAATTCTTGTATTCGCCCAATCACTTGGGACAGATGTTCAAGGAAGAGACCTCGATGCATTTCTCAGATTATATATTGAATCTGAGGCTGGATCGAGTGAAGCAGCTATTGGATGACCCTACGATGAAGATCTATGAAGCAGCGGATAGATTGGGCTTTAAGAATATGACTCATTTCTATCGATTATTCAAGAAGAGATTTGGTATATCGCCTGGGGACTATCGGAAGAAGGGGTAGCTATGAGCTTTCGCAACAAATTATTAATCGCCTTCTCTTCGCTTGTATTCATTACGATTATCGCAGTTGGCAACTTCTCCTATCGCGTATCTATGGATAGCTTGACTAAGCAAACCGAAGAAAACACGAGACTTGTCATCCAGCAGCTTCGGAGCAATCTTGAATTCAGGATTGCCGACATCCAGCGGGTGTCTGACTTCCTGTTCTGGGATGCCCGAACACAGAAGCTGCTGAATAGGCAGCAGACTCCGCTTACAGCTTGGGAAGAGTATACGAATTACTTGCAGCCTAAGCTTGAATCGGCTCTTCAGCTGTCGACGCATACGGTGCATGTTACCTTATATATTAATAATGAGACCTTGCCCGAGATCTATACCAGAGAGAGGCAGTCGGATCGAAGCCGTAAGGAATACAGCATCTATCATAGCTCAAGATTGAAGGATCGGCCATGGGACCAAGATAGGCTGCTGGCACAAGATCAGTCAGAATGGGGACAGTTCTTCCAAGATGAGGACAACGGTATGATCTCCGTGGTGCGCCGGCTCGAGGATATCTCTAGATTCCCCTTGCAGAACCTCGGTATCCTGCGTATTCAAGTGCCCATTCAACAATTATTCGATACGGATAATATAGAGAAGCCGGGCAATGACACGGTGCTCCTCATTCAGGACCAGTTCGGTCATGCGGTCTTCAAGAGCGAACCCTCTGGTAAGGAGCCGATCTCTCTAGCAGCACTTAAGAATAACCGTAATTACTTGAAGGTTGAAGAAGAGATTCCGGTTATGCAAGGGAAGATGGTGCTGTATGTTCCGATGCATGAGATGCAGGCAGAAGCGGAGAAGCTCAAGGTCGCTACGCTAGTTGCTTGCCTCATTAGCATGGTTATACTCGTCCTTATAGGAGCATTCATCTCGCAATACTTCTCCCGAAGGGTAACCAAGATCGTGAGTGCGATGGAGAGCTTCCACCAAGGCAACTACCTCAAGCGCATTCAGGTGAAGGATCGAGATGAATTCGCCCAGATCTCTAATTCCTTCAATCAGATGGCCTCTACGATTAATCATCTGATTGAAGAGGTGTATGAGACCAAGCTTAGAAGCACTTCGGCAGAATTGTCAGCGCTACAGGCCCAGATTAATCCGCACTTCCTCTATAACACACTGTCTGCCATCAGTACATTAGGCAAGCTGGGGCAAGCGGAGCGGATGCATCAGATGATCATTAAGCTCAGCCAATTCTACCGATTGACGCTGAACAATGGCAAGTCACTGATCACCATCGAGAAGGAACTAGAGCAGGTTCAGCTCTATATTGATATTCAGAGGATCAAGTATGAAGACAAGTTCACGGTCAGCTATGATGTAGATTCGATCCTGCTGCCCATGCAGTCTGTTAAGTTAATTCTTCAGCCATTCATTGAGAATGCATTAGAGCATGCCTGGTACAAGAACAATCGCTTGAATATGCGAATTACAGGCAGGCTGGAGAATGGAATCATTGAGCTGAAGGTCATCGACGATGGAATAGGAATGGATAAGATGACCACAGCGCAATTATCTAGACTGGGAGAAGAGGCACTAGGCTATGGCATCCGTAACGTTGATGAACGAATTAAGCTTCAATATGGTTCCAAGTACGGGGTGCATGTCCATAGTTACTTAGGCATGGGGACGACCATTCTAATTCAGTTCCCTGCCGAAGCAGAACAATGAGAGGCCAAGCTGCTGCGAGCATCTTAATCTGGCTAGGCCGTACCTCTGGGCAATAAGTGGCCTTCGACGGTATAGGAATTCACCGGTAACTTAAGCAGCAGCTGCTTCATCATATCCATGGCCAAGGTGCCTAGCCTCTCGCGAGGATAGTGGATGACCGTTAGCTTGGGTTCGGTATGCTCTGTCATGAGAATATCTTCCGAGCCCATGATGGCTAGCTGCCCAGGGACGGTAACGTTATTCGTCTTGCACACTTCTAGAACAGCTGCCGCCATGAGATCATTCGAGCAGATGATCGCACTCATGGGCAGATTGGAACCGCTTCTCTGAACATAATCCTGGAAGACGACGGTTGCGGATTCCACTCGGCCTCCTCCATCAAGGATGAGCTGCTCAGGCAAGACGAGGCCCTCTAATTGGGCGGCCTCCTGGAAGGCTTGCAGACGATGAAGATGATAACCTCCGGATGCGGTATCTGTCATATAAGCGATACGAGTATGGCCTTGGTTCTTCAGGTGGATGATGGCTTCTCGGTACTGCTTCACCCAATCGAGATCAATGTACGGTATGCCCCATTCCTGCAGCTTCAGAGATTGAGTGACAGACATGACTGGTACCTCGAGCGCCTCAAGACGCTTGTACGTCTCGTACTCCAGCTGTTGACCTAATAGAATGATGCCATCGACTCTGCCTCGCAGGGCGGAGATTAATGGCTGTTCAATGTCTTGTGTATACGTCTGAAAAAAAACAAGATACCCTTCCTGACGGGCAGCCGTCTCCAGGCGGAGCAATATGCCTGCTTCGAAGGGGTTGCCAAGGTAATTCACGAACACCGCCAATTGCTGCGTCCTTCGGGTCTTCAAGCTGCGTGCCAGCAAGTTGGGCTCGTACTTCAGCTCCTGCATCGCTGCAAGAACACGCTCTCGTGTCTCTTCCTTGACGTTGGTCTTGCCGTTCAGCACATAGGATACGACTGCTACGGACACACCAGCAAGCTGTGCTACGTCCTTGCGACTTGCCATAATATTGTATGCCTCCCTCTTACATTCTACTCGTGTAAATCATACAGAAAATGCGCTTGGCAAGCAATGCCTCACATGCTACAATGAGTTCAAATCAAATAATTTACTCGAGTAAATATTCATACACCTATTCAGGAGGCCTAATTACATGAAATCCATTCAACAATCCTACGATGTCGTCGTCTGCGGCGGCGGACTTGCCGGGTTCTGTGCTGCGGTTGCATCTGCTCGGAGCGGAGCAAGCACATGTCTCATTCAGGACAGACCGGTATTCGGAGGCAACAGCTCCTCGGAAGTCCGCGTAACCCCGCATGGAGCGGCTAACTTCCATGCATACGGGAGAGAGACGGGCATTATCTCAGAGCTGCTCATTGAAGAGCGTGCAGTCAATCACGAGAAGATTCGTGAGAACGGCTGGACCAACAGCGTATGGGATATGGTCATGTATGATATGGCGGTCAGAACGGATAACCTGACGTTCCACCTGAATACTTCCGTCACCAGCGTGCAGATGGACGGAGATCAGATTCGTTCTGTGCGGGCGGTCGTTGCGAACGCAGAGACGGAGCTTGAGATTCAAGGTAACATCTTCATAGACAGCACAGGGGATGGATTGGTTGCCGATATGGCTGGCTGTGAATGGCGCTGGGGCTCCGAGGGTCAGGAAGAGTTCGGAGAGCCTCATGCTCCGCTTCAAGCGAGCTCGAATACGATGGGCAACTCGATCCACTTCCGAGCTAAGGATATGGGACGTCCGGTTCCCTTCAAGGCACCTTCCTGGGCAGTTAAGCATGAGGATCCGGATTACTTCTACAAGCAAGGACGTACCTTCTACGACACAGAATCAGGCTTCTGGTGGATCGAGATTGGAATTCCTTGGAACACGATCTATGACAATGAGACGATTCGGCATGAGCTGACTAGACATACCCTTGGCATATGGGACTGGATGAAGAACCACGACCCTGAGCTGCGGGAGCAGACGGCGAACTTAGCTCTGGATTGGATTGGTCAAGTTCCAGGGAAGCGGGAGAGCAGACGAATTATAGGCCGCTACTTCATGACAGAGCATGATATTCAGAATAAGACCGTATTCCCAGATGAGATTGCCTATGGCGGCTGGTTCGTCGATCTTCACACGCCAGGAGGCCTGCTTGCCGAGACGGCAGAGCCTGCAAGTGCGGAAGGCTACAGCGAGACTAGCGCTTATGCGCAGAAGAGCTATTGCGGTCCATATGGCATTCCATTCCGCATCATGCTCGCCAAGGACGTCAGCAATCTGATGATGGCTGGCCGTAACGTCAGTGTGACCCATGCTGCGCTGGGAACCGTTCGAGTCATGTCCACGACAGCTCTGATGGGGCAAGCGGCGGGGACAGGCGCAGCTTATGCCGTCAAGCGGCAGCTTGAGCTGGAAGAGCTGGCAGGTCCTGAGCTGGTTGATATTCAGCAGCAGCTGCTTAGGGACGGGTGCTTCCTGCCTAACTACAAGAATGAAGATCAGGGTGACCTGGCTAGATCAGCATCGGTTGAGGTAAGCTCATCCGCTCTGGCCTATGGTGCTTCGCCGGAGAGCCGCGATCATACGAACGGCTTCCGCAGCGAGGAGGCTCAGCTCCAGAGAAGACAGCAGGCAGAGCCGCTCACTCATATGCGCGGACAATACCTTGCAATAGAGCATGGCCGAATCGATACAATCTCTGTCTGCCTGACCAACATATCTGGAGCTCCTCAGACTATCCAGGCAAGTATTGTTCCTGTTGATCATATCTGGGATTACCGGGTGGAGACGGGTGATGTCTATGCAGCAGCAGAGCTCATCGTACCTGCTGGAACCAGGCAGTGGGTAGAGTGGCAAGTGAATTGGCATCAGGAATCAGCTAAGCCTAGGTATGTCAGGCTTCAGCTGGCGGCTAATCCATCCGTAGAGTGGCACTCTGCTGGAACCGTCATTCCAGGTCATGTGTCAGCCTTCGACATGGGCGGCGGCAAGATGCGCCGGTACCTATCCGATGGCGGTACGCTTAGCTATCGAATTACACCTGCTCAGCCATGCTTCGGAGGAGAGAACGTCATCAGCGGCGTTGCCCGCCCGCATCAATACACGAATCAATGGCTGTCGGATCCGACCGATCCCGTTTCGCCATTCATTCAACTGCGCTGGGAGACTCAGCAGACCATTCAGGAAGTGCAGGTTGTTTTCCCAGGCCACTTATTCCAGGAGTATCACAAGTACGCACCGTTCTACCGTGATCCGCAGTGCCCGAAGGACTATATCATTGAAGCCCGCATAGAGGATGAATGGACGACACTCGTTCGTGTGGAAGACAATTATCAACGGCTAGTTAGACATACCCTGGAGCAGCCGGTTCAGACGGATCGCATACGGATCGTGATCCTGGCTACGAACGGGGATGCTTCTGCAGGGGTGTATGAGATACGATGTTATTAGAAGCTGGATATTGGAGGATATATAGATGCTAGAGGTAGACAAGAGCTTTAGAACAGATGAATTTCTCCTTGGCGTATGCTACTATCCCGAGCATTGGGAACGGTCGATGTGGGATGAAGATTTTCGCAGAATGAAGGAGATGGGCTTCAATGTGGTCCGTATGGCGGAGACAGCCTGGAATATCATAGAGCCTGAAGAGGGCGTGTATTCGTTCGAATTATTCGATGAAGCGATAGCGCTCTGTGAGAAGTACGGCCTGAAGGTCATCATGAGCACGCCGACCTATGCGCCTCCTGCGTGGTTAACGACGAAGTATCCCGAGGTGCTGCGCCGCACCTTCGACGGGGTGGTCATGCAGCATGGTTCAAGAAGGCATTATAACTACACTTCAGAGATCTACCATACGCTGTCTCGCAGAATCGTGCTGGAGCTGGCTCAGCATTATAAGAATCACTCCAGTGTCATCGGGTGGCAGATTGACAATGAGTTCAATTGCCATATGGATGTAAGCTTCGCTGATTCCGATCATGATGCCTTCCGGAGCTGGTGCAAGACCAAGTACGAGACGTTAGATGCGCTTAATCAGGCTTGGGGTACGGCATTCTGGGCACAGACCTATACCGACTGGGAGCAGGTATTCCTCCCGCGGCCGACACCGACCTTCCATAATCCGGGACACTTGCTGGACTTCTATCTCTTCACGTCCGATGTGACCGTCGCCTATGGCAAGATGCAATATGATATTCTCAAGGAGCATGTACCGCATCACTTCATTACTCACAATGGCTTGTTCCAGAATATAGACAATTACGATCTAACGGAGCAGGCAGTTGACTTCATGTCTTATGATTCCTATCCTGCCTTCCAGCTGAATCGTAAGGATCTGCCCCTGCACTTCCGTGATCGGATGCATGGCCGGAATCTAAGCAGAGTGCGGGGGCTGTCCTCCAAGTTCATGATCCTGGAGCAGCAGGCTGGGCCAGGCGGACAGTCGGGTAATGCTCTGAATCAATTCGGCTTCGGGGATTACTTGCAGCCAACGCCTAGACCGGGTCAGATGCGTCTATGGGCTTGGCAATCCATCGCACATGGTGCCGACAGCGTGCTGTTCTTCCGATGGAGAACCTGTACGGTTGGTGCAGAGTCGCTATGGCATGGTCTCAATCATTATGGGAACCAGCCGCATAGAAGGCTTGAAGAAGCGGCGAAGCTTGCGGATGAGATTGCGGTGGCTGGCAAGCTGCTGCTCCAGAGCACATGTGCTCCGACTGCGGCGATCCTGTATGACTATGTGAATGATAGCAATAGCAAGATCGAAGGTTATATTGGCTCAGAGGAATGGAAGAGCGAAGAGGGCATCTATCATTCCTTGAATGAACGGCATATCGTGACGGACATGGTGTCCATGCAGCGCAGCCGCAAGGTGGAAGAGCTGCTGAAGTATAAGGTGTTGTTCTATCCGAACGCACAGCTGCTGGAACCAGAAGATGTTGATTATCTAACCTCGTACGTAGAGCAAGGAGGAATCTTGGTTCTGGGTCCGAGGAGCGGTTATAAGGATCGTTCGAACCGCTGCTATATGCTGCCCTTTCCCGGCGTAGTGAAGGACTTGTGCGGGGTAGAAGTCATTGACTTCACCATGGTTAAGGGACGCGAAGATGCGTATATGCAGTTCATTGGATCAGGAGAGGTCGTGCTGGCCCCTGTCTTCAATGAGATTCTGAAGGTGGACTCACAGCAAGCGGAGGTGCTTGCACGCTACACGACAGATTATTACAAGGACAGTCCAGCTGTTGTTAGCCACAAGGTGGGGAAGGGTCAGGTCATCTATTGCGGAGCGTTCTTCAACAAGGAGAATACCGATCAGCTGTTAGATCATCTGCAGCTCACAGATCCAACAGAGGCCTGGGTTCAAGCTCCGGCTGTAGTAGAAGTGATGACCAGAAGTCATCCTGATGGGGAGCTTGTCATCTTCCTGAATTATACGTCCAGCTCGCAAGACATCGTATTCAAGGAGCCTGTACAAGACAGGCTGACTTCAGAGACGCTGGAAGGCAAGATTGAGCTGGAGCCTTACGGAGTAATGGTTGTTCAGCGAGTTTAATCCCATACATGAATCTCACGCAAGGATGGCTTCTGATTGAATCAGGAGTCATCCTTTTGCATTTGTTTTCAGAGACGTACATGGGTATGCTAGAGGCTATACCGCTCGAGGAGTTGACACCAGATTGAAGAAGCTGAACCGCGTATACGTCATGCAGCTGGCGACCATTTTTATCGGATTTATTATTTTTGGTTTCTCTGAAAATATCAAAGGACCCGCCATTCCGCGAATCCAGTTTGATTTTCAACTAAATGAATCTCAACTAGGTACCTTGCTGGCGCTGAATGCGCTGGGCTACTTGCTAGCCTGTTCGTTCACCGCTTGGCTAACGAGGATATGGGGAATTAAGATAGTCAGCATTGCCGCCTTCGGCACGATGGTTGTCTCAGGTGTACTCATCTATGTATCCCGAAGCTATCCCGTCTTCTCCTCCTCTTACTTCCTCATGTACATTGGGAACGGGATGCTGGAGATTGCGCTCGCCATTCTTGGTGCAAGGATCTTCGTCAAGAATACGGGCATGATGATGAACCTGACTCACGGCTTCTACGGGCTCAGTTCAACCGTTGCCCCGCTTATCTCAACCGGGCTGATGTCGGTCACCTTGTATGGTCATACGCTCGATTGGCGCGGCATGTATCTCATTATGCTATCGCTGGCTGTCGTGCCCATTTTGTTTGCTCTGCGCAGTTCTTTTCCAGGAGACAGCCTTGCGCACGAAGATCGTATCCCCTTGACAAGGCTCATGCGCGACCCTGCCTTATGGTATCTGGTCCTTATTCTCACCTTCGGTGTCGTGTCAGAGCTTGCAGTGGGCGGCTGGCTGGTCAACTTCCTGGAGAAGGCCTACGAGTGGGACACCGTGACGGCATCAGGCATGCTGTCTGCCTTCTTCCTCTGCTTCGCCCTGGCTAGGCTGATCCTAGGACCGCTCACCGATCGAATGGGATTCACCCTGTCGCTGCTCATCTTCTCCGCCTTCTCCGCCATGTGCACATTCGCGGCGATTGCTCTGGGAGAGGACTATGCGTATCTATTCGCTGGAGCGGGTATTGGGATCGCCATGATCTATCCGACCGTCATGGCCTTACTTGCGAAGAAGTATCCGAACGGAGCAGATACAGCCATCACCTTCACCGTTACGCTCATGGGGGTGGGCAGTGTGATTGGCAACTATCTAATCGGCGGAGTCATTGAGGTGACGAAGAATCTGTATGGGGAGGGCACCCAGCTCGGGCTCACTCGCGGGCTTCAGGCCGGGTATGGGTTCATCGGACTATGCGCGGCGCTCAGCGCCATCTTCAGCTGGATCTTGCTGCGATACTTGAGGAAGCGCGGGGAGGTTCTGTGAGTTCTCAATTACCGTTCATGCATTCGGAATATCCAGTATCTGCAGAGCTAACTTAACGTTAGGCTGGTCTTGGTTCTCCGTTAGATAGAGGGCATAAGCGGTCATTACCGGGAAGGGGACTTCACAACGAAGCACATAGAGTCGATGTGTATCTAAGTGTTCTTGTACAATCGACCTCGGAAGGAAGCCGAATCCTGTCCCTTGCAATAGAATAGTGAGCAGAATGGAGGAATGATCCGTCTCCAGTGCAGGAACATAGGCTGCTCCGACAATCGTGCTGAACCATTCGGAGAACGGCCCTCCCCACTGCAAGTGATAATAGTCACCGGAGATGAAGTCGGCCTTCTTCATAATCTCTGCTCTTCTCTGCGTAGATACGAGAATAATCTCGTCCTGGAACAGGAGCTTCCTCGATAGATTAGGGCGATCTAGAGCATCGTAGCGAATGGCAACCTGAACCACTCCATCAAGCAGCAGATCTCTAATCATGTAGCTTGAGTCGATATAGCTGAGGAACTTAATAGCTGTCTTCGGGTGGGTCTGCCGGAACGCAACCATTCGTTGCAAGTAACGATAATGCCAGACGGAGCCAGGACCGCTCATGACAATGTAATGCTCGATTCCCTCTGATAGGGTGACCTTGCTCTCTTCATACAAGAGCAGCATCCTCTCCGCATAGGGCAGGAACTGGTTACCCTCTGGCGTAAGGCTCACCCTCTTGTTATCACGGAGGAAGAGAGTCTTGCCGAGGGACTGCTCAAGCGCTCTGATTCGTGCAGTAACAGCGGATTGAGAGATGTGCAAGTGCTCTGCGGCCCTTGTGAAGTTGCGGATTCTACATATGGACAAGAAGGCTTCTAACTGTGATAGATCCATTAGGACAACTCCTATCATTCGATATATGAATCATAGCCATTCCTTATATTCGTTATACAGATTATACTTCTAACCTTATGATGAATACAGATCTGAGATTAGGAGGGTATGAGATGTTGAATGAATGGCCTATTGAACAAGTACTATCAATTAACGCATATGAAGAAGAGTTGTCCGAGCTACTCGTCCAGGTTGTAGAGGGCGGAGCTTCAATCGGGTTCTTACCCCCTATGAAGCGCTCGGAAGCTGCCTTGTATTGGGATACCGTCATCAGCCCGGATGTCCTCTTATTCGTTGCACTTGACCAGGATCGTATCGTTGGAAGTGTTCAGCTGCAGCTTAGTAACAAGCAGAATGGCAGTCACCGTGCAGAGATCGCGAAGCTCATGACTCTTCCAAGCTGGAGACGGAGAGGGATTGGACGGGCGCTTATGCAGAAGGCTGAGGAACGAGCGCTCAGCGAGGGAAGATCCCTGTTAGTTCTGGACACAAGAGAAGGGGACCCTTCCAATGACTTGTATGCTTCCCTTGGTTATATCGAGGCGGGGCGAATTCCAGGCTACGCGGAGTCGGCTGACGGCAGGTTAGATGCAACGGTATTCTACTATAAGCAATTGTAGGAATGGACAACCCCCGGCCATCGTATGGTCGGGGGTTGTATTAAGCTCTGCTATGTTCACGTATAATGGCAGCAAGCTGCTCCAAGGTATAATGATGATTAACCATATCGACGGTGAGGTTCTCGGCTGCCTTTTGATTCATTGTGAACGAGCACTTATTATAGTGCAGGAAGATAACGAGCGCTGTGAAGGCGGTTTGTATGCTAGCATTGTGCAAAGGGTGATTCTGCCCGAGTGATTCAAAGAGAGCGGCAGCCTTGTCATACAAGGTAGGGTAGGCATCCTCGCCAAAAACAGAAGATTGAGGACGCCAGAGAGGGTAGTTATAGACGAACTTGGCAACATGTGGTCAGCTTTTCCTGAATGAAAGATGGGTGGGGAAAATGTTTGATATTAAATTGTTTAAAGAGAAGAATGGTCATTTGTCTGTTGGGGTGCTTCTATCATTTCTAGAAGTGGAGATAAAAGAATATTACGTTAAGGAAATTGAAGTATTTTTATTAACTTGTGAAATTGGTAAGGAGATAGAATTAACAGATCATATAATGAAGAAAATAGCCATAAAAGATATTTTGGTTTACAACGAAACATTAGAGCAATTTGCACGCAATCCAGGTGACTACAGGTTCGAGATCACAATTAATCAATTGCATTTCTTAATTAGGCAAAAGATGTTACATGGCATGAATCGAGTAAGGTCAATACTAAGTTGTTAATCTAAACCATGGGAGTTCTCGAGCAATTGGAAGGCATTTTTGTCTTACGGGCTACCCGAGTAGCCCGTGGGACACTTTAAGATTAATCGGTAAGCGGGAAGTGCTTCGTGCAAACAGTAGATGGTGCTACGCATGGTAAGGATACCCTATTCAAAGGGCTCGGATACAGCAAGAAAGACTCATCAAAAATGACGAAAATTCAAAGGATTGAAATAGTAGTTGAATTAAAGGGGCAAGGCTCAGGCGCTGGGAAAGCATACAAAATCATCTCTGGCTGGATGTTGCGCTGGGAGGGAACATTGACTTTAAGCATACCTTTTTCAGGTTTTACAGGAAGGTGAATGAGAGATGAAACAATTTGATAAGGTAAAACTGGTTTCGGAATCATTTAATAATTATGGTGTGAATATTGGTTCAATTGGATATATTCTTGATATTTTCCCAGATGGAAACTTAGATGTAGAATTTTCTGATAGTGAGTCAGGCGAGACCATTGCTATTATTATTCTTTCACCAGTTCATGTAGAGATTTTATAATTGTACTTAACCCACATTTGAGTTGAGTTAAGTAATGAAAGTAATAAGGAGTAATAATCTAACCACATGCGAGTGTAACAACTCCATGTGGTTGTTCTTTTCTATTCGGTGCTTTAAAGGTGCTAAATTTAATAATTCACAGCAGCTTATCTCAGTTGTCGAAGTAATTCCAAACCAATTCCCCGTATATCTGATTGCAAATTAACGAGCTGACTAATACACCAAAGAAGGCTTTGGAAAAGGTTTTTACGTTACTCAAGAGAAATAGTTGCCATTGGGAAGGTTAAACGATACCTTGAAAACTATAGGCTTATTGCAGAGTTAGAAGGAGATGTCTAGTGGATAACCACGCAGAGCCTGACGGACAAGATTTCTTACAAAGGTCCCCTGGCTGACACGGCTTCGTCTGACGCTACAGAGATGGACACAACCACTTTCCTCAACAGCTTTGTCATTGCTGACGCTGCAGCAACTGTAGACATCACAAGCGCGCTCGTAAAGAAAACTCAATCCACTACGCAATTTACTGCTTTAGACGCAAGACACGGTTTTATTATCTGTAATATGTACCTGGACTGTTGAATCCTGTCTTACCAGATGGGACAGCTTAGTGATGAAAAGCTCAATTAATACACTTTTCATTTGGGCTACAATATCATTATATTAGAAAGCGAGGGAGAAACTTGTCACAAAAGCTTGTACTGGAGGAAAGCCGGTTTACAGACCTTATTCGAATAGATGAACAATATGATAGATTAAAAATCTGCAACCAGTCTGACAAAAAAGTAGATGCTGGGGTTTTGACGAATTATCTAAAACAAATTGAAGGTATCAATCGAATCGAAACACTTACTATAAACTATAATTCTTCATTAGATGATCTTTATGTTCTCAAGGCATTTACGAATCTGAGGAGTTTGTTTGTTCATGGAGCCCAGATCAAAACATTTAACGGTATACAGTGGTATAAAGGTAAATATATTCAAATACAAACTCATCGCAATCGACGAAGGGATATATCCCAGATATCTCAAACAAGAGTAGAAAATGTGGATCTCTTTGTGGAACGTATGGAGGATTTCTCAGCTATTGCAGGATGCGAGTATCTCAAACAAATAGATATCTTTCATTCGTTAGAGCCCAATTTCAGAGAATGGAAAAACATGCCCGCTGAAACAGTTTCGTTCAAAAGTTGCAAGTTTAAAGAGTTGGGAAACCTATCACTTGTACCAAATATCAATGACCTCAGTGTACTAGGATGTCGCAATCTTGAACAATTTACTGGAGATAACAGTAACATTAAAAGACTGGTTGTAGACAGTTGTAAAAAATTAAATTTGAGTACGCTAAAAACTTTTGCAGAAATTGAGATTTTGATTGTAAATAGCTGTACCAAGGAATTAAATCTAACAGAAATAAGTCGACTGAAATACATCAAAGTAGTTAAGTTTATTTTATGTAATGTAGAGGTCGAATTAATAAACTTGAAGAATTATTTTCCGAAAATAGAGTCATTGCATATTTCCGGGATGAAGAAAGAGTATGGTATGCAATTGAAGCAATTGAACCCTGATGTTAAAATTACAAGCAGTTCTTTTGAACTTTAATAAAGCGGAGGCTTAGTACAATCTCGTACAAACCAAGTGCTAAGTATGAAATAAGCGTAAAATTCGGATTAGCCTGAAGGTTATAGTCAATACTCTGATTGGCTGTCTCCTAAAATAGGAGCTGAAATAATTGCAGCGACAATGGGTAATTTCTATGGCTATACCCCTGCTGACGCTGCTCAGGATTTAAAAAGAGCAACGGGGAATGTTCTTTTATACTATGGGTCAGGAATACAAGTAATTACTAACTATGAGTATTTAAGGCCTGCAAATTAACATTTTGGAATAGGTGAATTATGAAGCGTATAGTAAAAGGAATATTAATTATAGTACTTGTAACATTAGCAGTTGGAACAACTTCTGTAATATATTGGTCAAAACACACTGAACTAGAAATGACTAAGCAGTACGGTACTATAGTTGTTGAAAGAACTGAGCTAGTCGACTATAAAGTATTCTTAAATCCAGTTGGGAACTTTACAGCACTAAATCAAATTAATTCTATCACTCGAAGAAAAATTGCAGAATATATGAAGGAAAACAACTATAAATTGGTAGAGGGCACGCATATGTTTAATATCACAATAGATAATTTTGAAATATATATTTCTAAAGATTTTAAGTTTGAACGAATCGATGACCCCAAATAGTTTCCTTATGCCACATGCGAGTGCTAAACTCCATGTGGTTTTTTTCGGTATACAGTATACGGTCGTTTCGTTAGATTTTCCGTGACTCTCTGACTTGTGGGTGTATCAGGTACAGAATGAACATCACACAGTGCTACGATCGAGAATATCCTGGCTGCGATCGACAACATCGTGAACGGCGAAGTAAACTTGCCGTCAGGCGACAAAACGAAGCTGTTCTAACGTATTCGCGAAACGGGCAAAGGATAAACGATTATCGGCACGAATTATACGTATAACTCCCGCAATCAGCTCGCCCACCGCATTAGAACAAAAAAAGCTCTATGCTCCTAAATAAGACGAGGTGTATACATACAATGAAGAGATTACAATGCCTTGTTGTAGTTATTTTACTGTAGAAAGTGAAGACGAGGTTATTGTTGATATTTGTGAAGTATGTTTTTGGCAGTATGATGTTGCAGCTCATAATAAGCCCGAAAGAAACATGGGAGCAAATTATATTTCATTAAATCAAGCAAGAGAAAACTATAAAAAATTTGAGGTATGTAAGATTGAATTTAAAGCTAATGTTAGAAAACCATTGGAAGCTGAATTACCGGAAAATAATAAGGATTAGACTATGTAGATTAAAAAAGGGCAATTAACGTGATAGCAGCGGGGTGATGAATATGTTTCGTCTGTCATTCAGATTTGTTTATGATGATCTTGAACTAATTAAAACTATGACTGAGAAACAGTTTGATCAATATTTTGGAGATATATCAGGTCAAATTGAACTGCATTGTGGGGGAGAAACTGTTGGTTTTTATCATGAAGAGGTTCCTTTCGGAAATGAGCTAATATTGTTGTGGTTCAAAAGACTTAATGAGGTTGTGTTTTTATTAAAAACTCATAATTACATTGCTATGAATGTGATAGAAAACAATAACTGGATTGAATTCATTAAAGAAGATGATAGTCTCAGACTAAATTTTGTGGAAGGTCCTGATCTATCTAAAATTAATGGTTTTATCACGAATACGCCAATTAATAGCTCGGAAAAAAGGGAATGGGGAGAAGTGAAAATCAGTTACGATGGCTTCTTGAAAGAAATTAATCAGAAAACGAATGAACTTTTAGAAATGATAAAACAGATCAATATAAAATTGCTAGAGGCCGATATTGTAACAAGGATATTAAATATGAAAAACCATATATAATACTGGCTGAGAAGCCATGGAGGAGTTATAAATTGAAATTCAAAATAGGTCGCGAACAACATTTACTCGTTATGGTTAGATATTGGAGGTCAACCCGTGTACATAAACTACAGCGACGTTAAAGAGGCTACCTTATTAAGCGAGATTAATAAATAGTAGTTCCTTACATAGTAACCCCAATACCTATCCAATCTGGGAGGACCGCAGTATTGATAAGGAGGCACTTCATGGAGCTTCAAGCCTATCAGAAAGCCGTAGCAATTATTGAGCAGCATCCAGATTTAAGTGACTATGAAGGAGTTTCAGATGAAATTATTTTAAAAGCAGAAACTGTGCTCGGGTTAGCATTTCCTTTAACTTATCGAAACTATCTGCTTAAATTTGGTGCATTAAGTTTTGGTTTTATTGATATCTACGGTATAGTCAGCGATGACTTTATTAATTCGGGAATACCCGATGCAGTGTGGTATACGCTCAAGCTGCGAGAAGAAGACGAGTTGAGTCTTCCTCGACATTTGGTTGCAATCTACCATACCGGCGGTGGAGAGATTTTCTGTTTAAATACTTCGACAACAGACGGGCAAGTTGTTTCCTTTGCTATAGGATATGATTTGGAGAATCAGACTTATAAAGTTATTTCAGATAGCTTTGGGGAATTCCTTCTTGAGAAAGTGAAGTTTGTTATAAACGAATTGAAATAACTTCATAGGATAAGAAAATTGTAGGATGGATCAATGAGCTAAATAACAATAAGGAGGATGAGGATATGTCCTCGCTTAAATGTCCTAATTGCTCAAGTGATATTGGAAGTTTACGGATAAAAATACCAACAGTTTTTTTCAGGTTAAATAAAATTCGTTGTAGGAAATGTGAGCATAAGACTGAAATTGATATTGATAGGTCTGGAGTGTTTATTACCATAATCATAATATCAAATGGATTATGTTATGTAATATCAGATAGTTTCTTTGATAACTATGTGTTTTTAAAAATTGCTCAACTCATTCTAATTTTATTAATCACAGTTGTTTCTATTATTTTTATTCCGAAAATTCGCATAGTTCATTAGGGGGGTGATACGGATGAACAAAGACATGCTGTTAGAGATCTTAGCAGACCCATCGGCATCAGATGCAGAAAAAGATGATGCAGTTATGGCTTTGGGGAACAGCTTTCCAGACAATGATACGGTAGATATTTTAATACGAGTGTCTAATGAGAGCAACTGTGAAGAGATGATTGCTGCAAGCTGTGGCGAGTCTATCGGTCAGATATGGATAGCAACGCAACAGATAAGTTATGAGAAGCTATCTATTCTAAAGGGAGTTGCTTTAGCAGAGGCTCTCTCTTTAATAAAAGCACAACGCCCTGATTGGTACTTAGAATATAGAAGCAGGGGAGCATCTGAGTATAAACAGTAAATACATCAATAAAGACATTATTGTTGGCCAGGGGTTATACGATCTTACATTCGATTCAACATTGGAAGAAGTAATTTCGAGAATTGATTTTAGCTATACACGGGAAAAAGTGTTTTGTTACGTTATTCGAAGTGACTTTATAAAGATGTTTTTTGAAAAAAGTAGTCATAAGTTAATTCTGATCGGACTATATCATTCGTATTCTGGGAAGGTACACGGAGTAATAGGAATCGGGACTCCTCTTGAGAATCTAAAGGAGTTGTATGGTAAAAAGTTAGGTTATGAACCTATGGAAGACGAGTACTTTGTAAAGCGGAAAGGAATAAGCTTTAGGATAAAATATCCTGAACTAGTGGTTGAAGAAATTTATATTGAAAAGAGTAATGTATAAGACCACAGGTGGGTTTAAAACTCTCACGTGGTCTTCCTTCCATTCGTGGCTCACAATATCCGGTGAATCTGCTCCAATGGCGCTCATGATTCAATAGGGGGGTGTATTTATTGTTTCTGAATATAAAGAAGATTGTTCTCCCTCTTGTTGTAAATCTTAACTTTACGTACATCGGGAAAAGGGATTCTGTATCTTGGATATTATCTAGAACACATACAGGAGGAGCGATACAGTATCTTTGTTTTGAGAAAATCGCTAGTTCTCCAAGTTGTTTAAGAATGGTTTTGTCTACAACTGTGACAAAAGAGGTGTGTTATCACTATCAGCTGGATTCGACTATAGACCCATTCGGAATCTCGTATGAAGATCAATCATCATTAAATAGGGCACTTAAACAATTAACTCATTTATTCTTAAGTAAAGGATTAGAATGGCTTGCATTGATGAGTTCACCTGATGTCCTGCTAGAACGTAACCACTATGAACAATTTTGGATTGCTGTACAAGCCGGATGGTTAGACGAAAATGAATTCCCGGTAAGCAGAAGTCTGATAGATGATATAAAAAAAATTGAAGAAAGAGTTGTTTATTATAGCCGTGAAGCTAAGGGCGTTGTTGATTATAATCGAATACAAGAATATGCGATTATATTTTCATTTGTCGTGAAACATTATTTTGGAGGGAAATGGGAGTTGGAAAAGAACTTTAGCTTGCCCCTTCTCGTTGAAATAGGACAACTGAAAGAATTAAAAATTAACCCCTTAGCAATGGTGGCGAAGCTCTGGTCTAAACCAGCATATCCTCCATATTCATTAATAACGTGGGTAGAACGTGCTAAAAAGCAATTAAAGAAATAATAATGTTTGAATGCTAACCGAACCAATCGGGGAATAAGTAAACTTGTTTTACGAGAAAGGAATAATTGAATGAAATGAATATAAACAAAAAAATTATGTCGTTATGGATAGCCTTCATTTCATTGAGTGTATTGTTAGTGATTTATAATTTTATTCCAGCAACCATCATGTGGTACGACTCTATTTGGCAGTATAAAGCTAAAGATTTTGATACCTATAAAAGCGATTTTCAAATTGTAGCGGACTTGGCTTATCGTGAGTATAACAAAGGTCAAATGAAGAGCTCCTATATAAATGTTGAAGAGAATCCTGATGGAACAGTCAATCTAAATTATGAAAATATCAACACTGAAGATTTTGTTGATATAACAATGAGCTCAAAAGAGAAAAATTCTCTGGAGAAAATTGTGGCAAATGCTTTTCGTGATGGTGATTTGGCTTATTTATCCTTAATTAGAACTTATGAAAACCAAGTAGAATTTGAAATTGAAAATGGTCATTATTCGTTGATATACAGAAGGGATAAACAAAAACCCAAATTTTTGAACAAGCTTTCGTATTCAAAAGGGCATTTTAAGTTAAAGAAGATATCTGACCACTGGTATCATGCTAGGTTCGTAGAAGATTAAAGAGGAGAGCTAATTAATCGGAGGTAATGCCATGATTAATCAAAAATATCAAAATGCAGTGAATAGGATTAAGCAACATCCCGAGTTGAGTGACTTCAATGGAGGTGTTCCGGAAGAGATCGTTGTTAAAGCAGAGAAGCTGCTGGGTTTAAAATTCCCCGAAAGCTATCGGGATTTCTTGCTTCAATTCGGGGTTGGTAACTTTGGGTTTATTGAGATATATGGAATAATTAATGATGACTTTTACAATTCAGGTGTGCCAGATGCAGTGTGGTATACATTACAAGAAAGAGAAGAGGTTAATTTCCCCCTAAATTTAATAGTTATACACGATACCAGCGGCGGGGAATTGTTCTGTCTGGATACTTCTCAACCTAACGCACCGGTAGTCACGTATCACATTGGATATGATATAGAGGTTCAAACTTATGAAGTCATTGCTAATGATTTTGGAGAGTTTTTACTTGAAAGAGTTGAGTTTGTCTTAAACTCACCTGATTAATCCGACGATAACTAAAAAGGCTCCCAACCCATAAGGGCCTAAGGGAGCCTACCTAATCGAACGAAAACTTCTACCCCTGAAGCTGCTCCACTCGCTGAATCACTTGGCTCCGCATCGCGGCATCGACGGGGCGTCCGTGGGCCAGCTCCAGCGCCCACAGGACGGCGCCGGTGGCAGGCGGAACCTGCAGCATCAGGTAGCTGCAGGTAAGTCCACTCCCTGCCAGCAGCTCCCCGACATACGCCTGGTAGCGATCCACTAGAGCAGGGCTCTCCACCTTCACCCAGACGGAGCCGGCGAGGACGATGTCCACATCGCCGCTGAAGTCGAGGCTGCGGATGCAGCCGGCGGTCGACAGCGCCAGCTGCTTGGCGGAGTGATCAATCACCGCGAGGGCGGCTTCATCGCCTTCGTCCGCGGCAGCGAACAAGAGCTGAATGAGCGGCGTGTAAGGCAGCGTGCCCGAGAGTATGCCTTCCCACGCACGCTCCAGGAACAGCTCCTTGCTCGGGATCTGCAGCAGCTCCATCACCTTCGAGGACATCGATGTCTGCGGACCCATCCGGTAATAAGCGTCGTAGACGGTGCGAATCACCTTCCGCGCCAGATAGAACCCGCCGGCCTCGTCACCGGCCAGTTCACTGCCGACACCGCCGACCTGCAGACGCTGCCCGCTCGGCGAGATCCCTCCCGTGACGGTGCCTGAGCCGTTAATCGAGCAGATGCCGTACCCCTTCGCGAGGCCAGCCTTCACGCCGAGGAAGGAGTCATTGTCCACGGCATAGTTCATGAAGCCGATCCGCTCTACAATCCGAGACAGCTCTACCTTCTGCGAAGGAATGTCTGCCCCGGCAAGTCCGAATGCGCCTGCTGCAACATCCTCCAGCGACAGCCCATGACGTCCGAGCAGCTCCCGAATATTGTCCCCCATGATTCGCTCCGTGCTCACATAGCCGTCTGCGAACCGCTCATGGCTGCAGGTGCCCGTGTTCATATGATCAACGAAGCTGCCGTCTACATCGAAGAGGAAGTAGTCTGTCTTACTATTGCCGCCGTCAACGCCGATAATATAGCGACGACTCATGCACGTGGAGCTTCTTCCTTGAAGAATTGTGGCAGATAGTCCTTGTGAGCTTCCTTCAGCTCATGGAAGGCACCGTAAGCCGCATCATAATCGCCAACGAGCGGATTCATCAGCAGGGCGCGCATCGCCGCATCGTCACTGCCGGATACGGCGGCGGCTACGGTCTCGCGCTCGTAGGCCTTGACCATACGCATATAATCGATGATATGACGATTATCGAAGCCCTCCATCTTCACAGGCTTCGCGCCGTCACGGCCGATAACGGCACAGATCTCAATCGCGTCCGAGTCCTCCATGAAGTCCAGAGCGCCGTTGTTCAGGACGTTGACGACATGAATCTCCTGCTTATCATTGTAGATCGCGTCGACCAGACTAATCGCAACCTCCGAGTAGTTCGCTCCGCCGCGGGTGGAGAGGAGCTCCGGCTTCGTATGCAGCTCAGCATCGGAGTAGATCTGCAGCAGGTCCTCTTCAATCTGGATGCACTTCTCACCACGCGACAGCTCGCTGTCCCTTACAATCTGCAGCTTCTTCTCCTTGAAGTAGTAATACTCCAGGTAGGACGAAGGAATAGCGCCGACCATCTGAATCAGCTCCTTGCTGAAGCCGCTGGACGGAATGTTCTTCATCGTCTCGCTGTTCAGGCCCATATCTAGCGCAGTGCGAAGGTAGTCCTTGCCGTCTTCCTCTATAGAAGTAATCCAGCTGAGATGGTTCAATCCGACATAGCTGATGCTCGGCTGATCCAGCTCCAGCGATTCACGAATACTCTTGAACATATTATAGGGAACGTTGCACAGACCCATCATCTTCACACCGGTATGGTTAAGGATCGCTTCGGTAATAATACCGGCCGGATTGGAGAAGTTAATGAGCCAAGCATTGGGACAGAGCACCTGCATCCGCTCGGCCACGTGAAGCATAACCGGAATCGTGCGCATCGCCTTGAAAAAACCGCCGATCCCGCAAGTCTCCTGCCCGATCAGGTCATACTTCAGCGGAATCTTCTCATCGAGGACGCGCGCAGGCAGCTTGCCTACCCGAATCTGGCCGAGCACGAAGTCCGCGCCAGCAAGAGCAACATCCAGCTCGTCGGTCCGAATGACCCTGCAGGCCATGTCTTCCGCCGCAATCATCCGCTCACACAGCTCGCCGACGATACGAAGCTTCCTCTCGTCGATATCCATCAGGACGAGCTCGCCAATCGGCAGGACGTCCTTGCGCTTGATGATGCCTTCGATGAGTTCAGGTGTGTAAGTGCTTCCAGCACCAATAATGGCAATCTTGATGGCTTCCTTAGACATGGATTTCACCCTCTGTTTCGTTGAGATATACAGCTCAGCTTATGATGGGTCGATTATAGCATGAGGCCGCTCTTGACGACAATAAAAAATAGATTTAAAATTTCAATATGAACGAATGTTTTGAAATAATATTTCTCTCTAAAAGGTTTTCAGTAAGAGGCAGCTAAGGTTCTACTTCTTGTATTTTATAAGGATTAACCTTAAGATAGAGTTGAATTGACTTGGAAAATCTAGGGCGAGCAGGGGACAACCATGGCGATAAACGATAATATATTAATTAAAATTCGGGATATCAAGGACAGCTTGACGCCTGTTGAGAAGCTGGTAGCCGAATTCATATTGGAGAACACAGAGGAAGTGCCGCATCTCTCGATCAAGAGTCTGGCTCAGATGAGCAAGACGAGTGATGCCTCCGTGCTCCGGTTCTGCAAGACGCTGGGCTACAATGGCTATCGAAGCTTCATCGTCAGCATCTCGGCCTCGCTAGGCTCGAGGGAAGAAGAGCTGAAGGATCCTTATACCGATATTCAGCCGGGAGATGATCTGTCGATCATTATCTCCAACATCTCGCGCAATAATATGAAGTCTATTGAAGATACGCTCAGTGTCATTAATCGGGACGAGATTGCCCGTGCAGTCAAGGTACTGCGCGAGAGCACTCGGATCGTCTTCTTCGGTGTAGGAGCTTCGGGGCTCGTCTGCATGGACGCGGAGCAGAAGTTCTCCCGAATTAACAAGATGTGCCACACGTATACGGACAGCCATAGTCAGCTGACCGCCGCGACCTTGCTTGGCAAGGGGGATGTCGCCTTCTTCGTGTCGAATTCCGGCGATACGGTAGAGATCCTCGATACGCTGGAGCTGGTGAAGAAGAATGGATGCACCACGATCGCGATTACGAAGTATAACAAGAGTGAGCTCGCGGACAAGACCGATATTCTGCTTAGCATCTCTACGCCGGAGCTGACGATACGCAGCGGAGCGATGGGCTCGCGCATTGCGATGCTTACGGTCGTGGATATGCTCTTCGCAGGCGTGGCCAGCGCTGAATATCAGCATGTGAAGAAGTACCTGACGAAGACGCATAACATTCTGGCGGGCAAGCATCGGAGATAAGCTCACATGACAGCTCTACGGACAAGCCCAGGAGCGGACTAGGACTGACGGTCAAGGCATTAGCCCAGCAGCAGCGGGGGTTAGTGCCTTTTTATATTGCTTTGTCAAAAATAAAAAATCAGTTATAAATTTTAGGTTAAAATTTTATTTCAGAATCTATTGACGAATGACCGTGGTGGCGGGTAAGATACTAGTAAGAAAACAGATGTGTGTCAGCTAACATGACATTACAAAATTAGGGTAGGAGAATGGCTATGAACGAATATCTTGCGGGGTTAACGACGGAGGGAATAAACCATGACACTCGGATGATTGATGAATGCACAACGGAGGAAATGCTCCGACTGCTGAATCAAGAGGATGCCAAGGTGCCTGCTGCTGTAGCTGCTGAGATTCCGCAGATTATGAAAGCGGTTGATATCCTGCATCTCAAGCTGAAGAATGGCGGGCGAATGTTCTACATCGGAGCAGGTACTTCGGGAAGGTTAGGCGTGCTCGACGCTTCGGAATGTCCTCCGACGTTCGGTACAGATCCGGCTCTAGTGCAAGGCCATATTGCTGGAGGGGACATCGCACTGAGGGTAGCTGTGGAAGGCTACGAAGACAATGCAGAGGAGGGGATTGCACTCATCAATCGAATCGGCGTTACAGAGGGAGATGCCGTCATTGGGATCTCAGCGAGCGGAAGCGCAAGCTTCGTCATCGCGGGACTTAAGAGAGCCGCTGAGCTTGGCGCTGCAACGATTGGTGTGGTCAATAACAAGCAGTCTAAGCTTGCTGGCGTATGCGACATCTGCATCTCGCCGGTCGTCGGACCGGAAGCGATTACAGGCTCCACGAGATTGAAGGCCGGAACCGCGCAGAAGCTCGTGCTCAACATGCTGACGACCTGCACGATGGTGAAGCTGGGCAAGACCTACAACAACCTGATGGTTGATCTGAAGGCTAGCAATCTGAAGCTGAATGACCGGTCGATTCGCATTATCCAGTCGGCAACGGGCGTGGACTACGACAAGGCTGAGGCTTACCTGAAGCAGGCTTCCATGAGCTGCAAGCTGGCTATCATGATGATTAAGTCCGGTCTGGACGCGAAGGCGGCCGAAGAGGCGCTGGTGCGAAGCGAAGGCAAGCTGAAGGATGCAATCAGGAGCTGTACCAAGGCTGTGTAACTGATTATGTAAGCATATGGACATTCTATAGTTATATCCCCTAAGGAGGATTATATTAATGAAAAAATTACGTGTACTAGCATCGGTAATGGCACTAAGCTTGTCCTTGACAACACTTGCGGCTTGTGGCAACAACACTAATAATAATTCCGATACGAACAGCGGTAACACGAATGGCGGCGCGAAGACCGAGGCGAAGGATACGATTACCGCGCTGCTGCCGCCGGTATCCCCGACGTACCAAGAGAACTTCGAGCAGATGGCGAAGGACTTCAATGCACTCTACCCGAACTTGACGCTGAAGATTGAACCAGCCAGCTGGGAAGACATGACGCAGAAGCTGGACACGCAAGTGAATGCCGGCAGCCCTCCTGATATTGCCTTCATTCCCTCTGAAGGAATCTCCAAGTACGTGGAGCAAGGGATGGTCATGGACATTAAGGATGCCGCTACTCCTGAGATGATTGGCGACTTCGAGCCAGCTCCTCTAGAATATATGAAGAGCGGCGAAGGCATCTACGGCTTCCCTGCTTATATGGAAGCACATGCACTAGGCGGCAACAAGCAGTTCCTAGAGGAAGCAGGCATTGATTACAAGAACGTACAGCAGAACGGCTGGACGTACGATCAATTCCGTGAAGCGATTAAGAAGGGTGTCGTGAAGAGCGGGGACAAGACGAGCCGCTATGGCTTCGTGTTCGCAACTGCAGGCGTTGCTTCCAAGGATTATCTGAGCATCCTGGTGAAGAATGCAGGGATGCCGAATGCCTTCACTACGGATCTGAAGTATGCATACACAAGCAAGAACTTCCTGGAGGTGCTGAAGTCCGTACGCCAGCTGATCGACGACGGCTCGATGCCGAAGGAGCTTAGCTCGGTGGATGCAGGCAAGCGCTGGAACATGTTCCTAACCGGCCAGACGATGATTACAGGCAAGGGACTTGCTACCTTCGAGAATTCCGCGAACAAGAACAACGCGAAGATCGATGCGAAGGATGGCAGTGCAGTAGAAGGCAGTATCAAGGCGGACTATATCGTCCTTCCGGTTCCTTCCTTCTTAGGAGAGAAGGCCGTAACGACAGTTGCAGTAGATGGGTATGTGACGTTCCGCGGGAAGAAGGAGCCGACTGCCGAGCACAAGGCTAATGTGGTTAAGGCAGCTTACTTCCTTGCAAGCGGCAAGGTAGCTGCTACAACAAGCAATGATCTATTCGTCGCTCATATTACGAAGTCAGGCAAGGAAGCAGCAGCAAGCATGACTGTTAACCGCAACCCGGACAACATCGCGGCTGTTGAAGCACTCCTGAAGAATGCTTCACCTGCTCGTCCTGATATCCCAACAGACCTTGGCGCGAAGGCGATCAAGCTGCAGGATGAGGTTATCGTGCCGAAGCTGCAAGCATTGCTAGCTGGTGAGATTACACCAGAAGAGATGTATGAAGCTGTGAAGAAGGGTGCAATTGATAAGTTCGGCAAGGACGGCGTTGTAACCGAATAAGGGATGATAGGTTCGGGCAGCTGCTTGCCACTGGTCCAGGCGGCTGCCCGAATCTAATTCCTGTGCTAACCATTGAAGTAGTGAGAGAGGTGTTGCCTTGTGATGCAGACCAAGACCATGAAGAGAAGGAAGGTAAGAGGAGATGCGGGCTGGGGATATCTGTTCATCGCCGTGTCCTTGGTCATCTTCGCGATGTTCACGGCTTATCCCGTAGCTAGTGCCTTCATTATCTCCTTCCAAGAATATAAGCCGCTCGGCTCTACCTATGTTGGATTAGATAACTATGTGGAATCCTTCCAAGATGATCTGTTCTGGAAGTCAATTGGCAATACGATTGTATACACCGTCCTAACGGTACCGGTTGCTCTATTCCTCTCCTTCGCTGTGGCGATTCTCATCCTGCCGCTGCAGAAGTGGATGCAGACGACGTTCAAGGCCATCTATTACCTGCCGGCGGTAGCGTCTGGCGTTGCCTTGTCTGTTGTATGGCTATGGATATTCGATCCGATGTCCTCGGGTATTCTTAATAAGCTGATCGGTCTTGTCGGTCTCAGCAATGAGAACTGGCTCGGCTCCAGCAGCACGGCCATGTTCTCATTGGTACTCATGTCTTGGCTGTCCAGCCATGGGACCAGTATTATTATCTATCTCGCAGCGCTGCTAGGCATTGATACCAGCTATTATGAAGCGGCAGATCTGGATGGCGCGAACTTCCTGCAGAAGCTATGGCATATCGTCATTCCATGCCTGAAGCCAACTACGTTATTCCTACTTGTCACCGGGGTCATTGGATCCTTCCAAGTGTTCCAGAATGCGTTCCTCATGACAGGCGGAGGGCCGGATAATGCGACGACGATGGTGGGACTGCTTATTTTCGACAATGCGTTCAAGTACTTCGAATTCGGCAAGGCTGCTGCACAGTCTCTCATATTGGCGCTTCTCATTGCCGGGGTAGCTCTACTGCAGTTCAAATTACTAGGCCGAGAAGTGGAATATTAGAGAGAGGGGGATCTGCCCATGTCGCTGTACAAAAATTACTCGGAGACGAAGCCAAGCGTGGCCAAGACGGCTCGAAATACTGTCATTATGGTCTTGCTGCTCGTGTTCGCCTTAGCTACGCTCTTCCCCATCTACTTCATGATTATCTCATCCTTCGGGGATCCGGTCGAAGCAGGGGCGATGAGCTACTCCTTGTTCCCAACCAAGTTCTCCCTGGACTCGTATAAGTTCTTCTTCAATTACAGTGAATATTCGCTCCGGTGGCTCTGGAATTCCCTAATCGTAGCGGGCTGCGTCATGGTGTCGAATGTCGTATTCGCCAGTATGGCGGGCTATGCCTTCTCGAAGATTGACTTCAAGGGCCGGACGTTCCTGTTCACCCTGCTGCTGGTCGCTATGATGATTCCTTATCAAGTGACTCAGGTTCCGCTCTACATTCTAATCGTGAACATCTTCCAGATTCAGAATACGTATTCGGCCTTGATCCTTCCCAGCCTGGTGACGGTGTACAACATCTTCCTGGCGAAGCAGTTCATCTCGTCGATTCCGAAGGAGATCCTGGAGAGCGCGAAGATGGAAGGCTGCAATCAGTTCCAGATCTACTGGAGAGTCATTCTGCCCTTGTCGAAGACCGTGCTCGCCGTCATGGCGATCCTCACGTTCATGGAGAACTGGAATACATTCTTCTGGCCGTTCCTCGTCACGAACACGATGGATATGCAGACCATTCAGGTGGGCCTGAAGAACTTCCGATTCGCGAATACGACGTACTTCGCACCGATGATGGCCGGCGCTACGATCTCTGCCTTGCCGATGTTCATCCTATTCTTCAGCCTGCAGAAGTACTTCCTGGAGGGCGTGACCGTTGGCGCCGTGAAGGGTTAATATGGAAGGCCGCTATGTAGTAGGACTCATGTCCGGCACCTCGGTCGATGGCATTGACGCAGCGGTTGTTCAGATTCACGGAGAGGCGGGCGGGCGCCCGTCTGTTCGACTGGCGGCGTTCGCGAATACGCCATATCCTGCGGGCGTTCGGGAAGAGATCTTCCGGCTCTTCGACCCTCGGGAGGCGACGGTGGACCGCGTGGGGCGCATGAACGTCTGTCTCGGAGAGCTCTATGCAGAGGCAGCCCTGGCGGTAGTGGCGAAGGCTGGTCTGAAGCCTGAGGATATCTCCGTCATCGGCTCTCACGGCCAGACGATCTACCACGCTCCCGAGCTGGTACAGATGGAGGGGTATGGTGTTCGATACACCGTGCAGATTGGAGAAGGCGCTGTCATCGCGATGCGAACAAGCATTCCTTGTGTATCAGACTTCCGCGTGGCGGATATGGCGGCGGGCGGTCAAGGCGCGCCGCTTGTTCCTTATTCGGAGTATGTCCTGTATAGGGAAGAGGAGCGGACGCTGCTGCTGCAGAATATCGGCGGTATCGGCAATATGACGGTGCTGCCTGCTGGCTGCGCGCCGGAGGATGTCTATGCCTTCGATACGGGACCAGGCAATATGATTATTGACGGGGTAGTATCACGCCTGTTCGGCGGTGAGCTCACGATGGATGTCGGGGGAGCGATTGCGAAGCGGGGCAAGGTGGATGAGGAGCTGCTGGATAGGCTGAAGCAGGAAGCCTACTATCGCCTGCCGCTGCCGAAGTCGACAGGAAGAGAGCGGTTCGGCGCTTCGTATGTAGAGGAGCTGCTTCGGTATCAGCAGGACCACGGGCTGTCTAGTGAAGATCTGGTGGCTACAGTGACGAAGCTGACGGCTTGGTCGATCGGCGCGGGCTATCGGCAGTTCGTGCGGGAGAGCCATCCCGCAGACGTCATGCTAGTCGGCGGCGGCGGAAGCTACAATCCGGTGTTGATCGGCTACTTGAAGGAGGAGCTGGAGCCGATGGGCGTACAGGTGCTCCTTCAGGAGGATATCGGCTTATCCAGCGATGCCAAGGAAGCGATCGCGTTCGCCTTGCTCGCTGACTATACGATGGCGCGGATGCCAAGCAATCTGCCAAGCGTCACTGGGGCGAGGCGTGGTGTGGTCTTGGGGAAGATCTCTTATTAGGAGAAGGGCCAAGCGGCACGCCCTGACCACCGGTTGGTGTACAGGTCGCAAGGAGGTAAGGAGGCTGGCTCACGGTATGATTCGGAATGGAATTGACAGGCTGGAAGATGTAGGCGGTCGACTGCTGGGCGGCAGGCGAGTAGGGTTAATTACGTCGCCTACCGGACTTGCGAGCGACTTCACCTCTACCATTGAACTTCTGCATAAGCACTATCATCTAGCTGCCCTGTTCTCCCCCGAGCATGGGGTGCGGGGCGATCAAGAGGCTGGCGCGCTGGTGGAATCCTATACGGATTCCTTAACCGGTGTGCCGGTCTACAGCTTGTACCGCAAGGACTCCAAGCGGCTGACGGCCGAGATGCTGGACCAGGTCGATGTGGTCGTCTACGACATTAGCGATGTCGGGGTGAGATATTATACGTTCATCTATACGATGCTGTATGCGCTGGAGGATTGTGCTGGAGCGGGCAAGCCGTTCGTCGTGCTCGACCGGATGAATCCGCTGGGCGGAGCAGCTGTAGAGGGCAATGTGCTTAAGCCAGGCTATCTCTCGTTCGTAGGCGGATATCCGCTAGCCGTTCGATATGGCCTGACCGCGGGAGAGCTCGCCATGATGGCAAGCAGCGAGATGGGCTGGAATGCGGAGCTGCATGTGGTACCGTGCGAGGGTTGGGAGCGCGGGATGCTGAGCCCGGATACCGGGAGGTTGTGGGTTCCCCCTTCACTAGGCATGCCTCGGTTCGAGAGCGCGCTGCTGTATAGCGGTACTTGTCTGTTCGAAGGGACGAATGTGTCGGAGGGGCGCGGCACCGCCATGCCCTTCGAGATGATTGGCGCACCCTTCATCGTGGATCCGCACCGGCTAGCCGAGGAGATGAACCGGAAGCAGCTGCCGGGGGTGCGATTCCGGCCGGTCTATTACAAGCCGACGGCCTCCAAGCATGGCGGGTTGCTCTGCGGCGGTGTGCAGCTGCATGTGACGGACGCTCATGCCTTGCTGCCGCTCGAGACGGGCCTCGAGCTGCTCTATACGATTAAGAACAGCTATGAGGAGTTCGCGTTCCTGCCTCCGATTAAGGAGGGCGGAAGACCGTTCATCGATCTGCTTGGCGGGGACAGTCTGTATCGGGATGACCGCGTGAAGCTTCCGGACTTGCTGGAGCAATTCCGTGAGGAGAGTGCGGCCTTCGCTCTTAGGAAGCAAGCTTACCATCTATATAAGTAAGGGAGTGTGTACCTTGAAGTCTCTATCCTTAAGAGAGAAGATCGGCCAGCTAATTGTGACTGGATTCTCCGCGCCTCATCTCACCGAAGATCTGAAGCGGTTGATTGAGGAGTACAAGATCGGGAATATCATTCTGTTCTCTCACAATGTAGAGAATAAGCATCAGCTGCGCGGCTTATGTGAGGATCTTCAGCAGATGATTACGGCACAGACCGGCCATCCTGCCTTCATCTCGATTGATCAAGAAGGCGGCCGTGTAACGAGACTGCCGGAGGATGCGACGCATATTCCGGGAGCTATGGCTATAGCAGCAACGGGCAAGCCTGAGTATGCTTATACGGCCGGATTGATAACGGCGGAAGAGCTCAGAGCGCTCGGCATTAACTTCAATCTAGCCCCAGTGCTCGATATTAATAACAACAAGCACAATCCCGTCATTAATGTTCGTTCGTATGGCGATACCGCTGAGGCGGTACAGCTGTATGGGCTTCAGATGCTGAAGGGGCTGACGGATGGGGGCGTGCTGGGTTGTGTGAAGCATTTTCCAGGACATGGGGATACGTCGGTTGACTCTCATCTCGGCCTTCCTGTCATCGAGAAGACGCTGGAGCAGCTGCTGGAGCTGGAGTTGAAGCCGTTCGTGGCCGCTATCGAGAGCGGAGCGGAGAGTATCATGAGCTCTCATATCCTCTTCCCGCTCATTGAGGAGGAGAGGGTGCCGGCTACGATGTCCAGGACGATTATGACCGAAGTGCTGCGCGGGCAGCTTGGCTATACGGGACTCATTGTGTCGGATTGTCTGGAGATGGATGCGATTAAGAAGTACTACGGTACGGCAAGAGGCGCGTTAGGCGCGATTCAGGCGGGAGTGAACCTCGTGTTCGTCAGTCACACCCCTGAGCTGGTCGCCCAGACGGTGGAGCTTATTGAGCAGGCCATTGCCTCCGGGGAGCTCGCCGAGTCGGTACTGGATGAAGCGGTGGAGAGGGTACTCTCTTATAAAAGCAAGTACGGTGCCAACGGTTACGGATCACTGATGACGGTAGGCAGTGAGGCCCATCGCGCTGCGGCTGCGGCGATGAGCAGGGAAGGAATATGCCTCGTTCGAGGTGAGCTGACGCCTGTGCTGCGGGGGAGCGGGGATACGCTGTTCATGGGAAGCTACTCCTATCGGGCAGACCTCGCGTCCAGTCAGGTGAAGGGGAGCTTGTCATTCCCGGCCGCTATGGCGGATGCCTTCGGAGCGGAATATGCGATAGTTAGCATTAATCCGGACCAAGCCGAAGTGGGGCTGAAGCTGCAGGAAGCCGCCGCTGGTTATAGGCATATTATCGTTGGGCTGTACAATGCGCGTGAGAACGAGGGACAGCTGGCGCTGGTACGGGGGCTTGTTGCGGCGGGACATCATGTGACAGCGGTCGCGCTTGGCAAGCCCTATGACCTGGAAGAGCTGGACGGTGTCGCTTGCGGGCTGGCTGCATTCGAGTACTCATCGCAGTCGATCCAGTCGCTGATTACGATACTCAGCGGTAAGGCTCAGCCGACAGGCAAGCTTAGCTTGACGGGTGTGGCTGGTTGGGCTGGTGCTGCTACGTAGTGGTCTGCTTGTTAATCTGCCGGGCGTACCATGTCGCTAATAAGTGCGGCGAGTAGCAATATTTTCAACGGTACTGTGGTGCTGGGAAGGCATTGGGTGTAGGATTGTGTAGAGTAAGGAATTAGGTAGTCTCCGCACAGTCGTGCTGGTGCTGTGGAGTTAGGAAGGAGCGTTGTGTGGCATGAGATATGCAGCAGGACTTGATGGCGGCGGCACGAAGACCGCGGTGACGGTTATCGGTGCAGGCGGTGAGGTGGCAGATGTATTCACCTCGGGCGGCATTAACTATAACGGTCAGGATGAAGAGAGTATTCGCGTCAGTCTGGAGCAGATGCTTGGACGAATCAGCGATGCCTGCGGCGGCTTGCACCAATGTGCTTCGATCTGTGTCGGTGCTGCTGGTGTGAGTAATCCGGTGGTAGCAGAACGATTAACAGCCATCATTCGTGCCAGCGGCTATGGAGGGCCATTATACATTACAGGAGATCATGAGACCGCCTTGTACGGTACGTTAGGCAGCCCAGTCGGCCTACTATTAATTGCGGGGACGGGCTCGATCTGTTATGGCCGGAGCGAATCGGGTCTTACCCATCGCGCAGGGGGCTGCGGTCACCTCATTGATGATGAGGGGAGCGGATACAGCATTGGACGCGAGCTTATCCGAGCTGTCGTCAAGGCGAATGACGGGCGTGCTCCTAAAACCGCTATCACTGAGCTTCTCTACGGAAGTCTTGGGCTTTCCTCAGTGCGCGAGCTCATCGGATATGTTCATGACAAGTCGAGGAGCAAGAGGGACATCGCATCACTAGCCCCGCTGTTGACAGCTGCTTGTGCAGCAGGTGACGAAGCAGCCTGGACGATTGTTAATCAGAGTGCTTCCGCCTTGCTGGAGCTGGTGGAACCCGTGGCTGAGCAGCTGTCCATGCAGGAAGGCAAGCTTGTCCTTGCTGGAAGTGTGCTGCTAAGGAACAAGGACATTCGCAGCGCCTTCGAGCAGAGACTGGGGCAGAGCTATCCTCGCATGAGCTGTGTTCAAGCACCAGACCATGCAGCCTCCATGGGAGCGGCACAGATTGCCTGGATGCGAGTGAGCGGATAGGGCAGAGAAGGAGACTTGTAGGCAGGTTGGCTGCCGGCGAGGTCCCGAGTGCCGAATAAGGTGCAAAAATGCACCACGTTGAGCGTCAGCGAGGTCCCGAGTACCGGATAAGGTGCAAAAATGCACCACGTTGAGCGTCAGCGAGGTCCCGAGTGCCGGATAAGGTGCAAAAATGCACCACGTTGAGCGCCGGCGAGGTCCCGCGTGCCGGATAAGGTGCAAAAATGCACCACGATGAGCGCCGGCGAGGTCCCGAGTGCCGAATAAGGTGCAAAAATGCACCACGTTGAGCGTCAGCGAGGTCCCGAGTACCGGATAAGGTGCAAAAATGCACCACGTTGAGCGTCAGCGAGGTCCCGAGTGCCGGATAAGGTGCAAAATGCACCAAGATCGGCCGCTAGCGGCGCGGCAGCACCTAACCGCCAGCAGGCGCGTTCAATCCCCCGATGACTTGCTCGACCTTCATCAGATGGTTCATCATCCGCGCTACCGCGAGCTCTGCGTCCTGCGCTGCAATAGCCGCGAGGATCTCTTGGTGCTCCAGGAGCAGCTGCTCCGCTGATGCCCGCTCGGCGAAGAACCATAGCTGCCGAGACTCTCGCATACTCTCCTTCAGACGGTCGGTCAGCGACTCCATCATGGATAGGAACAGCGTGTTGTGAGCAGCTCTGGCGATAGCCAGGTGGAATTGCAGATCCGCTTCCTCACTGGCCGTCTCGTCTCCTAGTGCCTCGTCCATCCTCTGCAACGTATGCTTCAGCTCAGCCAGATCCTCTTCCGTCCTGCGCGCCGCAGCGAGTGCGGCGCAGCCCGCCTCTATGAACTTGCGGACCTCAAGCACCTCCTGCAGCAGCTTCGCCGACTGGAAGAGGTCGCCCGTATCCTCGGCTGCAGGAGGCAGCACCGTACTGACGAATGTCCCGCCCCCATGTCGAATGGTGACCCAGCCCATCGCCTTCAGCGCGCTCAGCGCTTCCCGCACCGTGGACCTCCCTACAGCGAAGCTTGCGGCCAAGTCAACGACCGTAGGCAGCTTCGTGCCGGGAGCATACACACCCGCAGCAATCTGCTGCTTGATCTGCTGCAGGACGATCTCAGAACCCTTAGGAGTCTTAATCTGTTGAAAAGCCATCGAATGGCAACCTCCGTATCGCAAAAAAGTATACTTCCATCTAATCATAAGCTAAGCTATAATAAAAGTCATCAGATGACATGATGAGTCTGATCCTTACAAGATGAATTACGTTCTTACTATACGAATTACATTCTTGCTATATGAAAAACATCCTTACTATAAGAATTACATCCTTACTATTAAACGGAGGGTTTACTACCATGCTAAGTCTCCAGGTGAAGCAGCAGCTGCAAGAGGCCGTAGGCGCTTCCTACTATAAAGACGATCAAGAGACGCTCGTCACACATTCCTATGACGGTACGCCGATGCTGCAGTCACTCCCGGACGGAGTGATCTACCCTGGCAATACAGCAGAGGTTGCCGCAGTCATGCGCATCCTGCATCAGCATCGCATTCCGCTCGTCAGCCGCGGTTCCGGAACGAATCTATGCGGGGGCACAGTACCGGTACAAGGCGGAATCGTCATGGTCATGCATCGCATGAACGCCATCCTCGAAGTGGATGTGCAGAATCTGACCGCTACCGTTCAGCCGGGCCTCATTACGAAGCAATTCATTGAGCACATTGAAGCGCTCGGATTGTTCTACCCTCCCGATCCGAGCAGCATGTCCATCTCGACCATAGGCGGCAATATTGCAGAATGCTCCGGCGGTCTGCGCGGCTTGAAGTACGGAACGACTAAGGATTATGTGCTCGGGCTGGAGTGTGTGCTTGCGTCTGGTGAGATTCTGCGTACGGGCGGCAAGCTAATGAAGGATGTGGCAGGCTATGATCTGACCAAGCTGCTCGTCGGATCCGAAGGCACCCTCGCCATCATTACCGAAGCGACCTTGAAGCTGGTACCGCCTCCTAGGTATAAGAAGACGATGCTGGCCATGTTCAAGGACATGTACGGCGCATCCAGGACCGTCTCTCAGATTATTGAGAATCGGATTATTCCAGCGACGCTTGAGATTATGGACAATCCGACGATTAGAGTCGTGGATGACTATGCGAAGCTGGGACTGCCGCTGGACATGGCCGCTATTCTGCTCATCGAGCAGGACGGTGAGCATGAGACGGTGGAGCGTGATATGCAGAGCATCGAGGCGATATGCCGTGCGGAACAGGCGGACCAGATCAGTATCGCTTCCACCCCAGAGGAAGCACTGAAGCTACTGACCGCCAGGAGGAGCGCATTCACGGCACTCGCTAGACTGCGACCGACAACCATTCTGGAGGATGCGACGGTGCCTCGCTCCAAGATTGCCGACATGGTGCTGGAGATTAACCGCATCGCACAGAAGTACGACGTGCAGATCTGCACATTCGGTCATGCCGGAGACGGCAATCTTCATCCGACCGCAACGACCGACGCCAGGGACAGCGAGGAGATACATCGGGTCGAGGAGGCTTTTGCGGAGATTTTCGAAGCGGCTATTGCTCTGGGGGGGACGATTACGGGCGAGCATGGCGTGGGACTGGTCAAGGCTCCATATCTCGAGTGGAAGATTGGCCCTACAGGGATTGCAATCATGCGGAATCTGAAGGATGCCTTCGACCCCAACCACCTCCTCAATCCTGGCAAAATATTCGCAAAACAATCCAGACGCAGGGTGGTGCTCCATCGTGGCTAAGGCAACTGCAGAAGGATTAAGACAGACGCTTCAGATCAAGCTCGACTATGACCAACTGACGAACTGCATGCGCTGCGGCTTCTGCCTGCCGGCCTGCCCGACGTTCAAGGTCAGAGGAGTAGAGGCTGAATCTCCTCGTGGACGGATCGCACTCATGAAGGCAGCGGTCGACGGGCTGATGGAGCCGGATGAGAGGTTCGAGGACCAGATGAGCCATTGCCTGGGCTGCCGGGCTTGTGAACCGGCCTGTCCTGCCGATGTGAAGTACGGGCAGCTCATCGAGCAAGCTCGGGAGGCCATTGAAGAGCATACGACCCAGCATCGAAGCTGGGTGAAGGCCGTCCGCAAGGTCGTGTTCAAGGGACTATTCCCGCATCAGAATCGGATGAAGCTGCTGGGCAAGGGGCTGAGGCTCTACGAGCAGTCCGGACTGCAGTCGGTTGTTCGCAAGACGGGAGCGCTGAAGCTGCTGCCCCCTCATCTCTCCGAGATGGAACAGATCTTGCCATCCACATCCGGCCAAGGGGTAGCCGAAAGGCTCGGTACACGTATACCCGCCAAGGGTGAGAAGATCGGAACGGTAGGCATGTTCCGAGGCTGCTTAATGGACGTCATGTTCACAGAGACGAATGAGAAGACGGTTAAGCTGCTGTCTGCGGCTGGCTTCGATGTGATCATACCTGAAGCACAGAATTGCTGCGGGGCGCTGCATGCCCACAGCGGGGAGATGGCTCAGGCGAAGGAGTTGGCGAAGAACAATATTCGTGTATTCCAGGAAGCTGGTGTGGACTACATTATCTCTAATGCCGGAGGCTGTGGAGCCATCCTGGTGGAATATGACCATCTGCTCCATGACGATCCGCAGTGGCAGGAACAATCGGCATGGTTCGCCTCCCGGGTGAAGGATATCAGCAGTGTGCTAGTGGAGAGACTTGATCAGAGCAGCCTGCTGAGCCTGGGAGACAAGGCGCTGAGCGGGGGTGCTGCAGCAGCAACGGAGCAGCGGGCTACTGCACCGACTGCTGCGCCGAATTCGGAGCCGAAGCATGATCAGCTGGATAAGCTGCAGCCTGTCCGTGTCACGTACCAAGATTCCTGCCACCTTCGCAATGTGATGAAGGGCGGCAGCGCTCCACGGAAGCTGCTTGCTTCCTTGCCGCAGGTGGATTACGTAGAGATGGCTGATGCCGGCTCCTGCTGCGGCTCAGCAGGAATCTATAATATTACGCAGCCGGAGATGGCGGGGGAGCTTCTAGACCGCAAGATGCAGCACGCGAACGCGACGAAGGCGCATGTCATTGTGACGAGTAATCCCGGCTGCCTGCTGCAGATGAAGCTAGGGATTGACAAGCACTCGGATAGCGATAAGGTGCAGGCTGTTCATATCGTTGACTTTTTATATGAGCGAATGGGGCTTAAGTAGTTGACCTAATATTTTTATCATAGTATGATATTGGTAATTAATGGTGGTGAAGCACACCCCTGATGAGCAGCGTACTTAGGTACGCCGTTTGTCAGGGGTTTTTGCGTCTACTGCTATCCTAAGGAGGAGTTACGAAGATGAGACAAGCCTTGCTCTATGAGACACCGGAACAATTCGCCCACATGATGATGAAGCACCTGGAGGATGGGCTCGGTATGCAGGTGAAGCAGAAGGATGGGGAGGGTGAGCCGCTGCTGCTGGAGGTTATTGCTGTAAGCGGAGGTACGAATGGCGCTCATGCTGGTCCTGCTCCAGGAGATGGGATGGTCGTCAGTCTTCATAGCACGTACCAGACATATTGCCATGCTGGTGATCTTAATCTAGCCATCAACTACTTGAACGGAATCATTAGTACCGTCATGTACACAAGCAATCATGAGGAAGTGATGCGAATTGATTCCGCCTACCTCTTCCCGGACATTAGGGAGACGGAGTACGTAACGGAAGCCGGCAAGGACATGGAGTTCGTTACAGAGGAGCCTGTCCCCGGGCTGTCTGTCATCTTCCTCGAGATTAAGAGTGTGAATAACAAGATTGTGAATAACAGTATGCTTGCCTTGAACCCTAGGCTTACTGAAGAGCGAATGAAGCGATTAGCCTACAGCAACCTGCGGGGTCAAGGCTGGACGAAGCCTAGCATGCAGATTCCAAGCCCAGCCCTTCCTTCCTGCACGATTCAGGCCTATGTGAACGAGAGATTCCCGCTGTCCTGTCAGTTCCTGAATCAATCATGGCTTAAGGAACATATGTCGGAGAGCTTCCTCATTGCCTTCACGAACCGCAAGCAGACGATGGTGCTGCGCTCAGCAGAGGCTATCGAGACGGCAGAGGCTGCCGTTAGAATGGCTAAGCATTCCAAGTTCGATGAGATTGTCCGCCGAACCTACAGAGTCATGCCGCAGCCCGTATCCGAAGCGATCTACTGGGTGCATAACGGAAGGTATGTACGGCTTGATAAGGAGCAGCCAGCGAGGATGTAATTCCGGTGAACGCCGGAATGAATAGAGGGTGCCCTGGAGCCTGTGGCTTCCGGGACACCCCTTCCTGTTCTACCCCTTACGGCCATACTTCCTTGCATACTTGGCAATTCTCCTATACATGCTCTTGTCCTTCAAGTCCTTCAGCGGATAGAAGTTAGGGCGTGTATTCACTTCTAGGATCCATAGCCGTCCCTTCTGGTCGAGAGCAACGTCAAGCCCGAGCTCACGGAATCCCCCGAGCTGTCTGTCGAAGTGCTTGCCTACGGATAACCCAAGCTGCTTAAGCTCCTTCTCCAAGCTCAGAGTCGAGGCTTCACTATAGCCAGCACCTCTCATCGTGGTGCGGAACATGCCGATTTTACCGCCTTGGTGATAATTCGTGGCGACACGTCTAGACCTTCCAATTTTCATAAAAATCCCCGTACTCACCCACTTCCCGTCGCTCCCCTTCTGCACCATCACCCGAATATCGAACTTCCGCTTGCCGATCTTCTCGAGCTGAATTCCCCTCTGGAGCAGATAGGGCCGGCTGCTGGACAAGCTCTTCAGCTTGTCGTGCAGGGCATCTATGCTGGGGTACACCTGCTTCTTCGCATCCTTCTGGTACCGATATCCTTCTGATCGCTTCTGAATACGTACGATGTGGCTCCCGCCCGTTCCGCCTGTCGGCTTGAAGAAGACGGAAGGATACCTCTCTGTCATAGCTCGTAATTGGTCATAGGAATATGGAGCAGTCTCCGGAACATACTTCCTCAGCTTGGCGCTCTTAAGCAGCCACTTGGTCTTCATCCACTTGCTCTTAATTGATATACTCGAGCTCCCCACCGTGCAACCCTCCCTCTTCCATGCATACGTGAGGGGGTAGGTGCTTGTCACCGCGCTTGCCTACAGCATAGGACCATTTCCTCGCACAAAAAATAGAAGGAACCTCATCAGACATCAGTCCGTCCTGAGGTTCCTTCTACTTGCCGCTGCCATAGTCAACAATCGGCTTAATGACCTGTGAGATTAATCTAACCTTCTCAGCAGAGCAGCCTTCCAGCATGAGCATGATCTCATTCCTGAGATAGTCATCGGAGGAGCTGTCGGCTCCGTTCAATATATACTCTGTCGATTCCTCAAGCACTTGGCACAGATCAGACAGTCTATCCAAGCTGATGGGAGTCTTCCCGCGTTCAATCTTGCTAATATAGGCATTCGAGACATCCAGCTCTTCCGCGAGCTTCTCTTGGGTTAGTCCCTTGTTCTCTCTTGCCGTCTTAATGCGATTGCCAATCACGCCATAATCGAAGCTCACGTTCATCACCCACTCCAAATATAGCAAGCAGATATGTACAATTACATATATAATAAGGTCAATTGAACTTATAGGTTAATCGTAGACGAGACTTGTATGAGGAGGGATAGGCTATTGAATATGGCAGAGGTGATCAAGGCTCTTCGTGCTGCTGCCTTGAGCAATCAAGAGGTTATTCTGTACCTAGCTGATGATAGCAGCGCCAGAGGCAGGGTGGCGGAAGTGACGCCTGCACTAATGGTGAAGCTCCTTCATCTGAATAAGGAAGGTCTCGCTGTAGGAGCGGACTATTATCAGGTGGGGGATGTCGTGTTGGTGACTACTGGCGCCTAATGATTAGGTGACGGTAGTCACATTCACTACAAGTGGGAATTACTCGTTGACAGATAGTAGTTCCTCCTATAGAGTTGTTGTATACAACATACTAGAAGGCGACGGAGTATTTGAATTCAAGGAGGTCAGTGAAGATATGGCAGTACTTCTTAGACCGCATGGAATCATTCCCGCTATGCTAACGCCATTCAATGCACAGGATCAAGTAGATGAGGACGCGCTGCGGCAGTCTGTGAATCGGTTCATTCAGGCAGGCGTTCACGGCCTGTTCTGCCTCGGAACGAACGGGGAATTCTTCTCCTTGACCATGGAAGAGAAGCTGCGAATTGTAACCGTTATCGTCGAAGAGGCGGCAGGCAGGGTGCCTGTCTATGCGGGGGCTGGCGCCATTACTACGAGAGAGTCCGTTCAGCTCGCTGAAGGCATGGAAGCTGCTGGAGCAGACGCGTTATCGGTCATTACTCCATACTTCACTCCAGTGAGCCAACTGGAACTCACGGTTCACTACAAGGCAATAGCTTCAGCAACCTCATTGCCGATTATGCTCTACCATATACCGGCTCGTACAGGGGTAACCTTGGAAGGCTCTACGGTAGAGAAGCTGGCTTCGGTGCCGAATATTGTCGGAGTCAAGGATTCCAGCGGCAGCTTCGACAATATCCTTCAGCTCATTGACCGAACTGATGGGGGAGACTTCTCGGTCCTTGCCGGAACGGATTCGCTTATTCTATGGACGCTGCTGGCCGGAGGGACAGGGGCAGTAGCTGGTACGGCTAATATCGCACCTAGACTGGCGGTCTCCATCTATGAGAGGTGGAGGAACGGTGACCTAGAGGGAGCTAAGCAGTCCCAAGCTCGCCTGCTGCCTATTCGCCGAGCAGCGGGTCTGGGTACGATCCCGGCTCCATTCAAGGAAGCGCTTAACCTGCTCGGCATCTCCTCAGGTCTGGCACGGAAGCCGGCAGGGCCGCTCTCCGAACAGGCCAGAGAGGAGCTTCGCTCTATCTTGGCACTGTACAACGCGGAAGAGCTTGCGCTGGGCTAGAAGCCAAAAAAAACTCACCACCCAAAAAACGGATGGTGAGTTTTTTTTTTGCAAACCCTGCAATCAAGCCTTCCCGCTTAGCAGATACTTCTCGGTCAGGATGGAGAGCAGCTGGATGCCAACTTCGTTGTGGCCACCTTCGGGGATGATGAGGTCGGCGTACTTCTTCGACGGTTCGATGAACGCATCATGCATTGGCTTGACGGTCTTCAAGTATTGGTCGTGGATAGACTGGATCGTCCGGCCGCGCTCCTCAATGTCCCGCAGCACGCGTCGGAGAATGCGGACGTCCGGGTCGGTATCGACGAACACCTTAATGTCGAGCAGCTCTCGTACCTGCTCTTCGTAGAGCACATGCAGTCCTTCGACAATAACGATGTTGTTAGGGATAAGCTCGACGCGCTCCTCCTTGGAGCGGGCATGGACGGTGAAGTCGTAGACCGGAGCATAGGCGGTGCGGCCAGCTCGCAGCTCCTTCAAGTGCTCAATCAGCAGATCGTTGTCGAAGGCGAGCGGGTGATCGTAGTTCATCGCCTCGCGTTCTGCGAAGCTGACGGTCGGGTGGTCCTTATAATAATTGTCCTGGGAGATGAAGGTCACCTTCCCGGGAACAAGACGATCAATGACGGAGCGGGCGACGGTGGACTTGCCTGAGCCAGTGCCGCCTGCAATTCCAATAATGAGCATGGCGATGGTTACATCCTCTCTAAGTTGGTACCTGTGCAATTCTCGTATTGTAGCACAATGCTTCTTCTTTTTATACCCCGCGCTCATCGGTCCTGCCTGCCTCTATTCTCGCCGCTTATGCTCCGCCAGATACTCCTCGATCTGCTCCATCGTCCACTTGGCCCCTTCGAAGAGCGTTCCGGCTTCCGCCTCGGCGAGCAAGTCCATGAGCCACCGCTTCTCCGTCTCTCCATAGCGGATGAAGCCGTCAATCATTAGGAGCGGACCGCGCGGGAGATAAGGCTTCTTGAGCTCGTACACCTGCTTCAACCGCTCCACCCTCCCTTCACATATGGTGAGCTGCTCCCTGATGAGATCGGCAATCTTGCTTCCCTCCCCGTATCGAACGAACGGAAGCGCTTGGAAGAGGGGCTGCTGCGGGTAGGAGCTCTGACTGAGCTGGCGGTGCAGCAGATCGTGGAACGAGGCTCTGCCGCTCTCCGTGATGCGATAGATGGTCTTGTCAGGACGATTGTCTCCTGCCGCCGGAATAACCTCTGCCGCCTCAATAAGACCCTCCTCGCGGAGCTGGTCCACCGCATAGTAGAGGGAGCCATCCCGCAGCTTGAAGCTCTCGTTCCAATTCCGCTCCTTGATCATCTGCCGAATCTCATAAGGGTGCCGGTCGCATTCCATCAGGAGGCCCAGCACCATCAGCTTCATCGACATCAGCCCTTGCCCTCCCCGTAGACGGGCTTGCCAGATGCGGGAGGGGTGGGCGCCTTCGCTTCAGCCAGCCGCGCTCTGCCCATCAGGAACACGAAGATTATCGCCAAGATTGGAAGCAACGTCGCCCATTGGAAAATCACTATAATCGAGTCCGCCAGCTTACCCAGCAGCTGACTAATGAGGTCAGGCGTCAGTCCCAGCTTCGCTTGTACGGCTGGATCGAGCAGCGCCTGCCCGCCCTTAATCTCCTCGGCCATCTCAGGACGAATGCCGGGGATCTCCTTGACGCCCGCCTGGAAGCCGTGCTTCTGCAGGGCGCCGAATACGGTGACGCCAAGCGCCGAGCCGATTGTCCGGAAAAAGGTAATTAGTGACGAAGCTGTCCCCTTGTACTGGGGAGGAACTTCGCTGAGTGTGGATATATTAAGCAGAGAGAAGGACACGCCCATGCCGAGGCCGACGATAACCATGAAGACGGCAATTATCATACGGCTGGTGGACGTATCCATGACGAAGCCGAGTAGGGCGGAGCCGATGAGCAGCGTCACGGCCGAGACGAGCATGATGTCGCGGAAGCGGAACTTGCTGACGATTCTCCCGCCAACCTGACTGCTAAGCACCACGCCGAGCATCATAGGCGTCAGCACGGAGCTCGTCTCCGTAGCAGTCTTGTGGAATACCCCTTGGATATAGATCGGAATATAAGTGGCAGCAGCGATCATCACACCGCCGTACAGCATGGCAATCATCATATTGCTCGTCACGACCCGCTGCTTGAACAAGCTCAGCTGAATAATGGGATTCTTCACCTTCGTCTCCACTAGCAGGAAGAGGCCGAGAGTGATTGCAGAGCCGATGAACAAGGAGATCGTCTTCGCGGAATCCCATGCCCAGCCGTCCGAACCGCCAAGCTCAAGGCCGAACATGAGGCACAGGATGGCTGTCGTGAGCAGAGCAGCCCCTCCCCAGTCGATGCTCTGCTTGCGGCTGTTCCTCGTCTCCCGATAAGCCACGGTTATGAAGATAACGGCCAGGATGCCGATCGGTACGTTAATGTAGAAGATCCATCGCCAGCTAATCTGGTCGGTAATCAGACCGCCAAGCAGCGGCCCGAAGACGGAGGATATGCCGAACACCGCTCCGAACAGTCCCATCATCTTGCCGCGCTTCTCCGCAGGGAACAGGTCGAAGATAATCGTGAATACGATCGGCATGATCGCGCCGCCGCCGATACCCTGCAGAGCCCGGTATACAATGAGTTGATCCATATTCTGAGCCGTGCCGCATAGGATGGAGCCGAGCATGAACAGGAGCAGTCCCGTTAGGAAAAATCGCTTGCGACCGTACATGTCGGACAGCTTCCCGAATATAGGGGTAGCTACTACCATCGCAATCATATAGGCAGAGTATACCCATACGAACTTATCTAATCCGCCCAGCTTCTCAATAATACTGGTCATGGCTGTCGATACAATCGTCTGGTCCAGCGCCGCCATGAATAAGCCGAGCAGCAGACCAGCAATAACGAGCTTCACTTTGCTGTTTTGTGTATCCATCTGGCTAATCACCTCTTTCCAACGTTTAGAGTACTAGCATACTCAAATTTGATTATAATTAGACATTATACTCAAGTTTGAGTATTAATCAAGCTTCACTTGTCAGAGCCAGCTGAGTGTGCTAATATAGCGAAGTGACTTAGTGACCGTTTTTAGTATTTGGTCATTTTATAATAAAGAAAGTGAGGTGTTCCTATGGCGATAGACAGGAAGCAGCTCATTATCGAAGCAGCGGAGAAGTCCTTCTCACTCTTCGGCTACAAGGCAACGACGATGGAGCAGGTAGCGAAGATTGCCGGTGTCGGCAAGGGGACGATCTACACCTTCTTCACGAATAAGGAAGAGCTGTTCGATGAGATTATGCGCGGTCTGGTTGGGAAGATGAAGCATATTGTCGAGGAAGATTACGACGATGCGAGGCCCTTCTTCGACAATCTGGACGTGCTGCTGAACAAGATCCTCGACTTCCGCAGTACGCATGAGCTTGCGGCGAAGCTGTCTCATGAGGTTAGAGACATCGGTACGCCGATGGCCCAGGAAGGTCTGCGTCAGCTGGAGCGTGCTACGCTTGGCTACATTCAGCGCAAGGTGCAGCGGGCCATCGACAAGGGCGAGATCAAGCCTTGCGATCCGGAAGTGACGGCCTTCGTGCTGTTGAAGCTGTACTTCGCCTTGGCGACGGACTGGGACAAGACGCATCAATCGATGGATAAGGCCCGGATCGCGGGGCTGTTCCGGATGTACTTAGAGCAAGGCATTGGAGTGTAGGGAGAAGACGTCAATTGGGTTGGCGTTTTTTTTCAACTATAGAGTGACTGAATGAGGAATCCGGTCATAACATCATTATTGTAGAAAGAAGGAATATGAGAGATGAGAGGGTTAAGTCAGTTCGGCAGGGAGCTGTCGGCGATTGCGCGCAACAAGAAGGTGCTCATTCCGGTCATCGCCGTACTGGTCATTCCGGTGCTGTACAGTGCGATGTTCCTTGGGGCATTCTGGGATCCGTATGAGAAGCTGAGCGATCTGCCGGTGGCGGTCGTGAATCTGGATGAAGGGGCTGACTTCGACGGGAAGTCGCTGCAGGTCGGGAAGGAACTCAGCGAGACGCTCGCGGAGAAGAAGGACTTCAAGTGGGCGTTCGTGACGAAGGAGGAAGCGCAGGAAGGCCTGCATCACAATGACTACTATATGGCCATAGAGATTCCCGCAGACTTCTCGGAGAAGGTGACGACGCTGACGAAGGAAGAGCCGACGCCGGCAGAGATTACGTTCCTGCCGAATGAAGGCTACAACTTCCTGGCGGCTCAGATCGGGAAGACGGCGATCGACCGGATTAAGACGGAAGTGTCGAAGAACGTCACGGAAGCTTATACGGAGACGGTTTTCGGTCAAGTAGCAACCCTTGCGGATGGGCTGGGGAAGGCCAGTGAAGGAGCTGGCAAGATCGCTGACGGCACAACGAAGGCGAAGGACGGCGCACAGCTGCTAGAGGAGAACCTGTCTAAGCTGGCGCAAGGCACGGTGAAGCTGCAGGATGGGGTAGCGAAGCTGCAATCCGGCGGGGATAAGCTGGTCGCGGGCAGCACCGAGCTTAGCGCGGGCACAGCGAAGCTGTCCTCTGGCCTCGGACAGTTGTCGGATGCGCACAACCAGCTGCTGTTCGGTGTGAAGCAGCTAGGGACGGGCGCTTCCGACCTGCAAGCTGGTGCGGTTAAGCTGTCTGGTGGACTAGAGCAGCTGGCTGCTGGTGCGGATAAGCTGGAAGCGGGAGCGAAGAGCGCAGAGCAAGGGGCAGACAGCCTGGTTAATGGGCTGAAGACTTCTTCAGCTGGCGCGGACAAGCTGGAAGCAGCGGCGGCTCAGCTGGCGCAAGGATTAGAGCAGCTGGCGAAGGACCCTGCTCTAGCAGAGGATGAGAATGTGAAGAAGCTCGTTGCGGCGAGCAAGCAGCTGGCTGCCGGAGCGGAGAGTGCCGCGGCGGGTCAAGAGAAGCTGGCAGCCGGAGCGGCGCAGCTGCAGCAAGGGCAAGGCAGCTTGGCCGCAGGGGCGGAGACGCTGAGCGGCAAGCTTGCTGAGGCGCAGGCTGGCGGCGAGCAGCTGGCCGGCGGCGCTGGGAAGCTGGCAGCGGGCGGCGAGCAAGTCGCCGCTGGCATGGAGCAGTTCGGCGCGAAGCTGGCCGAAGCGGGAGCAGGAAGCTCCAAGCTGGCAGCTGGAGCTGAGCAATTGGCAGGCGGAAGCAAGCAGCTGGGTGCGGGTCTTGGCGGGTTGTCCGACGGCGTGAATACTCTGTCCGAAGGCTCCTTCAAGCTTGATAACGGGGCTCGGCAAGTGGCCGACGGGCTGCTGCAATTAAGCGACGGCACGGGCGAGCTTGCAGGCAAGCTGGATGATGCGGCAGGGAAGACCGCTGGGATTAAGGGCGACGATCAGTTGTATGATATGTTCGCTTCCCCTGTCTCCGTCTCGGAGGACAAGGTGACGGAAGTGCCGAACTACGGAACGGGCTTCGCTCCGTACTTCATCTCGCTTGGACTATTCGTAGGGGCATTGATGCTATCCATCGTGCTGGCGCTTAAGGAGCCGGCAGGTGTTCCGGCTAACGGCTGGAGCTGGTTCGTCGGCAAGGCAATGACGATGGTGGTCGTCGGTGTCATCCAATCCTTGATCGCAGACGCGGTGCTGCTGTACGGATTAGGACTAGAGGTGAAGAGTGTGCCGCTCTTCCTGCTCTTCAGCATACTGACGAGCATTACCTTCATGGCGCTTATTCAGTTCCTGGTAACAGCTCTTCAGCATCCGGGCCGCTTCGTGGCCATCGTCTTGCTGATCTTCCAGCTGACGAGCAGCGCGGGTACGTTCCCTGCTGAGCTGATTCCAGGTTGGCTGCAGAAGGCAGGCTACTGGCTGCCGATGACGTATTCGGTATCCGGGTTCAAGGCGGTTATCTCCAGCGGAGACTTCTCCGACATGTGGCATAACGCGGGCATTCTTGGACTGTTCACCGTCCTGTTCGCACTCATGACGCTTGTGTACTTGGTCATCTCGCATCGCCGTGAGTATGGCGGCGGCGATCACAGCAAGCTGGCGGGCGCAGACCCATCGGCGGTATGAAGATTTTAATGAGTTGAGACTGAGTGAGAGAGCTTGTCCTGGCGCTTTGCGCGGGGGCTGGCTCTCTTTTCTTTTCTGATGAGCAAGGGCGGTGCTAGGATATTAGGGATGGATGTAGGAGAGGGGCGGCAGGGATAGCGCGGGTTGGGGGCCTGCGTCATGCGTTGGCCGTTCGGGTAAGTAGAGGGCATACAAGAGATTCACAGGAGGTGCATGAACATGAGTCATGATACTCAGCATAATGAGCCGGAAGTGAAGGAAGAGATTATCGCGCAGAAGCAGGGCAACAGCTATGAGCTGATTGGCATCGGCGGTAAAATTGGTGAGATTACGTACCAGATGGTGGACGTCGACACGTGGATTATTGACCATACGTTCGTGGACCCTCGCTACCGGGGACGGAACCTGGCGCGCCAGCTGCTGGACTTCGTGGTGGACGAGGCGCGTGAGAAGGGACGCAAGATTATTCCATCCTGCTCCTACGTGCTGGCTGAGTTCAAACGCAATCCTGACAGGTATGGGGATGTGTGGCTTCGGGATTCGGGTGCGGAGTATGCCGATCCGTATAGCTCGAAGGGCGTGGGTTCTTAAGCCGTGGGAAGTCAGGCTGGGGAATAACATGCCGCAGCCTTCGAACCCCACAAGGGCGCGAATGAATAGATGGATATGCGGATTAAGCTAGACTAAGCTTCAGTACTCACGTGCTGGGGCTTTTTTGTTTGCCGCCATTAGGCTCTGTTTATGCTCGAAGAATCTCTTTTTCTCCTTTTGGACACTATCCCCTTCACTCAGTACCAACATTCTGAGCGAAGGGGATAGTGGAGCAAAGGAGCCCAAAAGCCGCACCACTCCTAGACTTAGACCAGATGGAGATTCGTTTCAAGATCTTTTTTTGTACTGGCTATTAAATAAGCTATTGACAGGACACCTAATGGTGTCATATTATAAACATGTCACCAAACGGTGTCTTATTAAAGCGAGTACGAGTCAACTAGGATAGTCCTTAGTCCAATGGAAGCAACTTGAAAAATAAAAGGAGGAATTAAAATGAGTACAATGATTGGTACGGAGAGAGCCGCAGGGAGAGCAGCAACAGGGTCGAGGAAGAAAGTCATTACCTACTGGGCAGTAACCGGATATTTCGCAGCTGCCCTCACCATGAGTGGAATTGGCCAGCTGGTGCCCCTCGAAGGGAATGTTGAGTTAGTAGCGAATATAGGCTACCCTGAATACATCCTGACGATTCTCGGGATATGGAAGCTGCTGGGGGTTATCGCCATCGTCATGCCAGGTGCTCCTCGGCTCAAGGAATGGGCATACGCAGGGTTCTTCTTCTTAATGACGGGTGCCGCTTTATCCCATATTATTGCAGGGGACAGCGCATTTGCGATTATCCTTCCGCTTGCCTATGCTGCATTAACGATCACCTCTTGGGCGCTGCGGCCGAGCAGCCGCAAGCTCTAGGGGGGTGATCCACTACTGACTAAGATCGATTAGAGGGGTTGCTATGAGCGAGAACAACCAGGACCGGGATGTGTTTGCCGCCATTGCAGATCCGACCAGACGCAAGCTGATGCGTCTGATTGCAGAGGCTCAGGAGATTCCGCTCCATGAATTAACATCACAGTTCGCGATGGGCCGCACAGCGGTATCCAAGCATCTGACCATCCTCAAGGAAGCGGGGCTCGTGCTTGATCGCAAGGTCGGCCGAGAGACGCGATATCGACTGAATGCATCACCGCTTGTAGAAGTAGAAGACTGGGTCTCTTTTTACCGCAAGTTCTGGACGGCCAATATGCTGCGCTTGCAGCAACTATTAGAGGAGGAAGAAGAATGAGCTTAACCTTAGATCTAGATTTCCAGTACAACACAACGGTAGAGAAGCTGTGGTCCGCGATTACCGATTCCAAGAAGCTGGCGAAGTGGGTGGTCAACATCCAGACGGACAAGGCGATGGACAATAACTTCGAGCCTGTTGTAGGATACCAGTTCCAGTTCCGTACGGAGCCGTCGGAGTATTGGGATGGTGTCATTGAAGGAGAAGTGCTGGTCGTGGATGAGCCGAACCGCTTGTCGTATACGTGGGCCAGCGGGTCAGAGAAGCATACGATTACTTGGACGCTGCAGGAGGTAGAGGGCGGTAAGGTCAACCTTCATCTGGAACAGACCGGCATCTCGAATGCTCCAGCCCTTAATGGAGCGAAGTACGGCTGGACCAAGTGGAGCAGCGAGCTTGATAAGGTATTGGCTTAATTATCGTTGCAAAACAAAGGAGAGCCCCACGCTAAGGGCTCTCCTTTGTTTCCTCTACTGCTATTCAGATTTTTTTACTGGAAATCTTAACACCGTTTTTAGCTTAGACGATTCCGTCTTACGGGGATCAGCGCTTCAGTTGCCAGAGCTACGATCTCCCATTAACAATATTTGCTTAATCTTGTCGTCAAAAATGAATAAATTTCACCGTTGAATCCTTGGAGGATTGGAGTAACACTTGATCGTCAGACATAAGTATGTGCGAGATCGGATCTGCCACTTTCACTAACAGGCTGCCTGAACCGTCTAGCACAACGACTCCGTTGTTGCCGCCAAGCTGACCTATAAGCCGGTTGTTCACCACTTGTACGCTGGTGACCGGCGTTGTCCATACGAGCTTATCTTCCCCGTCCGAATCGACCTTGTATAGCGCGAATTTATTTCCTTCTATCTTGGTTGTGTAGAATAGATTGCTTTCAATATGGCCAAACCATGACACAGCATGCTCTGACAGCTTGGTTTCATTCGTCCCGTTCAATGTAGAAGAATATAACGATTTGTTTTCGTCTTTAACATAGTAGAGCTTGTTATCCATTATCCAAAACCAGCTTACGCTTGTATCGAGGATTTTGTAGCTTTTATTTGTTTTGAGGTTGATTTTTAGAATTTTATTTATGTCCTTCTGACCGACTGAAGCCAGCACATAGACATCGTCTCCGATGACGGTAGTGGAGGAATCGGGGGCATAAGACTCGCCGCCGTTATAATTGGCATGTACACCATACCTCCCGTCGGAATCTCCGACACGCTTACTGTTCATCATGTCTTGCCCCGGAGGCCATATAGACAAGTTTCCGCCTTCGAACGCCGAAGTTCCTTGACGGATAATTAGTGTGCCATAAGGCGTGTCACGGAAGTCAAGAAAAGGTCCTTCGTGCATCAACTTCGTTGTCCCATCGTTCCCGATTTTTACGTAGAAGTCGCTCCCCGTAACACCTCCCCCGAGATGATAGGTATACCATAACGTGTTCTCGCGGATTTCAAAGGAAAATGGTCCAATCAAATCAGAGTCTCTGCGACTATCTGCGTGATCATAGGAATATATTTTTTGCTTGTTGGATGGCTGCTTCACAGGAGCACGGTATACATGGTTTGTTAGGTATGTAGTCTCTACGTAATAGTAATACCCCTTGAAAAGGACGACATCGTTCTCTAGCGCAAACGTAGGTAAGTCAACCTTGTCCACCTGCGGGTTATGGGAGGTGATGCTAAGTCCACTGGCAGCATTCCACTTATAATCCCATCCGAATTCGTCATGGGCGTACCGCCAGGTCAGCGGGAAATATCTAACGTTCCGAAAGCTCAATAACGGATATTGCTCCTTAGCGTTATTAATGACCTTGCCATTGACTGTGACGGCTGTTGTGGAGATCTGGGCAGAGTAAGATGTCGCATTGCGGCCCCCGGCCTTGTTAGGCTCATAGAAAGAAGTTACCTTGCTCTGCTTAATACTTAGACCAGCTGTCGGCGACCAATCCGTTTCTAATCCAAGAAGCCTGGTATCGTTCCAGGTCATTGGAATATAGGTAATATCACGATACACCAGCAGCGGATATTGCCGGTAGCGATTGTCAACCGTATGACCATTCAGACTCACCTTGAAAGCGGGCAGTGATACCTTTACACTTTCATCTTTGGCTTGAATTTGTCCTGTAGGTACCAGCAAGCTTGCAAAAAACGAAAAGGCCAGCGTGCATAAAATCCATCGTTTGCTTTTCCTCATACTCAAATCATCTCCTATCTTATTACTTTAAACGCAGGTTTTCACAAAAAGTTGTAGTATCTTGGGATGTCTTATTCCAGTTACCCCACCCCCACAAGTACCTTCAGAAGCTCGTATGGACCTTCGTCCAGCAATATGGGCAGGCGGTATGAGACGCGCAAGGACATCAGACTAAGCTTCAGTACTCACGTACTGGAGCTTTTTTGTCAATTGCCATTAGGCTCGGGCGCGCCTTTTCTTCTTTTGGACACTATCCCCTTCCGTCAGTAACAAGTTTCTGAGCGAAGGGAATAGTGAAGCAACGGAGTGCGATAGCCGCATCAATACTGGGGATAAGACCAGATCGAGGAATCGTCTCAGCGTTGTGCTGAATAAATTTATTAAAAGCTGTTGACAGGACACCTAATGGTGTCGTATTATAAAAGTGTCACCAAATGGTGTCCAATAGATGGGAGGAATACAAATGACAACGTCAACGATACTGAATTCGGAGAATGCCGTAGAAAAAGTTAGAACAGGGTCAAGAGGGAGAACGATTGCCTACTGGACGGTTACTGGGTTTTTCGCAGCCGCCCTCACTATGAGCGGAATTGGTCAGCTGGTGCCGCTCGAAGGAAATGTTGTATTGGTAGAGAATCTAGGCTACCCTGAATACATCCTAGCGATTCTCGGAATATGGAAGCTGCTCGGAGTTATCGCCATCGTCATTCCAGGTGTTCCACGGCTTAAGGAATGGGCCTACGCAGGGTTCTTCTTCTTAATGACAGGTGCCGCTCTATCACATGTGCTTGCAGGAGACGACGCATTTTCCATTATTCTTCCTCTTGCCTATGCTGCATTAGCGATCACCTCGTGGGCGCTGCGCCCGCAGAGCAGAAGGCTATAGGGGATGATTAAGTTAACGGCTGTCCCTTCCGCACATCATGAGAATCTATGACAGAACATTAATAAGTTAGAGGGGTTGCTATGACGCATGAGTGATAACAACCAAGATCGGGATGTGTTTGCCGCCATTGCAGATCCGACCAGGCGCCAGTTGATGCGTCTGATTGCTGAGGCAGATGAGATTCCGCTTCATGAATTAACATCACAATTTGCTATGGGCCGCACAGCGGTATCCAAGCATCTGACCATCCTCAAGGAAGCGGGGCTCGTACTCGATCGCAAGGTCGGCCGCGAGACGCGTTATCGTCTGAATGCATCACCGCTTGTAGAAGTGGAGGGCTGGGTCGCTTTTTACCGCAAGTTCTGGACGGCCAATATGCTGCACTTGCAGCAACTATTAGAGGAGGAAGAAGAATGAGCTTAACCTTAGATCTAGATTTCCAGTACAACACAACGGTGGAGAAGCTGTGGTCCGCGATTACGGATTCCAAGAAGCTGGCGAAGTGGGTGGTCAACATCCAGACGGACAAGGCGATGGACAATAACTTCGAGCCGGTTGTAGGTCACCAGTTCCAGTTCCGTACGGAGCCGTCGGAGTATTGGGATGGTGTCATAGAAGGAGAAGTGCTGGTCGTGGATGAGCCGAACCGCTTGTCTTATACGTGGTGCAGCGGGTCGGAGAAGCATACGATTACTTGGACGCTGCAGGAGGTAGAGGGCGGTAAGGTCAACCTTCATCTGGAACAGACCGGTATCTCGAATGCTCCAGCCCTTAATGGAGCGAAGTACGGCTGGACCAAGTGGAGCAGCGAGCTGGGTAAGGTACTGGCTTAATTGTAATCAGGAGAGGGGATCCATATGATTATTCTATTCACAATTTTGCAGAGCTTCCTGCTCGTCTCCATGGGCTTCGGCGGCGGCAGCAAGCTGGCGGGTGCGAAGAGCTTCGTTGACATGTTCGAGGAGATGAAGCTGCCGCAATGGTTCCGAGTGGTGACTGGAATCGTTCAATTAGCTGGCGCAGTCGGACTCGTCGTTGGATACTGGAATGCGATAGTGGCTGTATGGGCAGCCATCTGGATTGGGGTTACGATGCTCGTAGCTGTCCTTCTTCACTTCAGAGTGAAGGACCCTATTGGCAAGTCGGTACCGGCTATCATTATTACGTTGATTGCTGCGGCTCTAGTTGTTGTGTATCAAGCATTATGATAAAAAAAGAAGGAGAGCCTCCTGTATAGCGGGCTCTCCTTCTCTTCGTATGAATGTCACTGCCAATGCTTCACTTCCCAGTTCAGCTGAGCCTGGAGGCGATGCTTCTTAAGCTCAGCCTCTGGCAGGGCTGGCGGAGTGGTGCCGTCCGTTACCGTGTCAATAAGGACAAGTCGGGACGGGGCATTCCAGCCTACCTTGCCGCCCAGCGCTTCAGCTGCGAAGCGAAGCGGGACGTAGGTGCGGCCATTGGTCAACTGGGCCGGCACGCTTAGCGGGTAGGCCTTCCCATTAATGATCGCGGTCTTGCTGCCAATGGTAAGCACGATGTTATTGCTATCGGCCGATGCGGTTACCTTGCGGCTCTTGGCATCCCAAGTGAAGGTCGCGCCAAGGCTCTGCAGCAGCTCGCGGAATGGCATGAGCGTAGAGCCATTCTGGAGTATAGGCTCATCCTGGAGGTTCAGCAGCTTGCCGTTCAACACCACCGCGGCCTTATACATAATCCGCTTCGGCGAGGAGATGATATCGTTCAGCCAGTCGCTTGCTGGCGGGATGGGCTTGGTTACAGGTTCGGCTAGGTAGTTCCACCACTTCACTTGGTAGGCATCGAGGTAAGGAGGCTGGCCGGTGTAAAATAGCGGGGTATCAGGTTTAATTGCAATTCTATAGACCAGCCTTATCCCATCCTTCCCCCCATCTTCGTATCGAAGATCAATATCATACATAGAGAGAAGCAAGCGCTTGGCTCTCTCTTGAGAGATAGCTGGCTTGGCAGACACAGGGATAGTTCGTTTATTCAAGTAAGGTGAGAAACTTAAAAGCTTCCCTGTCACCGCATCAACCATCATGTCGACATATTCATAGGATATGAGAATTCCATCCGCTATTCGGACATATCGGAAATTATAGTAATTAGAATAATTGCCCTTATTAAATACCAAATAGGATGATTCCATCGACAATTGTGTATCGTAACCAGGCAGCTTCTGCTGGAGGTAGTGGAGCGCATTATTGCGAGCCGTCTTCTCGTCAATGGCAGGTTTGGTAACGAGCAAGTATTGCTCTTGGGTAAGGGAAGTATTTTTAAGCACGAGCTTACCGATAGGCTTTCCTAGAGGTTCTCTGCGCTCCGGCTTAGGCTTATACTCGCCAATCCATGTCCCGGTAATGGCATCAATACTACGATCTCTAAGAGATTCTAACGACCACACAAGTGGTGGAGTTAAGTTCTGCTCCATAACAGCCGAGTAGAACAGCTCTGGCTTCACCTGATCGAATACATAATTCCTGACTTGCTCTAACGGGACGGGTTTCACTTGACTCGGAGCCTTAACTTCAGACCATGAGGCGTAATAGCCTTCTAGCTTCCCTGTTACTCGGTCCACATATCCGGTAAAAAGAGGCTGATAAAAATCATAACGAATCCCATTCAAAGTTTTACTAATCTTAATTTTATGTAGGGATTGGTCTTCAAATCGGGTTTCATACTCAGTCTCCGGATTGGAATCGATTGTCCGCTCCAAGGAAGTAAGCCAAAGCTGCTCGTCCATGAACTCTTCTACGATAGTTGTTGCCTCTGCCTTGCTGACCTTCTCATTCTTAATGTCGAACACCTGTTGAGCCTGCCGCTTGTCCCACTTCTTGTCCACGTAGAACCAAGCTAGAGCACCATCGTCCTTTTTTACATTAACTTGTCCTTGATATATCAGCTCTTGTGCAGTATTCTTCTCCGCAGAAGCGAACGACACCTTCCATCCGACCCCGATGGCCTCCACCTTCGTCACCTTCGATCCATCCAGCAGGAAGCCAAGCTCCTTCACACGGGCAATCGCCTCATCCTTGTTCGCAATGATACTCTCCTTGTTGGCGGCGTCACCCCCAACAGCTGTTTCCGCGGACACAACGTGAGCCCCGCCTCCGCCGACCGCGATGATCATGACCATAAGCAGCTTTATCAGCTTCATCTGATTCCTCCTAATAAGGATATTTTTTCCTATGCTATGTAGACGCAGATAGATGACTAAGGTTGCGATTCTGCCCCAGTATATCGGCCTCACCTTATCCGTCTCTCACGGCTAGGAAGTTTAACTTCATTGGAATAGGTGTAATAGTTCTAGATACGCTTGCGGCGTGTGGACCCCGTTGATTCTGCACGAGGGTCGTTATCCGTAATCGAAAGGGACGATTCCTATTACAGAGATCATACTTATGTTCTTCTACCTATTCATGCATCCGAACGAGCCAGCTACTCCTCCTTATAAGGCGGCACTGCCCCATGTGGCCGCTGCCGCGATGACAGATTCGAAGCAGGCCCCGATTGTCCTGAGAAGGAATAATTCGGCTAACCTTAAGCCTGTACAACTAGCGAGTAAGCCAGCTGCACCGAAGCAGCATACATTCGTAGTAACTGCCTATTCCCTCGGGGACGGCTATACGCCCAGCCATGGGATAACCGCTAGCGGTGAGCGGGTGAGAGAGGGACGAACGCTTGCCTGCCCGAAGTCGATGCCATTCGGCACGAAGGTGTACCTGCCTAAGCTTAAGCATACCTATACCTGCACGGACCGAGGCGGGGCTATTAAGGGTAAGCGCCTGGATATCTATATGGAAGAGATAAGCGAAGCCTTAGTGTTCGGCCGGCAATCCTTGCAGGTCGAGATCATACACGGGTCCAAGAATTAATTTCACCAATAGCTTTGACCTTCTTGAAAAGCGAACATTTATTATTATTTTTCATATAAAGTTCGCCTATAACCCGATTTTTCTAACCAAATGCATTGACATGCCGCCATTCTTCGCTTATTCTAGCTAAGGTCAACCAATTAACCACATCAACTATTCACTTCGTATATCCTCAAGAATACGGTTTGAGGGTCTCTACTAGGAGCCAAAGAATCCTAACTACGAATATAGGACACGTGTATCTACACATCCTATGGGGTAGTTGGGATTTTTTACACTCAGGTAGATGGAGGCAGGGCATTATGGATAAGTTATTCAAGCTAACCGAACGGGGGACGACGGTCCCTAGAGAGATTATGGCGGGAGTCACGACGTTCCTCACGATGGTCTACATTGTCATTGTGAATCCAGGCATTCTGAGCGAGGCGGGCATGGACTTTCATGGCGTGTTCATCGCGACTGTGCTGGCCAGTATATTAGCTACCTTGATTATGGGGCTGGGGGCGAACTATCCGATCGTCATCGCACCGGGGATGGGGCTTAATGCGTACTTCGCGTTCAGCGTCGTCGGCGGAACCGGCGTCACATGGCAGACCGCGCTTGGAGCGGTGTTCGTTGCAGGCGTGCTGTTCGTGCTCCTATCTCTAACATCCTTCCGCTACATGCTTCTGGATGCCATCCCTACTTCCCTCAAGCACGCGATTACCGCGGGCATTGGCTTGTTCATTACCTTCATCGGTCTGCAAAATGCGAAAATCATCGTCGCTTCCCCCTCTACGCTGCTCACGCTGGGCAAGCTGTACGAGCCGATGACGGCGCTGACGATTATCGGACTCATTATCTCTCTCATCCTCATGGCTTATCGCGTGCGAGGCTACCTATTCGTAGGGATGCTGATTACCGCGGTGCTTGCCCTGCTGATGGGGGAGATGAAGCTGCCGGAGACGTTCATCTCGCTGCCGACCGGCCTTGCCTCTACCGCCTTCCAGATGGATATTGGCGGCGTGTTCTCGAACGGGCTGTATGCGGTGATCTTCACCTTCCTGCTCATTACCTTGTTCGATACGACGGGGACGATGCTGGGGGTGGCGGAGCAGGCGGGCCTGCTGAAGGACGGCAAGTTCCCGCGCTCCCGCGGGGCGCTGCTGGCTGATGCAGTAGGAACGACGACGGGTGCGGTGCTTGGAACGAGTCCAACCTCTGCTTACATTGAATCGAGTGCAGGGGTAGCGGTTGGCGGACGGACAGGGCTGACGGCGGTGACGGTAAGTGCGCTCCTGGCGCTGACGCTGTTCTTCTCTCCGGTCGTATCGGTGCTTGCCAGCATTCCGGCCATTACGGCTCCGTCGCTGATTATTGTAGGATTCTTGATGATCAATGTCCTTCGCAAGATCGACTGGAACGACCTCGAGGTCGCCTTCCCCGCGTTCCTCATCGTCGTGCTTATGCCGCTGACGTACAGCATCGCAACGGGCATCGGCATTGGCTTCATCGTGTATCCGGTGCTGAAGGTCGTCCGCGGCAAGTGGCGGGATGTCCACCCGATCTTCTATCTGTTCGCCGTGCTGTTCTTCCTTCAGATTGTGTTCTTTAGTCACTGAAGTTATATTGAGAAGAAATAACATGTTCGGACACGGAAGAACCGTGCTGACAGAGTGGACCTTACGAAGGGTCTGTTCTGTCCGGCGCGTTTTTTTCTGTTGTACCGTTGAGGAGGAGAATGAGATGTACGCACCAGTAACACCCCGATGGAATCAAGAAGGATCTAGCAGCCTATGAGCCGGAACTTAAGGTATTGCTGCAGGATCTGTGGGGGCCAATCGTTAACTATGACTTCACGGAGTTGAGGGGAGGCTGCCCTATACCGACGAAGAACTTAGGATATGCGATGGTGGTGCATACAACAGGACAATCAGCATGTATCGAGATATAAACTTGAAAACTCCCTCAAGGTCATATGACCTCGAGGGAGAGACTTACTTTCAACCTTCAGCAATTATAAGCACAGTTACACTTACGTCGTTTCTATTTCTTGCGTCTTTGTGTCATAAATGTAGCTTTCCTGCGTATTGCCTGCCGAGTCTTTTGCTATCACCTTAATGGAATATTCCGTATTGGACTGCAGGTTCGTCAAGGTGAACGCTGTGCTCGTAATTGGTTGTGCATTGACCTTCTGAGAGCCAATATACACATCGTAAGTTACTGTTCCAGATGGATTATCATCTGTTGATGCATTCCAAGCAAGTGCGATGCTGGTATAGGACGTGCTAGTTGCCCTCACATAGGAAGGTCTTGACGGCTTCGTGGTATCCGTTGTTGTCGTTGACGTTGTGAATACATCACTTGTAGAGGAATTACCTGTTTTATCTATTGCGACAATTTTGAAGTTGTACGCTGTCGCTGGCTGCAGATTTTTTATAACAAAGTCGCCTGGGTAATAGACCTTTGCCGTATTGACCTTGACGTCATTCATATACACATCATAAGCGATATCATTAATCGTATCGTTGTCTGCAGGTCGGCTCCACTTAAGTGTAATGCTCGTTAAGGACCTGGCTTGAGCCGTTATTCCAGTCGTCTTCGGCGGCGCGGTCGCATCTGCTGCAGTCGTGCCTATGATCTGGTTACTGGACGTACGGTTGCCTGCTAGATCTCTTGCTCTCACCGTATACGTATGAGATGTTCCAGGGCTCAAGTATTCCAGCTTAAAGGTTGTCGCAGATGTTACAACGAAGAGCTTGCCATCTCTCATGACTTCGTACACGACTTGTCCTTGATTATCGGTTGCTGCACTCCATGTTAGCTGCAGCGTGTTCAGTGTCGGATTCGTAGCCGTTACATTCGTAGGCTGCGTTGGTGGTATTGTGTCCGTCACTGGAAGCGGTACAGGCAAGGTGTTGTTCGGATAAGGAGCATAATCGTACAGGTTAGGCATGTTGCCAGTCAGCACCAGCATGCTCATCATCATCACCGCATCCTGATAATAGCCGCCCGGCCAATCTGAGGTTGGCTCCAGATTGCGTAAGTAATTGTACAAGAGATCGAGTGATGCTTGATTGGATGAGTCAACCATAGCTGCAACGGCCATCGGTCCAACCATATTACGAGGTGAAGGAGAAGCAGTTCTGACCGTACCGTCAATGTTATATGTCATTGCAACTGTAGCGGGGTTGCCGTTAATGGCCGTCATGAACCACTTGACATTGCGGTCTGGGAAGTCATGGGCTAGAGTATCGTTGGAAGTGCCGTTCCACAGGAAGTCTTGACCTACTCGCCATGGCAGGCGGCTTGGATCGAAGCCGTAGCTTGTTGAGTTCGAATCCGGTCCACTCGGACCTGTATAGGTAGGAACACCTGTTGATGACAACACCCATTTATAGGGAACCAACCCGGTTTGAGGATTCAAGTTGTAGAAGTGATTGAACATGCCGTACGCGGCATCCTCGGCTTTCTCCCAACGTTGATCTCCTGTTATTTCACCGAACAAGTTGAACCAGCCCGGAATTTCATAGGAGCTGATGACGGATGTAATCGCTGCTTGGCTCTGCTTCACGATATAAGACGGCTTATAGATCAGGAATTCCATAATATCTTTAATAATGAGTTTTGCTTCTTCCAGGTAATTAATCGCTCCGTCGCTGCCCCACTGTTTATGAGCCATTAAGAGGGAGATCGCAACGTCCAGATCCCCGTCTGGAGCGGAGTATGGATCGATGCTGTTGCCATCCTTGTCTATCTTCCAGCCCATGAAGTTATAACCCGGGGAGAGCCCGCGCTTGTAGTAGTGGAACAACCCGTCGAAGTCGCTTCGGGCGCTGTTGTTAGGATTCGCCATATAGACACTGATGAGCATGGCGAACCCCATGCCTTCCGAGCAGGTGCCGTTCTTATAGGTGGAATCATAGGAGCGAATACGGACTTCTCCCGGTTGTGTGCCTTCGGTTGTGATATACAAGTCATGCCACTTGGTATACATGTTCAGCATGTCCCGATTAAGCGTATCGCGACTCAAGCTGGGCATAATGCCATGCGGATACGATACGTTATGAGGGAATGGGTACTGCTCGCTGCCAGAGGACAGGTTAGTACTTACAGCAGCCGAAGCATTGGCTGACACGCTCGGAGTATGGTGTCCGTATGAAGCAGATGTTAGAACGATGGCGGTCACGACGGAGCAAGCCATCCATTTTGACACTTTCGTGAACTTCGATTTTGTAGTTAGCATTGATACAACTCCTTTTAGCGATTTTTATGATGACTGCTATTACGTAACGGAGCTCTCCCTTCTCATTAAAATAGAAGCGCTTACATTTATCACTCATCCAACATACCCCATTTCTCGTTTATCCGAATATAATATAGTTTTAAGATTCAAGTAGTTCTTTTAAGATGTTTGGTTTATAGTGAGTCAGCTCAGATAGTCATATAAAAAGCACCCCGTCTATACATCTTAGGGGTGCTCACGTTCATGATCGATTACTTAATCTTAACCCTGCTTAGCAGCCAGGTACTCCGACAGGCGGTCCCAAGTCTCGGTGATGCCTTGCTCCATGCCCATATCGATAACCTGCTGGAGAGCTTCCTTCGAGTCATACTCGGAGCGGCTGACTAGCTTCGTCTGACCGTCGTGCTCGAGGAATAGCATGGACACCTTCGTAGCCGGAAGGTCTGCGTTGACCGTGCCTTCAGCATCGGAGAAGTAATCGGTGTAGTCAATCTTCTCAGCTTGAACGATCTCTTGGTAGATGCCCTTGCCCCATGACTCATAGCCGAAGAAGTCGCCTTGGCCCTCATCCACACACTTCATACAGTAATGCCAGATGCCGCCTGGGCGGAAGTCGACGTTGCAGATGGTAAGCTCCCAGCCGCGCGGCCCCCACCAATGCTTAAGATGCTCGGCTTCAGAGAATACTTGGAAGACAAGCTCGCGCGGCGCTTGGAACACACGCTCCAGAATTAGGGTCTGTCCTTCGATACGGGATACCATGGAAGTAGACATAATAACATTCCTCCTCGATAGGTTGGGTTAGGCTGCTTCATTTCTGAGTAAAATATACCACTACGAGAATATTCCTGTCAAGGAATATAAATAATAATGTTTTGCTAAGATGTTTTGAGGAGGGCAGAGTCGGTAGGGGTGACCTGGCTTGCAACTTTTCACAGTGAATGTGAGTCATAGATACGAGACAGCATCACCATAAGCTAATCCACACCAACAAAGGAGCTAACCCGATGAACAAGGATACATGGAAAGGCCTGGTCGCAGGCGCAGTGGGCACCGCGATGTTAATGGCAGCAGGATCCGCTCTAGCTGCACCCGTCACGCAAAAAATCAATGCCGTCTACAGAGACATCAAGGTCATCATCCATGGGGAGCAGGCGGCTATGCCGACGGTGAACGGGAAGAAGGTGGAGCCCTTCATCAACAATGGGACGACCTATCTGCCCTTAAGAGCCGTAGCCGAGGCACTCCACTATGACGTCACTTGGGACGAGCAGAACAATCAGATCAGCATTAAGGATAAGAATCGGTATGAAGTTGCTGGGATTGATGATCCGAAGGCATTCGAAGCCTTCTACTCCGAGGTGCAGAAGCTGGTCGCGGCGGGAGAGAAGAGCAAGGTGGCAGACTACGTCAAGTATCCGCTAAGTGTGTACAAGGACGGCAAGGCAACGGTCTATGAGACGAAGGAGCAGTTCATCGCAGGCTACGACGACATTATGACGGACAAGGTGAAGCAGGCGCTAGCCGGTCAGAAGGCCGAAGACACATTCGTGAACTACAAGGGTGTCATGGTCGGCGACGGCGAGATCTGGTTCAATGTATCGCCATCGGGCCCGCATAAGTTCTACATCTACAGCATTAATCATTAACATGGTTGAAAAAGGGCTGTCCAGTCGATTTTCCGACTCGAGGACAGCCCTTGCTTGGTGTTGGCCTTAAGTACCAAACAAATGGGTAGAAAATCTATTTTTTTTGTAGACTTAACTTAATCAAGGAATATGTAGCATACAGCATCATTAGATATCCGACTAAACCTAATAAATAATCCATAATCGCACCCAACTCTCGAGTTATATCAATAGAGAGAACTATAGGAGTAGGTGAAGAGATCAAAAGGTATCCGACAATAAAAATCGCTAAAAGCAAAACAATTCTTTCCATAAGGGTACTCCTCCAAGTGAAAAATAGGTCTCAACCTGAACTCTATCGACGATAGCTCTCCCAATCTATCAGCCTTCCATTCACCCGTGCATCAGCCGATAGGGCTCCATACACAGCACCAGAGGTGCGCAAATGAAGCTTGTTCCCACGAAGACTAGTGTACTCCACTTCTACACCGGCAGCCCCGTCAACCTGCTGGAACACAGCAGGCGCCTTCCGGCTAGCCGCTGCGAATGCTTCCAGACTATCCACACCAAGTGCAGCCGCTTCCTCTGCGTGCAGCACCTCCACGACAACGCCGCCCGCTATACCCCGGCTGCTCACGAGCAGACCTCCAGCTTGCACCTTCACTTCATAGGGCAGCATCAGCTGCACGGACCAATACACCCCGCCCGCGAAGCCGTACAGCGCTCGCTCCTCATATTGCCAGTCGCCAAGCGGCAGGATGCCGCGAATCTCACCTTCGCTAGGCAGCGGGTACAGCGCCATCACGACATTCTCGTGCAGCAGCACCTCACAGTACTCGCTCTGATGGCGAGGATCGCCGTCCCATGAACCGTCGCCCGGGTTGAAGAAGTACCCCTGATTGCCAGATCCGCTCACCACGGCATCCAGAGGCAGCGTAATGTCCCAGCGATGCTGCTCATTATCGAACTCGGCTGCCCGCTCCCACATGCCGCCAACCGCATAGTGCTCCGTTATATACACATAACTGTGATGAGGGGAGCCAAGCAGCCCATCACCCGCCAGCCGAGGCACGAGCTTCTTCACTTCCACAGGCACCACCTCACGGCTGAGCGCCTTGCGGCGAGCAAGCTCCGGCGCTTCATAGAAGAGGAAGCCGGCATATTCCGTCCGCGGCATGGCAGCCGGCAGAGCGAAGTTGCCGAATTGCACATAATCCAGCAGGACGTTCGCATCCCGCGGAATATCATGCCCTTGGCCGCGGGAGTGAGGGCCAGCCCATGCTCCTCCCAGATAATAGTCGGAGCGTTCCTCCCACAGGAGATCCAGCAGCTCAGCTAACACAGCGCGCAGCTCTGACCCTTCCTCGGCCAGCTCCCATGCGCAGGTATAAGCCTGCACCCAATGCCAGAACCAAGGCAGCGAGCCATATTCCAGCATGCCATTCTCCTTCGTGAAGGCCAGCGTAGCGCGCAAGCTCTGCAGCCCGTCCTCCAGCAGCTCGGCATCCGCATACAACTGCCCATAGATGAGCTTCGCTGCGGTATACTTCGCTTCATGGTGATTGTACTGCTTGAGCGGCTTCCGGTAGTAGCCGCTCTTGTAGGCGTGATGAAGCGCGGTCTCGAAGGCGGAGCGGAGAGTCTCGTCCATTACAGCTCCATATTGCTTGTACAGGTAGACCATTAACAGCCCCATCAGCTCGACGGGGAGCGTGTTGTAAGGTGCTTCCGCAAGAGATGGCTCCAGGCGCAGCGGCCAGTGGCCGTAGGTGCTGCTCTCCGGGTTAACGTCCTGCAGGCGAAGCACCTCTAGCAGAATAGAGGAGGCAGCTCTCTTCGCTGCCTCGCGGTCCTCGCTGATAGAGGGCGAAGGTTCATCTTGCAGAGCGGCGGCAGCCAGCAGATAAGAGGCGTAGTAGAAGTTGTCGCGGATGTCATGATGGAACCACAGCTTGGAATCTAGCAGCGGCAGCTGGACAGCTGCTGCCGCGATTCGGTTCACTACTTCCTGTCGACGAAGATGATAGTCTGCCGGCATTGAAGATATGGAAGGCTTGGAAGGCAGGTTAGGCATGAGAGAGAGACACTCCTTTGGTTTAGGTATGATTTTCCATTGCTATTAGCTAGCTTCTATTCTATCGCTTAACCGCGCTGCTGCCTACAGCCCGGAAGCACCAACCAGCACCGCCTCACGTACAATGACCTATAGCCTCGCACCTTATGCCTATAACGGAGGAATGACCGTGATACTCATAGCAGGCAGTGATGCCGCGCAGCAGCTCGGGCAGCTGTCCCTAAGTCCGCTCGCCAGACAGATTCTCATGGATAAGCAGCAGAGCCCGTTCGTCTACAACTTCCCGTCCGTGGATGCGCTCCTATTCGAGCTCAACATGCGCAGCCATATCGTATCCGCCGCTCAGGCATTGAACGAGAGCGGAGCCACCTTCGCCAACTATCGGGAGTCCCGCGCTAACCCTAGATACTGGATTACCGAGCGCAATGGCGGCTTCCAGATGCGGCCCGACGTCACTGCGGCGGATGCCATCAATGACTTCTTCCGCAGCGGTCCGATGTATGCCTTCGAATGCTCGGCGGCCGTACTCATCGTCCTGTACAAGGCCGTCCTCGATTCCATTGGACCTGCGATGTTCAATCGGTATTATAGCAATATCTATCTCTACGATTGGAATTATGACAACGATCTTCGCCTGATCTCCACCGACCGCAATCCGCAGAACTTCCCCGGCGACATCCTGTACTTCCGCAATCCCGACCACCATCCGGCCGGTCCTGAGTGGCAGGGGGAGAACGTCATCGACATGGGAGGCGGCTACTACTACGGTCATGGCATTGGCATTACGACAGCACGGGACATTATAGCTAAGCTCAATGAGATGAGGTTCCCCGGCAGCCGCAGATCGGCGTACTTGACCAGGCAGGTCGTCTATCCGGACTTCGAATACTTGCGCCAGCTGTCGATGGGTGTGGGCGGGACCGGCACGAGGAAGATATACGCAACCCAAGATAGTGCCATTGCAGCCATCGGTTCGAAAATCTTCATCCGCTAACACCCGGCATCCCCGTCATAAGCAGAGCCAGACGAATGCGGAGGGAGATGGCCGGGGCATGAAGCTCCTGGCCGAACAGCTGCCGGCACTTGTCGAGCCGGTAGATGACGGTGTTGCGGTGCAGGAACAGCTGCTTCGAAGCGGCTGCAATGCTGCATTGCTGGTCGTAATACGCCTGCAGCGTGCGCAGCAGCTCGGCGCGTTCCTTCGGCTCCAGGACTTCGAGCGGGAGGAACGTATCCGACACGAAGGTGTGCAATTCCGCCGGGCTGATTAACCGGAACAGGTCGGTCAGCTCCCTCCCGTGATACGGCTGGGCGAATCGGCGCTTGCCGGCTTGGTAGCCGAATTCCAGCGCTTCGGCTGCTTCGCGGCAGGTAAGAGGGATGTCGAGCAGCTGCTCGACCTGCTTGCCGATTCCGAAGGAGATGCTGAGCCCGTGCAGCCGATACACCTCCTCTCCTATGGAGAGCAGTGTCTCGGAGAGCGAATGCCCGGATATCGGCGGGTCGAGGAGCAGGAGGATGACGGAATGGTTCTTGACGAAGCGGATACAAGGCAAGCCGTGCTTCTCCAAGGCAGGCTTCATCAGATCGTACAGCAGCTCCCGCTCGGAGAGCCGGTACTCCTCGCTGCGATGGCGGAGCGAGGCGGCAGCGGTGCCGTTAGAGGCAGAGCTGGCGGCCAGCTCGCCTGCAGGGCCGGCACCGGCAGGGGCGGGGTCTTCGCGTACGGTGACGCAGACGATCTCCTCGCTCCCGGTCAGGCCGTAGCGCCGTCCCTGATGGAGCAGCTCATGCTCCGAGGTGAAGACGCCTTCGGTCAGATTGGAGAAGTACTCATTCTTATATCGCCGGGAGCGCTCGCGGACGGCCTGCCGCTTCAGCATCTCGAAGCGGATGACATTAACAGCCTGCTCGACGGCTAGCAGCGGCAGGCTCTGCTCGTCCGCGTCCAGGGAGAAGGCGAGGAGGACGCCGTGCAATTGTATGGAATGAATCGGATAGACGAGCAGTGAGCTTCCTCTTAGCATTGGAGGGACAAGCAGTCCCAAGGTGAAGGGAGAGGGGGATGGATAGTGAAGCGGCAGCAGGTCCGTCAGGTGCTGCTTCATGCCCCTCAGCGGCTCGCTGCTGAAGTGGACAGACTCGGCTACCGGCGACAGCTTCGTGTCGAGCAGCAGGACGGGCTGGCCTAGCAGCTCGGACAGCGACTGTGTCATCTCGGGCAGACCCTGGCCGCGCAGGACGAGGCTTGTGAATTGACCATGAATATCAAGTGCGAATCGCAGCTCCTCGGTCTTCTGCTCCAGTATGACCGTCAGAGACTGATGGACAGTATCCCCGAGTGACTGCTGTCTTGCTGTCAGTTCAATAATAGGGAAGGAGAGGCGGTCGGCCTCTGCCATGACGATGTCTGGAATGGCATGGATGAATCGATTCGTCTTCACAGCGAGACCCGCGCAGCCAATCTCATCCATGGCACAGATGAGGGCAAGCATGGCCTGGGGGTCATCTCTTAGGAAGTAAGCATTCGTGAGCAGCAGCTCGCTGGGCTTCACGAATTCAATAATATCAGGTGCATCCATAATGTTCACGGATTGGACAACCCGTCCCAGCCCTTCTCTGCCAGCTGCAACGCGACAGCCTGTATAGGCAGGTATTTGCAGCAATTCCCCGATGTTCATGATCTGCCTCCTCCCACCTATTGCGTCATGTTAAGTGACATTAATTAGTGTAACTCGTATCATTTCCTGAAGTAAAGAGCTGTGTATGTTTAGGTTAACTAACATAGTCTGCTTTTTTCATACATAATGACTAATGACAATTACGCATCCCGGCTCTATGATGAGACTATTAGATCAAGATTGTTAGATATACTCACATTAACCGGATGAAGGAGTAGGCCTATGCACAATATTATGCCGCTCGGCTATCAAGCGATGGTCACTTCCCCTCACCATACAGCCAGTGCGGTTGGAAGCGCGATTCTGCAGCAGGGTGGGAATGCCTTCGACGCGGCGGTCGCCGTCAGCGCCGTGCTCGGCGTGGTCTATCCGCATATGACGGGCCTGGGCGGAGACAGCTTCTTCCTCCTCTACCCGGCACATGAACATAGGGTCATTGGGTATAACGGGAGCGGGAGAGCAGGCCGGAACGCTTCACAAGCTCATTACGAGGACAGAGGGCTGACGACGATCCCGGATCGTGGGATGGCCAGTGTGCTGACCGTGCCAGGGATGGTCGACGCCTGGTGGAACGTATGGAGCCGCTATGGCAAGCTTCCGTGGAAGCAACTACTCGAACCGGCTATACAGTATGCCGAGCAAGGCTTCCCCATTACGCGGAATCTGCATTATTGGATGATGAAGGACGAGACTCTGCTGCGTGCGGATGCCGGTCTGCTGGCAATCTGTACGAATGCGGAAGGCCGGCTGCTGGAGGAAGGCGAGCGGCTCATCCAGCCGCAGCTTGCGGAGACGCTTAGACTGATCGCGGATGGCGGGAGGGATGTTCTCTACACAGGGTCCATTGCCCTCTCCCTTGCGCATTCGGTTCAGCAGGCCGGCGGTCTGCTCACTGAAGAGGACTTCGCCGAGCATCGGGGGGAATGGGTGCAGCCTATCTCTACGAGGTACCGGGGGGCGGATGTCTATCAGATGCCTCCGAACTCGCAGGGCTTCTCGGTACTCATGATGCTGAACATTCTGGAGCATAAGAAGCTTCATGAGGTATCTCGGCATTCCGCCGAGTTCTACCACTTGGCAGCGGAAGCGGTGAAGGCCGCCTTCCGTTATCGGGACCGCTATCTGTCCGATCCGGCCTTCGTGCAGATTCCGGTGGGGGAGCTGATCAGCAAGCCGCTTGGGGCAGCGCTGTTCAAGGAGCCATCCTTCCATGCCTACCAGGCGGGAGCCTTCGAGTCCATGGCAATGGGGCAGGATACAGCCTATGCAGCGGTGGTGGATCAGGAAGGCAATGCGGTGTCGTTCATTCAGAGCCTGTACTATGACTTCGGCTCGGGCTGTACGGCAGGGGATACGGGCATTATTCTGCAGAATCGAGGATCATTCTTCTCCCTGCAGCCGGGCCATCCGAATGCCCTCATGCCTGGCAAGCGCAGCTTCCATACGCTCATGCCCGGCATGGTGCTGCGGGGCGGCAAGCCGTGCCTGCTGGCAGGAACGCAAGGGGGCGAAGGGCAGCCGCAGACGACGCTGTCGCTGCTGACCGGCGTGCTTGATTACGGCTGCAATATACAGGAGGCGATTGCTCTGCCTCGCTGGGTGTACGGCCGAACGTGGGGAGAGGACAGCGATACGCTGAAGCTGGAGAACCGGGCGCTCGATCCCGGAGCAGCTGGGCAGCTGCAGTCATGGGGGCATCAAGTGGAGCTGCTGCCTGCATGGAGCAGCGCAGTAGGGCAAGCGCAAGGCATACAGATTAGTCCGGATGGCGTGCTCGGCGGCGCGGCCGATCCGAGAGGCGACGGCCTTGCCATTGGATGGTAGCACATGAGCGAGGCGCGAGGAGGAAGCAGGAATGAGTAAGGATCTATGGGAGCTGTTCGTTGGATTCGGCCGATCCACCCTCATCGGGTATGGAGGAGGGCCGTCCATCATACCGCTCTATGAATACGAGACTGTGGAGCATTACCGTTGGATGGGCCAGGAGGAATTCGGGCAGGCACTCGCCTTCGGCAATGCGCTCCCTGGACCGATTGCTACGAAGCTAGCTGCTTATATCGGCTACAAGACCGCGGGATGGCTCGGCGCGGCGGTAGCGCTCAGCGCGGTGGTGCTGCCTACCGCTCTGCTCATGATCGTGCTCGTCTTCGTCATGAATAAGCTGCAGAAGAACCCCTATATTCAAGGGATGATTAAGGGGGTGCAGCCGGTCATCTTCGTCATGCTGGCAATGCTTGCGTATGACTTCGCCAAGTATGCCTTCGGCAAGGGCCCGGGTGTACTGCCCTATCTGCCTTTTGTCATTGGAGCCGCCTTCTTCGTCTCCGTGCAATACCTGGGCTTGAATGCGGTATGGGGCATTCTTGGGGCGCTCATTATAGGTGCAGTGTTCATGCGCAGCGGCGGTTGAGGCGGTCATTGGCCAAGAGCGGGGCTGAGAGATAGGGCTGTTAAGAGGAAAAATAAGCAAGGGAGGAGGGTTGATACATGGACTTAATTATTCATCATGCTAAGCTTCCAGGCCGCGAAGGGCTGTACGCCATCGGTGTCTTGGATGGGGTCATTGCCCGGCTGGAGCAGACACAGCAAGGAGACGGCTGGTTGGAAGGAGCACAGCCAGCTGGAGGCTTGACGGACCATCCAGGCATGGCTGGCTCGCCAAGCGAAGCGGGCAGATTGAGCGCTGCGGACTGCATGAGCGCCATGGGCAGCTTGAATACTGCGGACATCATGAGTGAAGCGGACCGTGTTCATTGGCCGGAGGCAAGCAGCGTGTTCGATGCAGAGGGTGGACTGCTCCTGCCGGGCTTCGTCGAGCCGCACATCCATCTGGACAAGGCGGAGCTGCTCGGCCGGATGCCATCGGATGCGGGCTCGCTGCAGGAAGCGATCCGAATGACGGCGGAGATGAAGCGAGGCTTCACCCGTGAAGACATCCGGCAGCGGTCCCTGTCCGTGCTGAACCGGGCGATTCGCAGCGGCGTTACCCATATGCGCTGCCATGCCGAGGTTGACCCGATCCTCGGGCTCACCGCCGTCGAGGCTGCGCTTGAGCTGAAGGAGCAGGTGAGAGAGCTGCTCGATCTGCAGGTGGTCGTATTCCCGCAGGAGGGCATTATGGCAAGTCCCGGAACAGCCGAGCTGATGGAGGAAGCGCTGCGGATGGGCGGAGATGTCGTTGGCGGCATCCCGTATCAGGATGGGGATGCGGCGGCGCATATCGAGCATGTATTCAGCTTGGCGCAGCGGTATGGGAAGCCGCTCGACTTCCACGTAGACTTCTCCGACCATCCGGAGCAGCTGGACATTCTGACCATTGCGGATCGTACGATTGCAGCTGGTATGGAAGGCAGAGTTGCAGCGGGTCATGTGACCTCGCTCGGTTCGGTGCCGTTGGAAGCCGCGGCAAGGGCAGCAAGCCTTATTAGCCGAGCTGGAATTTCCGTCATGTGCTTGCCGCAGACAGATCTGTACCTAGGCGGGCGCGGCGACAAGGAGCATCCGAGGCGCGGACTGACGCCGGTGAAGCTGCTCCAGGAGCACGGTGTGAATGTCGTCATTGGGGTGAACAATGTGCGCAACCCGTTCACGCCGTTCGGTACCGCAGACCCGCTCGAGGCGGGATGGCTTCTCGCCTCAACCGCCTACATGGGCAGTGATGAGGACGCGAGGCGGGTGCTTCATATGCTGACTCACGGGGCGGCACAGGCAATAGGAGCAGAGGAATACGGGGTAAGGCTTGGCGCGAATGCAGATCTCGTCCTGCTTCCGTCTCGGGACGAGCGGTCAGCGCTGCTGGACCGGCCGGCGCGCCGCGCGGTGTGGAAGCGAGGTCGGCTCACCGCAGAGACGATTGTTCAATCTTATACTTACGGGCTGGGACGACAGGCACAAGGGGCAGAGATGCCCGAACGACAGGCCGAGCCAATCTATATACAACCATAGGACAGGAGTGGAGAGAGAATGAGAGAGATCGGAATGCGCAGGGGATTGAAGTGGCATGGCTTAGTTGTAATGATGGTCCTCATGCTGGCGGCAATGGGGCTGTCCGCATGCGGCAGCAATGAAGGGACGGGGGCGAACAATACGCCGGCTGCGACGGACGGCGGCAATGCAGGTGGTAGTAAGGAAGGGAATAAGGACGCAGGCAAGGATGCGGAGGCAGCTGAGCCGATTCGGATCGGGATGTCTACGGAAGCGACAGGTGATAATGCGATGAACTCCGTCAACCTGTATCAGGGCGTACAGATCGCAGTGGACCACGTAAATGCGGCAGGGGGCATCGACGGCCGCAAGATCGAGCTAGTCGTTAGAGATACCGAGCAGAATCCAACGCGAGGCATCAGCATTATCCGCGACTTCGGTCAGAAGGAGAAGGTGCTTGCTGCAATTGGAGGCTTCTACAGCACGGTAATGCTAGCCCAGTCGCCTCTTATTAAGGAAGAGAAGTTCGCGTTCATGGTCGCGACGTCCAATGTTCCGGCTTCGGTCGAGAGCGGAATGCCGTACACGTTCGGCGTGAGGATGAATGCGAATATTACGGCGAAGTATGCTCTTTCTTTTATCAAGGAGCAGTGGGGGACAACTAAGGTAGCGATTCTCCATGAGAATGGCGGGTATGGCAAGGGTGCGGCGGCGGCGATGACGAAGGCGCTGGAGGAAGAAGGGCTGAAGCCGGTGGCGGTGGAATCGTTCGACAATGCCAAGGATAAGGACATGACGGCACAGGTGAACAATGCGAAGAAGGGCGGCGCGGAGGTCATCTACCTGTTCGGCCAAGGGGCGGGCAACGGCTACGTGCTGCAGGCGATGAACAAGCTGGGCTGGAAGGTGCCGATTGTCGGCGAGAATGGGATGGCGAACAAGGGTGTGCAGGAAGTCGGCAAGGAGCTGGCGGAGGGCACGTATGCCATTCAGACGGCGAACTTCAATGTCGAGCAGACGAGAGAGCCGGCGGCCAAGTTCCTAGAGGACTTCAAGGCGAAGTTCGGCCATATCCCGACGACGTTCGCCTCTGCTGCACAAGGATATGACGGGGCGATGATGCTGTTCCAAGCGATTGGGGATGCAGAGCTGTCGGGTGATCTGGCGAAGGATCGTGAGGCGGTCCGTGATGCGCTTGAAGCGGTTGGTCCGTACAGCGGAGTCATTAAGGATTGGGATAAGGTGTTCACACCTGACAATCATGATGCTATTGATGTGAATTCCTATCTGATGTGCATCTGGAAGGACGGCAAGCTGGTCGTCTCTGACGTTCAGTAAGGTGGGATGATTGGTTGCAGAGTGAAGCGTGAAGCAAGAAGCGTGAAGTGAAGCGTAAGTGAAGAGTGAAGCATGAAGTGAAGCGTAAGTGAAGAGGAAGGGGGAAGACCATGTCGCTTATCTTGCAGCTAGTAGTCAGCGGTCTGGCGGTTGGCTGTCTCTATGCGCTGATCGCCCTAGGGTACAGTCTTACGTACGTGGTGAACGGCACCCTTAATATGTCGCAGGGCCAGCTCGTTATGCTGGGAGGGGTGCTCACGTTCACGATGGCGGAGCTGTGGCACCTGCCCTTCCTGATTGCGGCGCTGCTAGCGGCGGTCAGCGTCGGGCTGCTCAGCATACTCGTGGAGCGGCTGGCGATACGGAAGTTCGACAAGAATGCGAACGCGGTGGAATGGGTGCTCAGTACGATCGCGGTCGGCATCATCATTCAGGATCTATCGCTCTTCGTCTTCGGGCCGGATGAGCGGGTCACGCCTTCACCGGTCGGCGAGGAGATTCTGCGAATTGGGGGAGCGGGCATCTATTGGAAGGAGCTCGTGTTCCTTCCGGTCGTTGCCTTGCTGCTGGCGGGGCTGCTGCTGTTCTACCAGCGCTCCCATTGGGGGCTGTGGCTCCGGGCAACGGCAGATAATCGGACGGCCGTCGAGATGATGGGCGTCAGCAGCAACCGTGTCGTCATGACGGCCTATGTGCTGAGCGGTCTGCTCGCGGGAATCGGCGGAGCGATGCTGTCCACCAGCTATGCTGTATCCGTCGATATCGGGCTGCCGCTGGGGCTGAAGGCCATCTCGGTCGCAATCTTGGCGGGCGTCAATAACCCGAAGGGAATCGTCATCTCCGGCCTCGCACTCGGCGTGGCGGAAGCCTTAATCGCACAATATATATCGACGGACTTCAGAGAGATGTTCGTATACGGCCTTGTCATCCTCATTCTCTATTGGAAGCCGATGGGGCTGTTCAACCGCAGGACGACCATAGTCAAGGTCTAAGCCAGGAGCTAAGGAGGGCATTATCATCATGTTCAGAGCAATCCTAACCAAAAGCAGGCCTGACAGCCTGCGAATGCCAGCCCGGCCGGGCTCCGCGCGGCTCGCGGCAGGGGCAGGTGCAGCCCTGCTGCTGGCGGCGGCTCCGCTGGTCGCGGATGTGTATTACCTCAATCTGCTGTTCATGATTGGCATCTACGTCATGACCTGCACGGGGCTGAATATCCTCGTTGGCTACTGCGGCATCGTGTCCATCGGCCATGCCGGCCTCATGGCGGCGGGAGCTTATGTGTCGGCGATCCTGACGACGAATCATGGCTTCAGCTTCTGGTTGGCGGCGGCGGCTGGCGTTGCGGTATCTCTTGTTGTGGGAATTGTAATTGCCATTCCGACGATTCGTGCTGGAGGTGTCTACCTCTCGATGATTACGATTGCCTTCGGCATCGTTGTGAGCGAAGTGCTCATGCGGTGGGACAGCTTCTCCGGCGGGCCGCTTGGCATCTCCGGCATTCCGAAGCCGGCTGTGGGAGGCTACACCTTCACGCTGACAGGAATGTACGAGCTTGTCCTCTTCCTTGCCGTCATCTCCCTGTTGGTCATGCGGAATCTGAGGCGGTCATCGTGGGGGAGAGCAATGATGGCGTCCAAGGAGAATGAGATTGCCGCAGCGTCACTGGGCATTCGCAAGCTTCCAGTTCAAGCGGCAGGCTTCGCGCTGAGTGCGGTGCTGGCCGGTCTGGCCGGGGCTTGCTACGCTCATGCGAACAGCTACATCTCGCCGGACACGTTCCACTTCCAGACCTCCGTTCAGCTGGTGCTGATCGTTATCCTCGGTGGGGCGGGACGGCTGATTGGTCCGGTCATCGGAGCGGTCATCCTAGTCTTCCTGCCTGAGCTGCTGGATATGGAGAAGCTGCGGCTCGCACTCTATGGCGCGATCATGTTCATTGTGCTGTATGTGATGCCTAAGGGTATTGCGGGCACCATTGCGGATGTCGCGGTGGTATGGGTGCGCAAGCGGTATCCGAATGGATTGTCTGGAGGAAGCTGGATTGGCCGTGGCCGAGGTGAACGTGGTGGCGGTGACGGTGGTGTTCGAGGTGGAAGCAGCGTTGTTCGGGAGCGAGGTGCGGGGCTCACTGGTCAGGGAGCTTCAAGCTCTTACCAAGGACCACCTCTAGTTGGTGCGAAGGGGAAGATCTCCTTGACAGCAGCCCGCGTAGATATGCGGTTCGGCGGACTGCATGCGCTCCGACAGGTGAAGCTGGATGTGAAGCCTGGAACGGTTCATTCGCTTGTCGGCCCGAATGGAGCCGGCAAGACGACGATGTTGAATGTCATCTCCGGCTTATATACACCTAGCGGAGGTGAATTCTTGTTAGACGGAGCTCGTTATGCTCCGCGCTCCTTGTCTCATGCATCGGAGCTGGGTATTGCACGGACGTTCCAGCATTCGCGGCTTTTCAAGGAGTTGACGGTGCTTGAGAATGTGATGACGGGGATGAGCTCCTCTGGCAATCTGGCGGCCTCCTTGCTGCGGACACCTGCTGTGCGGCGGCGGGAGCGGGAGATGCTTGCCCGAGCGCATGCTTATCTCGATCTAATCGGATATACGGGAGAACGGCGGGCAACCGCAGATCAATTGCCTTATGGTTATCAGCGCCTTGTTGAGATTGCTCGTGCCCTTGCGTCCTCGCCCCGTCTGCTGCTGCTGGACGAACCGGCAGCCGGCATGACGTCGGAGGAGATTGAGCAGCTAGAGAGTGTGCTGCGCAAGCTGCGAGCGCAAGGCCTGACGATTATACTGATTGAGCATCATATGGACTTCGTGCAGCGGGTGTCGGATACGATTACGGTGCTGGACTTCGGAGAAGTAATCGCGGACGGCAAGCCGCAGGACGTCATGAGCCATCCGCGTGTCATTGGAGCCTATCTGGGAGAGGAGGCGGCAGTACATGCTGACCATTGAGAATCTTGAGGTTCGTTACGGCGCCGTGCAAGCGGTGAAGGGAGTCAGTCTCGAGCTGCGCCAGGGCGAGACCGTTGCGGTCATCGGAGCCAATGGCGCAGGGAAGTCATCGCTGATGCAGGCCGTAGCAGGGTTAGTGAAGCCCGCGACTGGAAGGATTATATATGATGGGAAGGCGATTGGCGGCTGGCCTGCCCACCGCGTATCGAATGCCGGAATCTCGCTCGTGCCGGAGCGCCGAGAAGTATTCGGCTCGCTGACCGTCACGGAGAACCTGCGCATGGGACTGAAGACGGCCATCGGCAAGGTGCGCGGTGCCGCCTTCGAGCAAGAGCTGCAGCGTGCGTTCGACCGCTTCCCGCGGCTGGAGGAGCGACGCAATCAGCTTGCGTATACGCTCAGCGGCGGCGAGCAGCAGATGCTCGTGCTGTCCCGTGCCCTGATGAGCAAGCCGAAGCTGCTCTTGCTCGATGAGCCGTCGCTGGGGCTCGCGCCGATTATTGTGGCAGAGCTGTTCACCGCGATTGAGGGACTGAAGCAGGAAGGGGTCACCATTCTGCTTGTCGAGCAGCTCGCGCACAAGGCGCTTGCCGCAGCCGATCGGGGGTACGTCCTCGAGAACGGTCACCTCGTCATGGAGGGTCCGGCACACAAGCTGATGGAGGATAAGCGGATGATTCAGGCTTATCTTGGCGCATCGTAGATGGGGAGGATGATTACGTTCATGAGTGGGATTGGGTATGTGAGAAGAGTGCGCATCGGGAGTGAGTTGTACTCGCTAGCCATACAGGAAGGCAAGTTCGCTGAGATCGAACGAAGTGATGCTCCGCTGGCCGCGGGCGAGACAGGTTGGGATGCTCAAGGATTGTTGTACACTCCAACTATGGCGGATATGCACTGCCACTTGGATAAGCACTTCATCGGAGAGGGGTGGCGATCCCGCAAGCGGATTGACACCTTGCCTAACCAGCTTCGTCGGGAGCAGGAGCTGCTGGCCGAGCTGGAGGGCGATGTTGCCTCCCGTGCTCGCACGCTGCTCAATCGTATGCTGTCTTACGGCACGACCCGGGTTCGTACCCATGTGGATGTAGACCCTGACATCGGGCTTCGTCATCTGGAGGCGGTACTCCGCGTGCGTGAGGAATATCGGGATCGGATGGACATCGAGATCGTAGCCTTCCCGCAGCAAGGACTCATACGATCAGGCTCGATGGCAGTCATGCGTGAAGCAATGGGGATGGGGGCGGAGTACGTGGGAGCGGTTGACCCAGCTGGGCTGGATCGGTCGCTTGAGCCTTGTCTGGATGGGGTGTTCGAGCTGGCTTCGGAATATGATGCTGGCGTTGATATCCATCTCCATGACCCAGGGCATCTCGGTCTCTATACGATTGACCGTATTGCAGATTACACCGTGCAGTCCGGCAAGCAGGGGCGGGTCGCGGTTAGCCACGCTTGGGCTCTCGGAGAAGTAGGCGAGGGGGAGATACGCGGACTGGCGCCTAAGCTTAGCGACAGCGGCGTGGCGATTATTACGAGCGTCCCGATCGACCGCCAGATGCCGCCGGTTGCTCTGCTTGATGAGCTTGGTGTGCAGGTGATGCTCGGCACGGATAACGTGCTCGATGCTTGGTCCCCCTTCGGCAGCGGGGACTTGCTGGAGCGGGCATGCCGGCTTGCGGAGCGCTCCTATTGGGTGGAGGACGAGCAGCTGCTAGGTGCTTACCGCTATGCCTCTGCGGGTTCCACCGTACCGAGCGTTGGAGAGGCAGCGACCTTCATGCTGGTGGAGGCGATGAACTTGCAGCATGCGGTTGCCGCTCCTCCTGCACGGGAGTGGGTGTTCTATGGTGGGCGTCCGGTTGCCGGGCGGAAGTACGAACAATCCTGTTGAAAATAAGCCGAAAAAGCTCAGTCGGAAAGACTGGGCTTTTTCGGCCTTTGCATATAGGAGCGAAGCTAACGGTTGGGTGTTCGTCCGGGGTTCATGTACAGCCTCGCTCGGGAAGGTTAAGCTCGTTAACTATTAACTATACGGCATCGCCGTTGGTTGGAGCAGTGGTGCTGCTGTCAGGAGCTGCAGTGCCGCTGCCAGCGCCTTCGTCTGGCCCACCGCCGAACGGGCCGCCATGCCCGTGGTGGCCATGATGACCGCCGCGTCCTCCGCCAGGTCCACCTGCAGGACGCTTGAACTCACCATTCACGATATCCTTCGCTATCGTATCCAGCTCGGCCTTGCGCGTATCATATTCCGCTTGCGTGAGCTGGCCTTCGGCTAGTCTGGCGTCGAGGTCAGCCGTTAGTGTCTTCTTCACCTGAGCGGTGACGGTTGCGACAGCAACCTTCTTAACACCTGCGAGGTCGGCTAGAGACTTGCCGGAGTGAAGGGCCTCCGCCAGCTCATCCGCGGTCAACCCGAGCAGCTTCGCTAAGTCATCATCCTTGAAAAGCATAATTGGACCTCCCTTGCCGAGCTTGCCTCCGCCCTTGCCGAAGCTGCCGCTTCCGATAAGCTTGTCATTCACGACTGCGGAGGCCCAAGTGGTTATGTTCTTAAGCGCAGCATCATACTCGGATTGCGTCAGCTTGCCCGCCTTCAATTGCTCGGCTAACGAATTCTTAATAGCCGCGGCTTCGAGGTCGATGACCTTCTGCACGGCGACACCCTTCTCAGCTGCCAGATCGGAGAGGGACTTGCCAGATTGCAGGGCTGTCTTCAGCTCTGCTTGGGTTAAGCCCAGCAGCTTGGCTATGTCTGAATTGGTAAGTACATCTGCTTCGAACGGGCTATGTCCGGGTGCCATATCCTTGCGGAAGGCATGCTTCTTCGGAGTAGTATTCACCAAGGTCTTCGCAACCTCAGCTAACTTGGCCTTCTGCGCGTCATACTCGGACTGCGTCAGCTTGCTATCCTTCAGTCTCTGGTTCAGCTCAGCCGTCAGCAGCTTGACTTCCAGATCGATGACCTTCTGTACAGCGACACCCTTCTCACCAGCCAACTCGGCAAGTGACTTGCCTGACTTCAGTGAGGTATGCAGCTCCTCTTCCGTTACGCCCAGCAGCTTCAGCAGCTCCTCGTTCTGGAACGTGGTGCGAATGATGTCCTTACCACCCCCGCCTCCTCCGAAGCCGAGGTGTCCGGATAGCTTCTGCACCGTCTCGGCGGCGTTCACCTGGCCGGAGAGGAGCAGTCCGCTGCTGACCGTTACGGTTAGGGCGAGGACGCTTGCTGCCCATAGGGATTTTCTCATACTAATCTGCCTCCTTCATGGATCTATCTGGTAACACAACCATAGGATAGCCGGACAAGATGAAGCGAACCTGAGCCGAAGCTGAGAGTTGGTTGAATGCCGGGGCAAGGGTCCTGTATACTTGGGGCAATGAGGAGTGAAGCGGAAGATGGCTATTCAGGAGATTGGGGAAGACGAGTGGTTGAGAATGGTGCGGATTGGGCAGGGGAGGGATGCGATTCTGTTCTACACCCCATTCTGCGGCACCTGCAAGGTCGCCGAGCGGATGCTTGAAGTGGTGACGGCACTGCCCATTGGTGCGACGCTGTACCGGATGAACATCAACTTCGCTCCGCGGCTGCGCGACAGCTGGCAGATTAGGAGCGTTCCGTGTCTCGTGCTGCTGCAGGGCGGCAAGCCTCAGCGCTTCGAATACGCGATGCGTTCGGTGGATTATCTGTATGGATTGTTGAAGGAGGAGTAAGGGCGGCGGGTGTGCCCTACGCGAGCGACTTAACAAGGAGAATCCTTGTTAAGTCCGCAGTTGGTGGGCGAGCTAGCCGACTTAACGGGTAGAATCCTCGTTAAGTCGCGAAGGAGTGCCGAGCCTGGCCTGATTGTAGCAGCTTAACAAGGAATAACCTTGTTAAGTCCGCCATTAGAGGGCGAGCTAGCCGACTTAACGGGTAGAATCCTCGTTAAGTCGCGAAGGAGTGCCGAGCCTGGCCTGATTGTAGCAGCTTAACAAGGAATAACCTTGTTAAGTCCGCCATCAGAGGGCGAGCCAGCCGACTTAACGGGTAGAATCCTCGTTAAGTCGTTAGGAACGGCCGAGGTGAGAGCTTGTTTACCCAATGAAAACCACAACCAAGGCGAATGATATCTCGTCCTGCTTGGTTGTGGTTTTTTGTTTACTTCTTCAATTCTGTGTAGACAACAAGCCGCTCATCATGCGTCTTGGCCTCTCGATTGAACTCTCCTGTGCAGGTGATCAGATTAAGCTGACTCTGGTAGGAGAAGCCGAAGATATCCTCCATCGGCGCAGCTTCCCTTGGGTAACTCTCTATCTGTTGGACGATGAAGGTAAGTCTCTTGCCGTGCACATCTTCTACTATCACTTCATCGCCCTTCTCGAGCTGATCCAGCTTGTAGAAGACAGCAGGCCCCGTCTTGCTGTCTACATGTCCTGCTATTACCGCATTGCCGCGGTCCCCCGGCTTCGTGCCCGGCTCGAACCAGCCGACTCCGTCCATAGAGGCTGGGACACCCATCTCTCCACTCGCTGCGGTGCCCACCTGTTCGACGTCTGCCTTGACCCCGATTGCAGGAATCTCCAGCACCGCCGGAACGATGCCAAGATTCGCTTCCTTCAGCACAGCGGGAGGGGTTAGCGGAGTTGGGCTGGGGCTCGGGCTCGGTAAAGGGATGGTTGCATTAGCAGCATTAGCAGAGGTGTCTCTATCTTCCCCGGTTGTTGGCGCGGTTGTCGCTGCCGTTGCCTGCGGCCGACCAGACCCGCCAACGTTAGGATCGGCAGCGGAGGAGGAACAAGCCGATATCGTCACTAATAGAATCGCTAGCAGTAAGGTCCAAGTGGCCTTCCTCAATGCCCATCCACCTCCCATTCTGTGTCTGTTGCATCATGATGGAGGTCCGAAGGGGCGGCCCCCTTCGGGCGCTGATTATTTATTAGTAACCTTGCGACGGATAACGAGGAAGGACAATAAGGAAGCCATCGCAATCGCAAGGAGGGAGGCTGTTAGCCAGCCGTTGCCTTCGGCAGCTTCGTCACTCATGCCGCCGAGTCCGGTTCTTGGCATCTGAGCAGGCATCTTGCCCGCGAACTTATCCGGAAATTGATCTACGATGGCGCTAGTTAAGCCTAGGCCTACTCCGAACATATGCGCATAGGACTCACGCAGCGTTGGATACACCTTCGCATAATCCTTCGCTGTATAGCTGTTGAAGGCGAGCAGGAGCTCGTCGACGTGCACCTTCAACCCAGCCTCTAGATCAGCAGCCTTGAGGCGGCCTTCGGTTGCGGTATCAAGGAACTTCGCTTGCTCGACGCGGTATTCGTCCAGCTCCTCGAGGGCCTTCTTCTTGGCGGCTTCATCCATCGCACCGCTTGCCTTCACGTAGTCGACGAAGTAGCCAATATGAGAGCTCCAGATCTTCTTGAACGCTTCGCCGCCTTCCTTGCCATAGACGGAACCGACTGCTGCGGACAGTTCATCGGTGTTCTCGTTCAGCGCACCGGCAGAGGCTTCGAAGTCCTTAGCCCCGTCGATACCCTTCTGCATCGCCAGGACGGCTAGTGCCGCATGCTCGGAGAGCAAGTGATTCAGGTCTGCTCGCAGGTCAGCGGCTGGTGTGTCTACGACCTTCTTGTCGAACTTATCCGGGAACTGGTCGGTAATGGCCCAAGACAGCCCCTTGCCGACCCCGTACATATGATGAATCGCTTCGCGGACGCTGTCATACGCCTTGTCATAATCACCAGCCACATAGTTGTCAAAAGCCCACAGAAGCTGGTTGATATGCACCTTCAAGCCTTCCTCCAGCTCCTTCGCCTTCAGGCGGCTGCCTGTAGCGGTATCAAGGAAAGCGGCTTGTTCTGCGCGATACTCATCTAGCTCGGCAAGCGCGGCCTTCTTGGCCGTCTCGTCCTTGGCTGCCGTTGCCTTCACATAGTCGACGAAGTAGCCGATATGGGAGCTCCAGATCTCCTTGAACTTGCTGCCGGCCTCGTTGCCATAGACGGAAGCGACCGCCTTGCTCAGGTCTTCCGTGTTCTGATTCAAGGCGCCGGCTGCGGCTTCGAAGTCGCCCTTGCCGTCAATGCCCTTCTGCATCGCAACAACAGCTAAGTAAGCATGCTCGGATAGCAGGGCATCGAGTGCAGCGCGAAGGTCGACGGCTTTGTTGGACACCTCGGCTGGACCCTTCACAGCCATGGTGTGCCCGCTGGCGCCATGGTCATGGGCGCTTGCCAGTCCTGCTGTCGGGAGTAGTAGGGCGACGCTCAGCGGGATGGCGATGATGGTTTTTTTGATTTTCATACGATATACACTCCTCTACGATCTTGGTTATGGGTTAGTCATGGAGTGTCACGTAGAAGGCGAGGAGTTGGATCACATGTGTGGATTAAGAAGTTGGAGGAACTTGGATGCGGGCGCGGGCGATGATGGCGGTAATCTTCAGCTCAAGGTTGTAGATGCTCGTCTTCTTCGCGCTGATCTGCTTGGAGTAGGTCGTGAGGAGGGAGAAGGAATGAAGGGTGCTGGCGGTATCCCCCTTCTTAATAACCTGTCCGAGATACCTGGCTTCGGAGGTGAGGAGCTTGGTGGCGGCGCTGGCTGCACTCTTCTCGGCCTTAATCTGGATATAGATCGGATCGACTTCCTCCAGAGTTGCTCTGATGCGGGCGATGAGCTTGTTCGCACTGTCCTTGGCGGCCGTCAGGAGAGCTTCCTTGCTCCGAATGTCCTGACGGGCGAGCTGAACGGCGATACGTGTCAGGTCTAGCTGCGCATTCACGTAAGCGGTCAACTCCTTGCTCTTCGCCAGCCTGGCGACCTTGAGCTGCTGATTAAGCGACGCATAGTGCGCGAACAGCGTCTTGTACTTCTCCTTCGTCTGATTCACTTGCGCCTGCAGCTTGGCAATCTTAGCGGCGTCGATGAGCTTGATGTCCTTGCGGAGCAGCACAATCGCTTCCTCATTGCTGTAATGTAGCTTAGTCCCGCGAGTCTCCCACTCATCAATCTGCTTCTGCAGCGTGAGCAGCTCGGCGTGGGCATTCCGCAGCTTGTCCGCGGTCTGCTTGTCTGCGGCCCCAAGCATCTTGGTGAACGCCGTCTCGGTCGCAGCGGTAATGACGAGCGGTGAGGCGCTTGCCGAGATGGGGGAGAGCAGGGTGGTTAGAGTGACGGTGATGGTCAGCAGGAGCAGCACAAGGGTGTTGCAGGGACGGGTGGTGAAGGTTGTTAAGGTACGGGTAATGAAGGTACGGCGGTTGGTCATCATGAAGCGGTATTCCTCCTTAGAGTGAGTTATGCAATCCGCATACAACGGCATACAACATAAAAAAAGCACCCAGCAAGACAGGCCTCTCGGCCGTATCTTACGGGTGCTTCCGTCGTAAGTAGAATGCAAGATTTGGTTGATGTGTTCTAGGATACCTGATGGGAGGAGAGGGCGTCAAGCGAACAGATCGTTAGGTTTTGCTGTAGCTGTGCTGTATTCATTATGGTAAGGTAGGGATACCAGTCAACTGGAGCTTACTCTATATTTTAGGAGGTGTTATCCAGTTGCGAAGCCTACTTAACTCTGTTGGATATCTATTGTGGTCAGCCGCCCTGATTGGACTGTTGTTCGTTGCTTCCAGTGTGGAAGCGAGATTAACGGAGGTGTGGGAGTTCAATCCTGATACCGCGAACTTGCTGTTGCTCAGCAAGCTGCTGTACTTTGTCTTAGGCATCTTTATCTCCGTACTATTCATCCGAGGAAGGAAGCTGCAGCTTAATCTGCCCTTGCTCCTCTTCGCCTTCCTGCCCGTACTCATCGTTGCAATCTTCTCAGAGTGGTACTTGCACGAACTCATCCCCCGCAGCATCTCGTCGCTTGTTGCCGGGTTCCTGCTCTTATTCCTCTTCAGTGCGAAGCGGGGAGATAGTCCAACGGCTTAGCCTTGCAAAAAAAAACACCCAGCAAAATGGCCTATCTGCCGTTACTTGCGGGTGCTTTCCCTCACACCCAGGGTAGGCGGCAATCCTCAGGCGCCACTCCGACTAGCGCCTGAATAGAGGGCTGGCGCAGCGAGCGGCCTTCCTGCCAGCGCCATTCACTGTACTGCACCTTCACCGTGTGCAGTGGCTGCACCCAGTGGGCATCCTTGTAGCGGTCAGGCCGCTTCGCAAAAGGCCGCTCCGCCGCAACAGTCGGCGCCAGCAGCTCCGTCAGCCCCCGCCACTCTGCAGCGGTTAACCGGCCCGTGCCGGTGTGGCCGATGTACCACAGCTTGCCCTCGGCATCATATTGCCCGAGCAGCACGGCGTTCACGATCCCGTCCCGGAGCGTGAAGCCGCCGATGACGGCGACTGCGTCTCCGTAGTTTTTCACCTTGAGCCAGCGCTTGTCCTTCCCGTCCAGCACATAGGTGCTCCGCAGGTCCTTGCACACGATACCCTCCATGTCCTGCTGCTTCACCACGTTGAACAGCGCTTCCCCATCCGGATGGCTGGGTGCCAGCTGTACCAGTGCCGAAGGCCGAATCACCTCCTGCAGCAGCTGAAGCCGCTCCGACAGCGGCCTGCCCGTCACCCACTCCCCGTCCAAGTACAACAGATCGAACACCATATACGTCACCGCCACCGCCTGCCGAGCTTCCTTCACCCGGTCCAACCGCTTAATGAGATCCCGCCGCATCACCTCGTGAAAAGAAGGCCGCCCATTCGCCCCCAGCGCAATGACCTCCCCATCCAAAATGACCGAATTCGCGCGGCAATACGCGCTCACATCCAGCAGCTCCGGATAGTGATGCGTGCGCTCATTAAGCTTACGGTTGAGGAGCCGCGTCGCCGCCTCATTATGGTAAGTGAGAATTCGCGTGCCGTCCCACTTAATCTCATATCGCCAATAGTCCTGCTTCGGTATGGTGTCACTGCTCATCGGCTCGAACGGAATAATCGGCTCGAGAGGCAGCGGGGCAGACTTTAAGTTCACCGGAAAGTTCACCTCATTAATAACTGATGTTACTTAGGATTAACGGAATGAAGGAAGCGTAAACGACTTGTGTGGCAGGATGTTCGTTTTCATGAGGTTTTTCCACTGCAATCTAGAGGATGCTAGTACTTCGTACAAGAGTGGTCTAGTTCATCGGGCTGTAGTGGCTATTAAATATATCGGAAGCTTCCACTTGTGCTAGGTAAGGTTAGTTGAAGAGGGCGGAGAAGCTTGCTTGGCTAGCCTGTGAAGCATGCGAAGGGTGCTGATGGTGCAGGCTTGTGGGGCGATGGGCGTTGAACGCAAGTGTGGTTAATTGACTACGCCCAGGCAGATCATTCTACAGATCAGCGCGCAGAGGAGGCCAAGCGAGATAGAGGTCAAAAAGACCTCTATCTGAGCGATGTAGCCGAGTTTGAGTGAAATAGAGGTAAAAAGTACCTCTAATTGAGCGAAGTAGCAGAGTTTGAGTGAAATAGAGGTAAAAAGTACCTCTAAATGAGCTGAGCAGCTGGGTTTGAGTGAAATAGAGGTAAAAAGTACCTCTAAATGAGCTGAGTAGCTGGGTTTGAGTGAAATAGAGGTAAAAAGTACCTCTAAATGAGCTGAGTAGCTGGATATGAGTGAAATAGAGGTAAAAAGTACCTCTAAATGAGCTGAGTAGCTGGGTTTGAGTGAAATAGAGGTAAAAAGTACCTCTAAATGAGCTGAGTAGCTACTCTACGCTCCTCCTCAGCGCTGCACTGCTCGCGCTACGCGCTGCTCCCTTGTGCCAGCGCGAGCACTCACTTCTTCCGCGGGCGCTTCCGAGCCACGAGTACCCTGATCAGCACTAGTCCGCCGACGATGAGGGTATGCACATACGTCCATTCCTGCTCCGATTCACTACTCACCTGGTCCAGAGCCTTCATATCGTTGCCCGCCTTGCTAATCAACTTGTTGCCGCTGCATAGGTCCGTGTGCTCGACTCCCTTGTGGGCGTAGGTGTAGACAAGATACTTCTTCCCCTCTTCGAACTCTGTCCCGCACATACCGAAGAACCCGCTATGCACATAGCCGCCTGACGGATCTCCCTTCCACACCTTATCCACCTTGAAAATATTCCCGCCCTCAGCATCTCTGCTCACGACCGTCCCCGTAAATATAGCGCTTGCACCCTCATATCGTTCCTCTACACTCGCAGGCCCGCAGCTGCACGCATACACTCGATCCGCACTGCCAGTACTCAGCGACAACCACACGAGGACTATAACTAGCGAAGCCAACCATTTTTGCACAGCAGTCCCGCCTCTCCATCATCTCATTGATACAGTATACGAGGGATGACTTCAAATGTTGAGCGTTCTGTGTAGATAAGGTTCATGATATTTGCCCAGCCCGAGGCCAGAAAATATAGAGAAAACCACTTTATTTAGCGAATAGGCACTACCTTTGTCACCCTTGCAGGGACGAGCCTCCGCGGCAGCGAATACCCTATAACCAATCTACCTGTGAGGTGATTCTAATGAGTGTTGTGAAGACAAGGGAAGCAGCGGAGATGCTCGGCGTCAGCCAGACGACGATTAAGCGCTGGGCGTCAACTTATCCTCATTCGTTCTATAAGGATCCGAACGGTCATTATCTATTCAGCGACGAAGGCTTGGAGCGGCTCGTGCATATTAAGGAGCAGATCGACAAGGGCAAGACGATGGACCAGATCGAGCTGCCAAGTCTCGGGATGTCGCAGGCACAGCCAATGCCCCAGGCACAGCCGCACTCGGCACAACCGCAGGCACAGCCAATGCCCCAGGCACAGCCGCACTCGGCACAGCCGATGCCGCAGTCACCGTCCACGCTGCAGCAACAGCCGAGCCAACAGCTGCATCACCCCAGCGCGCAGCCCCAGCAGCAAGCGGCGAAGCTTGAGGCGGCAGCTTCCAGAGAGGAGACCTCGCCCCCTCCATCGAACGGTGAAGTAGAGGAGCTCATGGCTCGCATTCGGCAGATGGAGCTGCTGATCGACCAGAAGGCGAATGAGGTTGTGTCTATGCAGGTGCTGCAGCATCGCAAGGAGCTCGATGAGATTCGCAAGACCGTCGAGCAGATCGCAGCCTGTATCGAGACGCTCCAGGGCCAGCAGCCCATGATGCCGCAAGCAGAGGCGGCCGGGCAGAATAGCGGGCTGGATACGCGGGCTCGCAAGCGGGGATTTTTTAGAATTTTCCAATAGTGGATGGGAGGTCTATTCTCGGGCATGAGGGAGGAAGATTGCGAATCTCCTCCAATAGGTCTGACTAATCGCTAATCATCCTGGAACATTCCGGATAATCAGGTCTGAGCCGATTAGCCCCTTCAAGCAAGGTGCTCTATACTTAGAGGAGACTAAGAGAGACCATACTTGGAAGCAGGGAGAGGACTTACTTGACTTACACAGAATTGCTGGGACGCAGAAGCGAGATCTTGAAGAGGAATATCGGCAAGATGATTGTACAGGACAACCAGACGGGACTAGGCGGACAAGAGAGCCTCTTCCTCCAGCGGATGATTCGTGAGCTGCATCAGACTGAGCATGAACTCCAAGCGAGCCGATCCAATTAGACTACTGTGTGTGAAAAACATCAAACAAGGGCCACCCTGCTGCAAAACGGGGTGGCCCTTGTTATGTCATGCTTCGCCCTGCTCTTGCGAAGCCTCCGTGACAGCAGCCGGCATTCCGGCTTCGACCAGCGGCTTGCTGCGAATGAAGAAAATAGACAGGATAACGATGAACAATCCGGTCACGATGAGCAGCCATTCAATCTCAATAATATCCGCTAATGGGCCGAACAGCAGCATGCCGAGAGGCATCATCGACGTCGAGATCATACCGAATACACCGAATATGCGCCCCATGTAATTCTCGTCAACCTTCTCCTGCAGCAGGACGGTTGATGGGGTGCTGAATATCGGAATGGCCACTCCGAATACGGCCATTACCGCTAAGTAGATCCAGAATACGGGGACGATGCCTAGAGCAATGGTGCAGAGACCCATCATCAAGGTCGCGATGGTCATCGTATAGATTTTGTTACGGAAGCCGCCCCAAGATGCAATGAACGCTCCGCCTGCCATCATGCCTACAGAGAAGGCAATCTCAATAGCGGTCAGTCGCCAGTAATCATCGCCGAAGCTTCGGGTCACTTGCAGCGGGGTTAGGAAGGCTGCCGGTGCCATGAGCAGGAAGAAGATCGCAAGGAACAGGAAGAACGGCTTAAGGAAGCTATGGGTCTGAATGTAGCTTATGCCCTGTCGGAAGTCGTCCATATAGCTGGTCGTCTGCTGCTCAGCCGCCTTCTGATGCCGAGGGATTCGCAAGAATAACAATAGGATCAAGATTGCAATGAGCGCCGTTCCTACATCAATGAAGAAGATGGTCTCTATAGAAGCGACGGTGAGCAGTGTCGCACTGACAATAGGGGCAACGAACATCATGAGAGCTTGGAGGCTTCCGTTAATGCCGTTAATTCTAGTCAACTGCTCCTCGGGTACAATCTGGGGCAGGATCGCTCCGACCGCAGGGGTCTGTATGCCTGCTCCGAGCGCTCGAACGGCAGCAATGGCGAATAGCAGCCATAGCTCGTCATATCCGAGCATGAAGGTAATGGCGAGAAGCAGCGTAACGGAAGCGATCATGCCATCTGCAATCATAATGAGGAGCTTGCGATTGTAACGGTCCGCCCATACCCCTGCGAACGGGGACAACAGGAAGGTCGGGACGAATCCGCATATAATAAAGATAGCCATCATTAACCCTGACTTAGTAGTAAGCGTTACGTGCCACATAATCGCGTACTGAACCAGGGAGGAACCGAATAGGGAGAAGACTTGTCCGCTCAGGAAGAGGGTAATATTTCTTTTCCAATGCGGTTTTTCTAATTCAACGGAAGTTGTCATCTCTTACTCCTCTCCTACTGTATGTTCTATTATTCATTTATTACCTAATTCGAGGGTTTGAATGCAAACCCTGTTTGCTTGCTAATATTTAGGTCTAAGCTATTACTAGGTCTTTACCATTTCTTAACCTGTCACAGATTAGTAACATTTTCCCAGACAAGGGTGCAACTTTCTCGCAGGGATGACGTCTAACCAACGTAACGGAATATGGAAGAGCATCTGATATCATCCATCCCGCTAATAAACCAGTCAAGGGAGTAGAGAATACGCACATGATGTCCTTACACGCAAGCAAGAAGCTGATTGCCCTCATGCTAACGTTCCTATTGCTGCCGCTCGGAGCAGTGGCACAAGCGGTTGAAGAAGAAGAAGGGATCACCTCTGGTACCACTTACGTTGTGTTCTATGTCGACAAGCAGGATGCATTCCTGAATGGGGACCAGGTTAAGCTGGATGCAGCACCCGTCATTAAGAATGGCAAGACCTTCGTCCCGGCCAAGTTCCTCGGCGATGCCTTCGGCATGAAGGTGGAATGGATCGCGGAGAAGCAGCAGATTGAGATGGAGACACCGAAGTACAACATTATGCTGGATCTGAAGAACAAGTCAGCCTTCGTCAACGGCTACTGGTTCAAGCTTGATCAAGTGGCAACCATTGTGAACGGCCGCCTTATGATTAAGCTGACCTGGCTGTCCGATTATATGGATGCTACATACACGTACAACAATGAACTGAGAAGGATTGATGTCCTGCACGTCCGTCAGCCGTCAGGCGTCTACAACCCGGAGCTTGGCAATTCAAGACCGGTTGCGAAGTTCACCTTCGCTAAGCCCAGCTACCAGATCGGTGAGCCGATCAAGTATGTCGATTTGAGCTACGACCCGGATGCCGAGGGGCTGAAGTATGAGTGGGTCGGGAAGGAAGAGGCTTTTTTCAAGGCGGGTACTTACCCGATTACACTTAAGGTGTCCGATAAGAATGGCAATGTGAGTTCTCCCTACACTCGGCAGCTGGTTATCGAGGATAAGATCTACCTGAGCAAGGTAGAGTATCCGATCTACACGAAGCCGGTAGGCGGCTACATTAAGACGGATTGGAATACGCTGTACGGCAACTATCTGGATCTGCCTCAAGTGCCGAAGCAATCTGTCACGGAAGACAAGTCCCGCTCGCTCCTGCTAAGCGACAGCCCGGAGACGTTCAAGGAGCTGGGTATTCTGTATCAGGATAGTGTAGAGGGCAAGAGCCGTCTGTACGCGAATCATCAGAACGGGATGGACAAGAAGGTATCCTTCGCGATCCTGGCTAAGAATGAGACCGACGAGCCGGTCACGATCCGCACGACTAACAAGGGTGAGGTATACCCAACGATCTATGCGCATCTGATGGGGAGCGAGGGAACGGTAGACTTCCTACTGAACGACCCTGTTAGTGAGCGAATGACGATTCCGCCAGGCGAGACGTTCATCTACAAGCAGTTCCCTGACTTCTACCCGGCTCAAGGGGTTAACGTCATCTACGATGTAGAGACGGACGGCCAGGTGCAGTTCACCTTCGCTGTAGGGGATAAGGTATCCAAGGATATGCTCGACCTGCCGAAGCTGCCGTTCAACGGCCATATTCGCGGAACCTTCCCAGTGACCGGCTTCGACTGGAAGCTGGATCTGTCGGATAAGGCGATGCAGAAGCCACTGAGACTGGTCATTGGTGATGGCAAGAGTGATCTGTTCCAGCCGGGATACGATCCGCTCCGCGGTATGGAAGTGGTGAATCCAGGCAACTACGGCACTGTCTATAAGATTCACTCTGACAAGCCGCGCCGGATGGCGATTATGCTGCTAGCCAAGGGCGGCCCGTTCCGTGGTCCGTTCAAGATTAATGGCGACATGCGGATGACACCGGATTCTGGTGTATTGACAGCCTTTGATGGCATGATTATCCTTGCCAAAACAACGGGCAACGAAGATAGCTTAGATATTGAGTTCAGCCCTCCAGCTGGCTCGGCGTTCCCGATTAATTTAATTTTCTACCCGCTGGATGAGCGGGCGGATCAGTAATTGTAACTGAGGCATCACCGAATGTGGGTGGTGCCTTTAATTTAAATACAAGGAGAGCTGATTATGAACAAAAAAATGGTCCTAGCGCTAGCTTGCGGAGCAGTTGTAACTTTTGCTACAGGAGCTATTGCATCGCCGAAAATTCAAGCTGTTCTCTTCCCTAGTACGATTAAGGTGCACAAATATATGGGTGCCAACGAGATTGGTCAAACAGATGGAGAAGTCATCAATTATAACAAGAGAGTGTATGTACCTCTTCGCACCTTCGCACAGGCTATGGATGCAACCATTAGTTATGAGCCCCCGACGAAAAACAAACTTCCTCGTATTGATATTTACTCCAATCAACAAGATGATCCTATTCAGCTTTCAGAAAAGGAACTGAAGTATTCAGATCCAGATAATTATGTAAGTATCGGATACTTAGAGTCGTCGGGAGTAACCCCAGATATTCTGGATAGAGGGGTAATAAAGTTCCATAAAGATCTTAAGAATAAAAGGATTCTTATTACATCCCTTAATAAAGATGGGGGAACCACCATCTATAATTCACATTACGTATATATTCACCAAGAGAATTCGAGTCCGCCTAAAGCAGGTGATATTCGGTCATTTCGGACCAACTTAATGATGAATGAGTCTACTGCTTCCTATCAAATTTCTGTTATTGATAATTCTATGAAATGGTCATGGCCAGACTTTGATACAAATCAAAATGGGGGATCACCTATGGCATTTGACTTTAGTCTTGATAGCAGAGAATTGGAACATAAGGGTGAAAGTTCTCTCTATCCTATGATACCAGCAGATGTACCAAAGGATTCCTATGTAAATCAATATGCAGGACAAATCCGTCAAGGCAACATATTTACTATGAGTATGGTTGCCATTCATACTGCTAGTAACCCAGCTAAATATGAATCATTTCCAATTGAGCTAGTAGTGAGTAGAGTTCATGCTGACCGTAGTGAAACGGAGGTCTATCGCAAAAAGATAACAACTATTTCTGGCCTATGGAAACCATTTGATGCTAATACACCTAGAGAAATAAAATGGGATATGATGGGCAAAAATGGGAAGCCTCTTGCAGTAGGAACTTATAGTATTTATTGCAAGATTCCAAATACCGTCAACTATACGATCGAGGGTCAAACGAAGAAACAAAGCTTCCAGCCTTTTGTGAGGTTTTATAATTATATAGTTCAAATTGTGTAGACCTAAGGTAGCGCTACAAGAGATGTACATCAACATATTATAATGAAATGTAGACACCGATCTCGATGGAGATCGGTGTCTTTTAATTTATGTGATCTTATATACAATTTACTCTTAAGCCATTCTAGCGCCAATAACGAATGGTGTAGACGATACTGCAGGAATGACCAAGAAAAAGCTTACCGTCACCTCAGAGTTGGCTGGAACACTACCAGTGTCAATCATATCAACGTAAGTGTTACCTGCTTTCCATTTGTATGAGAGTGATACACCTGCCATATTAATTAGTGGGAATGAAAACCCTGGTCCGGTTTTACCCATATATATTTTAAAATTCTTAGCTGTAGAATAAGTGTTTTTAACTTTTAAGGTAACAGCCATTTGTTGCCCATATGAACCATGGTTAAGACCTGAGCATACTCCTGCAGGATCTGTAATATATACAAGATCATCTGTACCAAAGACACCAGGATAATCAGTAGAACCGCAGATTTGGTATGCAACTCCATTAACACTATCTGAAGGAGAAATTGCTGCCAGGCTGATGGTGTTGTAATACGTTGGCCCCTTTCCCCTACGCATAGTGGCAGATTTTTTTGCTGCATACCCTGTTGCTCCAATATAACTATTAACCCATGCAACATCGTAGAATGAGGCTGATGCTGCTGCAGATGTGCTGTTATTTGTTACATTCGTTTTAGCTATAATACCAAAGTTATTGCCAGTATTAATATTTTGCTGGAACAGCACACCGAATGATGTTGGGTTAATCACTACAGGAGCTTGGGTAACGGTTCCCGAGAAGTAGTCTAACCAAGCGCTGGAATCACTATCCCCAGAGGCGTTTGTTATTCCATGATTGCTTGAAGTCACTTTAATAGCAAAATTATTTGGGTTATAGACTAACAAGGCATGTTTTAAAGGTGCGCCAGTCGTATTATGATGCCATAGATACACAAACCCTGCACCGCTAACAGTATCTTTATTTAGCCATTTCCCTGCATCCACCAAGTCAGTGCTATCAACAGCTTCTGGGTTATCTGAGAAAAATACGTAACCGCCGCCTTTTGATACTGTACTTGTTCCTTTGCTTGCCCACTCTGGTGATCGAGATACTGCCGTGCTTCCTGTAATTAATGATGCCATTTATACCACTCCTTTTTTCTTAAGCTTGTTGCTTAAGTTATATCTATAAAGTGAACTTGAAAGTGAAAATAACAACCTTCTGAATTTAAGACAAGTAAAAAACAACAAAGGATTCCTACTTTGAGGCCTGCCCAAGGTAAGCCTTGAGGTCGGGTGGCTTTCGCTTGCCCACAATTTACTTAAAAAACCCGTAATAGACCGAAAGTCAAAAATGGCGATGCAGGGATAGCCCTCCTAGCATCGCCATTTTTCGTTTTTTGCTAACTATTCCATTTAGCGAGCTGTCTCCTTAAGTGAGCATACCTACTTTTGAGACAGCCTCATTGAGTCTTAAACCAATTATAGGCTTCAGTTGATTCGGCTACAGCCTGCAGCTTCTCATCATCAACTTCAATTAGCATCTGACAAAAAGAAGAAAAATTTGGAATGTGCTTTAAATCATAGGACATAATTTTTTGAATAAGAAGTTCAACAATGTTTTGTTTTAAATCATCCCTGTTATCATACTTAACCTTGTTTTGTGCATTTCTAATTAATGGAGTTATCGTTAAGAGAATTTTACTCATCGCTTCTTTGTCACCCTGCTGGGCTCTTAATACTAAATCAAATATTTCTTCTTCCATTAACCTCTTCATCCTTTCTGTTATTTGCTACTTCGATTAATCTCGTAATAGTGTCTGTTAAAATGTCTAGCTTCTTCTCAAAGCGAGTAAGCAGATAGCCGGTAAGGACTATTGGAAAGCCAACCTGACTTATAGCAGTTACTACAAAAGAAACCGTTTGTGAGCTATCCAATTGGAATCATCTCCTTTCTGTCATATATATTTTCAGCTTACGTAATGCTAGATTTCTTGTTTTGCCGATTGCTTGTGGTGATACCTTAATCATTTTTGCAATCTCATTATCTTGAAAGGAGAGTGCATAACAAAGGGTAGCTATAATCTTTTGTTTTTCAGTAAGTAATTGAAAGGCTTCTTCTAAAAGTGAATTTGTGAAGGATTCTAAGAAATACTTAGGATCTGCATTGATTGAACCTTCCTTGTAGGAACTATGCTTACTCTCTAATGAGTCTTTTAGAGTAATTCCGTTTTCAGAAATGGGCTTATCAAGAACAAGAAGAGACCTAGTATCGTATTTCTGTAATGCTCTCTGCTGTCCTATGGTATAAAACTTAATTGTCGATGACACATAGTTTATAAAACGGATGCGAAAATAATGTCTAAGAAATTTTTCCTCGATTTGTTTCTGTGCATCTGAATTACCGTCAGAGGCTAATATTAAAAGTTCGATATGAACTCCATCTTGGAAAAAGCTTTGAATGATACGATCGGAGAATATCCTTTTCTTATTCTTTTTGTATTCTTGGAAAATTCTTATTTGTTCAGCAGTAAGCATAGAACCACTCCTTCTTCTACTTATGTCTTTATTAAGTGAAAGTATTAAGTAAAAAATCAACCAAAATAAGAACACTTGTTCCTAAATCATTTGTTTTGAAGAATTTATACGATCATATGTTCGTATATTGTAGCACATAAATCCCTCACTTAGGAACAAAATGTAGTTGATTTAACGGTGGTTAAAGAATAGAGATGATAAGGAGGGGGGGGTAATCATTTATGTATCACGTCTAACTTGGAAACAAGATTAAAGGCCACTATATTACTGACTACAGTAAACTGTATTTTTTAATAAGTCGGGAGTTTATTCGTGCGAGGCTATCCTACTTTTCTTACTATGCATTCTTCGCGAAGCCACTGCCCTTGCGAGTATTAACGCTGGGAACGGTGTTGACACACCATTCCCTCAATAAAGTATAAACGCAACTTCAATGCTCGGAGTAGGATGAACCAGAATGGGAAGCCTCATGCAGCAGTAACCTATAGTGGGAAGGCGTCTTGCCCGTATGCTTCTTGAACGCCTTGGAGAAGGTGGGCAGGTCGCCGAATCCGACGGAGTAGGCAATTTCGGCAAGCTTGTAGTCGGTGCTCGCAAGCAGCGCGATGGCTTCGTCCATCCGCAGACGCTGCAAATATCTCATGGGCGATATTCCGTATGTCTTGTTAAATTCCTTAGTGAAATGGGCGCGGTCGATTCCGACGAAACGGGCGGTTCCTTCGATTGAGATGCCGTCCGCGTAGTGCAGGTCCAGGTAGTCCTTGCCTTTCTCTAGCCATTCGGCCGCCGGGGAGTCCCGCTCCAAGCCGGTGTCATCGCCTCGAGTTAATGCGGCGAACAATTGGTAGAGGAAGCCGAGCCGAGACAGATCCGTGTGGTCATGTCCACTGCCGGATACATGTTCGAAGAATCGCTCCATCGTCTCGACCGCTTCCTTCGTCACTCTGCCCGCCTCATAGGGATGCTGCGGCGACAGGCCAACCTTCTCCATGAGCCCGAGCGCGTGCTTGCCATCCAGCGTAAGAAATACTTTGCGCAGCGGCAAGTTCGGCACCGTGTAGTATTCGTGCGTGACCTTGGGGAACAGGCCGAACAGATCGCCGGGCTTGAGCGGATAATTGCGTCCCCCTTGCAGGAACATGCCCTCACCCTCTAGCACCAACACCAGATAGTAATAGGGAGAGGTGCCTGGACCCATATGATAGTTAGGTTTGGCTATCGTGGCACCTAGACGAATCGGCCAGGCTGGACCTGATTTCTCGATAGCTGACGGCGTGAAGTAATGGATTTCAAGCAGCTCGTGGTGATCCTCTCTTGTCGGATTAAACAAGGCCCGTTCCCCCTTTTTTGAATCTATTCTATCGCCAACTCCCCCATAAAACAATCGCTTATCTATTCTCTTACACACAAAATGACAAATCATTCTCCCAACGAATTGACATAGACATCCGGTATCCGATTCGATTATGATGCCAATAACAGATTAATCCGATTAAATTTGTTGGCTATCTACCGGACGACCGGAGAAGCAACGACGAAGCGCAATGCCACGACAGGCATGGCTTTGTTGTTGCTATTTTTTTATGCAGGCTACTAGGGCAATGAGGCACATGAGGAGACGATCATAATGAGCATAACAAGCATAGCAAGTGAAGTGGAATTCGGGTGGTTCATTCCGACTAACGGAGATGGCGAATTCGTCGGTGTGCCGGTGGAGAGAGAGCCGTCACAGCAATATTTCGTGGATGTCGCCAGAGCAGCCGAGAAAGCGGGCTACGAGTTCGCCTTGATTCCCGCGGGAGGCGATTGCTGGGACGGCTGGATCGTAGGCTCATGGGTGGCGTCGGCAACGACGCGGCTTAAGCCGTTGGTCGCTATGCGGCCAGGCTTAATTACGCCGGTGCTTGCGGCTAGAATGGCCGCGACGCTCGACCGGATGTCTGGAGGCAGGGCACTTGTCAATGTAGTCACGGGCCATTATCCCATTGATCTCAAGGCGACGGGTGATCCGCTTCACGGCAGCCATGACGAGCGTTACGAGAGAACCAGAGAATTCCTGGAAGTCGTGAAGGGCGTCTGGCATCACGAGGGTGGCTACGCGAACGGCTATACCTTCACCGGCAGCCACTACCAGGTCGAAGGAGGAGTCTGCTTGCCCGCGCCCGTGCAGAAGCCGCATCCGCCGCTATACTTCGGTGGCAGCTCGGAGGCGGGTAAGCGCGTCGCTGCGGAAGCGGCAGACGTATATCTCATGTGGGCGGAACCGCTGGATTGGATCAGCGGACAGATAGCGGAGATGGAAGGCTACCTCAAGGAGCTAGAAGCACGGAAGGGCATCAGGCGTCAGTTGAAATATGGGATTCGCGCACAGCTAGTTGTGAGAGAGACAGAAGAGGAAGCTTGGGCGGCGGCATGGCGCATTCTGAGCAAGGCCGATCCTGAGAAGGTGACATCCAGAGAAAAACTTCACGCAAATACGGACGCAACGAACCAGAAGAGGCAAATGGACTTGTGGCAGCAGTCGCAGCAGAACGATTATGTAATTGGACCCAATCTATGGTCAGGGTTATCCGCTATTCGGGGCGGCGGCGCGGTCGCGTTCGTGGGAACGCCGGAGCAAGTGTCGGACCGGCTTCTCGAGTTCATCGACGGAGGTGTTACCTCCTTCATTCTGTCGGGCTATCCGCATCTGGAGGAGGCCGAAATATCGGGAAGATTGCTGCTGCCGCTAGTGAAGCGGAAACTGTCGGAGAGAAGGCCCGGGCAGCAGCAAGGTATCGTACCAACTATATAAGCATACGGAGGTCATAGAAATGAAACCATTATTCCAAACATCCAAAATTGCGTTGCTAGCGGTCACTGCGCTGCTCGTTACGATGCTGGCTGCATGCGGCTCGAACGAAGATACAGTGGAAGAGACGAATCAAGGGAATTCAGGCACCAAAGATCCCGTTACAATTAGCTTCGTGCACTGGCGCGGGGAAGATCAAGCCGTCCTCGATGTCATCATCGACAAGTTCGAACAGGAGCATGAGGGCATTAAGGTGGAGACGCAGGTATTCCCATCTGACCAGTACCAATCTACGGTGCAAGCGAAGCTGCTCGACGGCTCTGTAGGCGATGTGTTCACTTCGTTCCCGGGCTCGCAGTTCGAGGCGATTGCCAAGGCAGGACTGTTCACGGATCTGTCAGACTCGTCATTCGTCGGTGCCTTCCAGCCGTCCCTCATCAAGGCAGGGCAGAAGGACGGCAAGCAATTGGCGATTCCGTATCAGCTCGTCTACAATATTCCGATCTACAACGTGGCGCTGTTCGAGAAGCACGGCATTGAGGTGCCGAAGGATTGGGAGGGCTTCCTTGCTGCGGCAGAGAAGCTCAAAGCTGCCGGCCTCACGCCGATTGCGTTCGCTGGCGCAGACATCGGGCCGGGCCAATTCATGAACCCGATGGTCATGAACAATGCTCCGGATGAAGATATCTTCGTCAAGCTGCAAGCGGGCGAGACGAAGCTGACCGAGGATTGGTGGGTGAAGACCCTGTCACAGTTCCAAGAATTGAACGATAAGGGCTACTTCCAGAAGGACGCGCTCGGCACGAAGGCCGACGCCGCCAACGCATTGTTCATTCAGGAGAAGGCGGCTATCTTGGCCAGCGGTTCGTACCAACTAGCGGGCAATAAGGCGAGCAACCCGAATCTGCGTCAGAAGCTTCTAGCGCCGATTACCGTTCCGGCCGATCAAGCTGTGTTCGAGGGCATTCATACGACAACGTATATGCTGGCCGTCAATGCTAAGTCGAAGCATCCGGAGGAAGCGAAGCAGTTTATTGAGTTTCTGAGCCGTAAGGATATCGCCTCGGAATACGCCAACGGTACCGGACAGAACGTTACGGTCAAGGATGTGGCGTATACAACGGAAGAGCTTCAAGCGGTGTCCGAGTGGACGGCTAAGAAAACCCGCTTCCAGCCGCGCTTCACCATTACGAACGCAGAGGTACAAAAGGCTGTGCTGAGCTCCATCCAGGCTGTTCTCGGGGGAACCGATCCGCAGAAAGCGGCGAAAGATGCGCAAGCGATCGTCGATCAGCAGATAGGGAAATAACCGCATGAAGAATTGGCTGAAGCTTCTGCCCTTCTGGGTGCCGGGATTGCTATTGTACGCCGGCCTGTTCATCTACCCTACGATTACCGGCTTCTATTATTCGTTCACCAACTGGGACGGCTTATCGCCGTCCTATCAGTTTATCGGCTTAGAGAACTACGTGACCGTCTCGCAAGACATTGTCTTTCAGAAATCGCTGATCAACAACTTGAAGTTTATGGTCGCGGTTGTGCTAAGCCAATCCGTTATCTCGCTCTTGCTGGCGGTGCAATTGACGAGACAATCGAAGGCCATCGTGGCACTCCGGGCACTGTATTTCCTTCCGACCATTCTATCGTCTGTGTCCGTAGGCTTTATCTGGACGTTCATATACGATCCAACGCTAGGTTCGTTGAACGGGTTGCTCGAACTAGTCGGCTTGTCCTCCTGGACGCATAATTGGATTGGCGATTCCACAATTGCCATCTTCTCCATCGCGGCCGTGCAGGCATGGGCGCATATTGGGCAGATGGTCATTCTATTCGTTGCCGGCCTGCAGTCGATTCCGAAGGAGCTGCTGGAATCGGCTCGGCTCGACGGGGCTGGCCGATTGGGTTTGTTCTTCCGCATTACCTGGCCGCTGCTGGCGCCTGCCGCCGCAATCGTTGTGTCGTATACGACGATTCAGTCATTTAAGGCTTTTGATCTTGTATTCACGATGACGGGCGGTGGTCCCGCCTACTCAACCGAGATCCTGTCGACCTACATTTACAGCTCGGCGTTCATGAGCTACACGTTCGGGAGAGCGGCGACGGGATCCGTCTTCTTCCTTGCGCTGATCTCGTTCATCACGTTCCTGCAGTTCCGCCTGCTGCGAACGGACCGAATATCCTACTAGCAGTCGGAGGTAACTGGCATGGTAATCAGATTGTTCGGCCGGCTCTTGCTGGTCGCCTTTGCGCTACTTATACTTGCGCCGCTCGTCATCGTCGTCTTAACGGCATTCAAGACAACGCCGGAATTCTACGCTGATCCGCTCGGTCTGCCCGCGAATTGGTCGTTCCATAACTTCGCGGCGCTGTTCGACGGGCAGCCCATGTGGACATACTTCCGCAACAGCTTCGTTGTAACGGTGTCGGCGGTGGCCGCGGAGCTGCTAATCGCAGGCTGCATCGCTTACGCGATTATGAGGTCGGGAAGACGAACGGCGAGGGCGTTGTTCGCCTTGTTCGCAGCGGGGCTCATGGTGCCTTCTCAGGTCAACATGATTCCCCTATATTCGCTGCTGCAGAAGCTCGGCTGGAGCAACAGCTTGACGGGGCTAGTACTGGTCACGGTGTCGGTGCTTCTGCCATTATCCGTCTTCATGCTGACGGGCTTCATGAAGACACTGCCCCGGGAGCTGCTAGAGGCGGGGGAGATAGACGGGGCGGGACACTGGACGACGCTGCTGCGCATCGTATTCCCCTTGTGCGCCCCGTTCCTTGCCGCCACGGCGGCGTTCCTGTTCGTCATCGTGTGGAACGATTTGCTGTTCCCAATGCTGCTCATCAACGGCAAGGACAAGCTGACGCTGCCGCTCGCTCTGCTGCGCTTTCGAGGCGAATACATTACGGATTATCCCTTGCTGCTGACGGGCGTTGTCGTGACGGCCGTGCCAATGGTTGCCATGTTCGTATTTCTGCAGCGTTACTTTATATCCGGCGCATTAGCCGGCTCGTTGAAGGGATAACTCAGCAACATACGAATGCAGTTGTTATAACGGGGGCTTAGGACTTACCCATGTGGTTCCTATTCAATATAATTACCATATTTGTTAATAGAATGACTGTAAGGGCGGTTGGTAATCTCCCCTGTAAGGGGGTGATGACTGTGATTGAAGTGAAGAACGCACTCATACTGATTGTTAGGGATGTTCATTACTCCCCTACTTAAAGAAAAAGTAGGCTGCCCCGACGAAGGATAGCCTACTTTTCCTTATGTTCGCACCCTTTGACCAAGCCAACCGCCCTTAAAAGCGGCTATTGACGCTGGGGACGGTGTTGTCGCACCGTTCCCTTAATTATGTATAATCATAGCATGAGGGAAAATATAACTTCAATGCTTGGGAGTAGGATGGATGGATAAAGAATGATCCAAGCGATACTATTAGTATATAGAATTAATCCAATGACAAGCAGTGCTCCTAGTAAGTTAAATGCTATGATCTTCAGATAGAATACACCAACCATACGGCCAACAAAATAATTAATGATGCTAATCAATACATGGACCAAATAATATAGGAACAAATATATAAAGAACTCTACAAAGCCGCCAGGTCCGCTGATATGTTGCACTGAGAATGAAGGAAGATACAATGACGTTCATTAGGAACTCTTTTTTTAGATTTTCCAAAGTACACATCCTTAACTGTTGTAGGAGGCTCTCCTATATAGTACACCCGTTTTGAGTTAACTAATGACTTGATCGGTATTTGTCAACTACTTGGTCAAGGGCTATGAGCCCTGAGCAAAAGGAAACGAGCAAAAGGAAGAGGTGCATTACAAACCCAATTGCGTTCGACCAGGACAGGTGTGCGAAACCTACATAAAGCCAAAAGAATAAAGCAGGAAGTTGGATAAGCACGATTATTAATAAGATGGGTAGTAAAATGATCTGAAACAATGTCTTAAACCACTTACTATTAATGAAGCCTCCAAGAGTTAAAACCAAAACAAGCACTCCTCCAGTAATTGACCAATAAGCCCATAACTCGGTATACATCTGAGCGCCATACGCTTCCTGTCCAAGACCGGGGATTGAGATGACATAGTTGTTAAAAGGCATATACAATAGTCCTAAAGCAATTGAAGAAAGGGCGCACAATCCAAACAAGAAACTTCTGTATCTAATCAAAGCAATCCTTCCTCTCTCAGGTCGTCTCGTTAGATTAAGACGGTAAATTCTAGAAAAAGTTGCAAAATGAGTCTGCTAGTCTTACGCCGGAAAGGATGAGCCCTGTGCCAGCAAATGAGATAAATAGGTCCCTCATACAGTACCAGAAGAAAGCAAGGAAGAAGATCGCGACTATTATCCTCATAAGTCTAGTTATATACGCAATTCTGCTGACACTAGTCATTAGCTTCCTTAAGAGCGACACGTTTATAGCTCTGATGCTGCAGAATTTTACGGTAACGGTTGAGAACGAGTCTGATCAAGACATTACCAGAATAGAATTCGGCGTACTCCATTCCGATGACCAAGCCAACGTGATAGAGGGCGATTCCAAGCTGGTATACGATCGTCCCCTGCGGAGCGGGAAGTCGGTTAGAATTACCCCGGACGTCAGCTCAGACGGGGAGATGTCCGTATTCATTAGATACACCACGGCACAAGGGGAAGTTCACGAGAAATCCGTCTGTTCCTATGCAGAAATGTCACCTAGAGGGCGAGCAACAATTATAATCGAGAATAATCAGGCTGTTGTAAAAGAGAAGTGCTTGTAACACCACCCGTTGATTCACCCCTCCCCTTGAACGGGTAATACTGTCCATATGTACCGATACTAGACACGGACGGCATTACTTGCTATTGAAGGAGAGTGGGACGAATGAAGACCATTAAGGTAGGAGTTATCGGGACCGGATTCTCGGCGAGCTTCCATCTGGAGTCGCTGAGACGGCTGCCGGATATTGAGGTCATTGCCATTGCAGGCAGTTCAGCGGATAAGGCCAAGGAGCTGGCAGAGCAGTATCGCGTGCCGAATTATTACGGAGATTACCAGGATCTGATCGCGCATCCGGACGTGGAAGTCATTCATAACTGCACGCCCAACTACCTCCACTTCGAGATTAATAAGGCTGTTATCCAGTCTGGCAAAAACCTGCTCTCAGAGAAGCCGCTGGCTATGAACGCTGAAGAGTCGGCGGAGCTGGTGAGATTGGCGGAGAGAAGCCAGAGTGTGACCGGCGTATGCTTCAACTATCGTCACTTCCCTATGGTGATGCAGGCTAGAGGTATGATTCAGAGCAGCAAGTACGGCAAGCCGCATCTCGTGTTCGGCAGCTATCTGCAGGATTGGCTGCTGTTCGATACCGATTACAGCTGGCGTCTGGAGACAGAGAAGAACGGTGCTTCGCGCGCAGTAGCGGATATCGGCTCCCACTGGTGCGACACCGTACAGTTCGTGCTGGGAAGACGAATTACTGAGGTGTTCGCTGACCTGAAGACCGTTCATTCCATTAGGCGTAAGCCGCTGGAAGAAGGAGCAACCTTCTCTGGAGCAGCCGAGGAGGAAGAGAGGGAAGCGAAGGACATCTCGACGGAGGATTGCGGCTCTATCTTGATTCACTTAGAAGGCGGAGTAACCGGTGTGTTCACGGTATCGCAGGTCAGCGCGGGGCGTAAGAACAAGCTGCAATTTGAGGTGTCAACGTCAGAGTCCTCCTTCTACTGGGATCAGGAGAATCCGAATAAGCTGTGGGAGGGCAAGCGGGACCAAGCGAATTCGCTTCTCATGCGAGATCCGACGCTGCTGTCGTCGAAGGCGGCGATGCTGGCGCATTTTCCAGGAGGGCATGAAGAGGGGTGGCCGGACGGCATGAAGAATCTGCTGATCGATTACTATAATGAAGTGAAGCGCAAGCGGTACAAGGAGCCTATACGCGGTATTCCGCAGTTCGCCTCGCTCGAGGAGGGGCATCACATCATGAAGGTCATCGACGCCGTCCTGCGGAGCGACCGTGAGCAGCGGTGGGTGAAGGTGGAGTAGATCTACCCATTATGCTAATCTCGACGTCATACGTCCAAGCTACCTCATAGGGTGATTCATATAATGGATGTAAAAAAAGGAGTGATTACATCCATGGCTAGTAGATTCCTAGACTCTAAAACCTCGCAAAATGCGAGCTTCGCTAACTCGATTGCTATACCGATTACGCTAATCAATACTCCCCAGCTTGTGGCCCAGCAGACGCTGGACCTATCTGGCGGAACGGCTAACCTGACAAGGGTAGAATTCAATGGGGTCGTTACCGTACAGCTGCCGCTGCTTCCTCTGGCTACAAACATTCTTGTTACGGTTGTAAGAGGTCTTACATCTGCAGATACTGTCGTATTCTCAGCTTCCCAGAACTTGAACCTGAATATACTAGGTGGCCAGCTCATCTCATTCTCCGGCTCCGACTTCAATGCCTTCAACATTCCTAACGCGGCTTACTCCGTATTCGTCCAATCGAGTGCGCTGGGAACGATTCGAGTTGGTCCAGAGAGCTTCAACTTTACGGCTTATTCGGACTAAGCAGCTATACGCCTATATTTCTCCAGATTAGACACCTTTGAGGTGTCTTTTTAATTTGCAGGGAAAAGCTCACCAAGAAAAGAGGGCATTGCGAAAGCTAAGCCACAACGCCTCATCCCCCTGCTACAACCTCATTCCAACACCCGCCGCATTCGCTGCAGCAGCGTGCCTTCCGGCACCGCATTCGTTCCCTTTACGAAGTCGGTCATGTAATAGGAGAGATAGCTTCCATATCCGCTATCCGTGCGGGTAAGGAGTTCGTCGACGTAATACAATCCGTTCGGCAGCTCATCAAGCAGCATCGTACAGACCGCCCCATAGATGAGGCATGCGACCTGCAGGTAGGTGGCATTCGTACCGAACTTGGCATAGACGATCGAATTGCCCATTACAGTAGAGAAGTCATAGAAGTGTCAGCAGGAGTATCCGAACTGTTAGACGCTGGATGAGCCCTGTCCCTATAATAGGTGAAAGCGGTTACCCGCAGCTTCGCTATTACAGGTTAGGAGGAAGGCTCATGCGACAACAAGCAAGGAAACGCCCGGTGCAGCTAAGGCGCGTGCTAAGCATCGTCTTAGCTCTATTATTGTGTATGCCCATTCTGCAAGGAACAGGGGGTATCTCTATTCAAGCGGCCGCTGCGACAACAGGAACAGAATACTACATGTCTCCGACAGGCAGCGATTCGAATGACGGGAGTGAGGCTAGTCCTTGGGCAACGGTAGCGCACTTCGACTCGATTGCTCAGCCAGGGGATACTCTATATATTCGTGAAGGAACCTATGAGCAGAGCACGGACATTACGGCGAAGGGAACGGCATCGGCCTGGATCACGATTCGGAACTATCCGGGTGAGACGGTTATCTTCGATGGTTCAGATTATTGGAATACGGGAAGCACGGCTAAGACTCGGTTCGCTGCCTTCTTCGGCAACGCGGGCTCAGGTTATATCGTCATCCAAGGTCTAATTATTCAGAATTATAGGATGTCGGGAATTACGGTAGGCTATCGGGAGAAGGATGCGAATGGAATTTACATTGGCGAGCCTGCGACACACTATAACATTCGGTACAACATGATTGACCGCTGCGGGCAGAACGGAATCTCCTCAGGTTCAGGGGCTTCCGATATGACGTATGAGTACAATCTGGTTGGCCGTACGGGCTATGACATGGCATTCGGCTCCTGGTCGAGCGGGCTGAACATGATTGAGATGGAGGGGATGGACAACTACGTTCGCGGCAACATCTCCTATCACAACATTGATGTCTCGGCTCGCCATACGGACGGCAACGGCATGATACTGGATACGAGTGCTCCTACTGCTGGAGCGGTGGTCGAGAACAACCTCTTCTTCCACAACGGCGGAGTTGGCATCGCATGGACAGATGCAAGCAATGCTACCATTCGGAACAATACGCTCTATGAGAATGGGCTTGAGCCGGATTATGTGAACGGACCGACGGGCATGGCCTTCTGGGAGGCACATGAGAACATCAATATTACGAACAACATTGTGTACCAGCGCAACAAGAACGGGTTGAAAACAAACATCCCCTTTGACGCGAACAGTGTCGTAGAAGCGAATAACATCTCTGGACAGACCGGGGCGCATAACCCACAGTTCACGGATCCTGCAAATGCAGACTTCACGCTTAAGTCCGACTCACCGGATGTTGACCGCGGCTTCAGCGACAAAGGGCCGATTGATACGATCTCGTTCGACCACAAGGCATTGAAGCGGGAGATAGCAGGCCAGCCAGTGGACTGGTATTCGTTCGCTCCCGACTTCGACTACATTAAGGCCCAAGGCGGGCTCGAGAATATCATTAAGCCGGCAACGCGTACGGCTGATAATGGCAGGGTCGATCTAGGCGCATTCACATCCGCATTTACAAATCCGAACCCGGATGCGGTCATCCCGGATGAAGTGCTGCCGCCGGAGCCGCCGAAGGCTGTCGAGCTGCTGACGAATCAGGGCTTCGAGACGGGGCTGAACGGCTGGACAGAGCTGGCTAGTACGCTGAAGAGCGTGAACAGTATTCAAGCTTGCCAGAGCGGCTACCAATGTATGGAGGTGTCCGGCCGGACCGCATTCTGGCATGGTGTCCTTCAATCCATCACACCGAAGGTGAAGAACGACAGGATCTACGATGTGAGTGGCCATGTGAAGCTTCCGGCAGGTGCAGCAGCGACGAACAAGGAGCTGGCTATCTATGTGAAGATTGTCATGGACTCCGATCCACTCGTTAACGGCGTTAAGGAAGGCAATACCTATACGATCGGTCATGTGAAGCCTACCGCGGATGCGTGGCAGTCGATTGCCGGGACAATCGCAACTCCGGCGACGGGCGTTATTGAAGAATTCCAGCTTCTCGTTCAAGGCTTCCCGGATTGGGCGAATGACCCGGATGCCTACAATGATTCGAATACGTTCCTGGTTGATAACTTGTCCATTAAGGAACAGCTGGGCGGAGTGAAGCAGGTGAAGCAGGCGCTGAACGGAACGCCAGCAAGCATTGACGGCGTGGCAGACAGCGCTTGGGATTCTCAGAATAAGGCGCTGGTGCCAGCTGCAGCAGCTAGTGCTGACGCAGCAGCGGGTTACAAGGTGCTGTGGAATGCCGATCATCTCTATGTCCTGGCTTCAGTGAAGGATGCGACGGCAGACAGCCGAGATAAGATTGAGCTCTATGTGAACGGCGATTATGACAAGAAATCCGATTACAGCGGTGCGAATGATCGGAAGATTAGTGTGACCCGTGCGGGTGTCGTGAGCGGCGGCGCGGGTGCTGTAGCCGCCGTGAAGGAAGGCACGGGCGGTTATGTGGTGGAAGTGAAGGTTCCTTTTGCAACGGGAATGTGGGCGAAGGGGGATGTAGCAGGCTTCGATGTGAAGGTGACTGACAATGACACCGTGAAGGCTTGGAACAACCAGGATCTGCTCCAGGATAGCGACAAGCAGACGCTTGGCAAGCTGGAGCTTGGGGAGTTCACCGGGGAGCTGGCTTATATCCCTCATGGAACACCGAATCTCGATGTGACGCAGGGAATGGATAGCCTGTGGAGCAAGGGAGCCGAGCTGAAGACGGAGATTCTAACCGGAACGAGCAGCAAGCAAGGGAACTTCCGCGTGCTATGGGATGAGACTTATCTGTACGTGCTGGCTCATGTGACCGGAGATAAGGCGCTGAACAAGGATAATACGAATGTGTACGAGCATGATTCGGTGGAGATTTTCAAGGATGAGAATAATGCCAAGACCACGACCTACCAGAATGATGACGGACAGTTCCGCATTAACTATGAGAACGAGCAGAGTGTGAACAGTAAGAAAGCGGAGGAGCTGACCTCGTTCGCCAAGGTAGATGGGACGAACTATTGGGTCGCGTCGAAGATTAAGTGGACGAATGCCCATGCGGCCGGGGATGTGCTCGGGTTCGATCTGCAGGTGAACGATACGAACGGTACGCCGGCCCGGACTGGCACGTTGAACTGGTCGGATGCAACGGGGCAAGGGTGGCAGAATACGTCGGGGTATGGACTGATTGTGCTGAATGCGCCGGTTGTAGATTCGGGAACTGGCGGTGGCGGTTCGGGCGGAACTGGCGGCGGTATAGGCGGTATAGGCGGTGGTTCGGGGACGGTGCCATACGGCGTTGTTGATGGGACGACGGTGAAGGTGACCGCGAAGGTGACGGATGGAATCGCGGCTGTAACGGTGGATTCCCAGCTGGCTAAGGAATGGCTCGCGAACGCGGTGAAGGACAAGAGCAAGGAAATAACGGTGCAGGTTGTTGGAGTGGATGGGGCAGCATCTGTTAAGGTCGAGCTCGATGCGGCTTGGCTGCAGGAAGCGGAGAAGGCGGGCGTTGGCACGGTAATTGTTAAGGCGGGATTGGCAAGCTTCAAGATCTCGATTAGTGGTGTGGCGGATGCGCTGCCTGCAGGTGCGAAGACGGTGAGCATCTCGGTGAGTAAGGTGGATGCTACAGCTGGGCTGAGTGAAGAGCTCGCCGAGCAGGTCGCTGGTGCTCTGGTGTATGAATTTGAGCTGCTGGTTGACGGCAAGCCTGCTGGCGAAGCTTCGTTCGAAGGCAAGGGCGTGGAGGTTCGGGTTCCTTATGTGCTGAAGGCTGGAGAGAAGGCTAACCAGGTCGTTGCGGCTTACCTCGATGAGAAGTCTGGCCAAGTGCAGATTGTGAAGCATGCGAAGTACGACAAGAAGACGCAGGAGGTTGTTATCTACGCGAAGCACTTCAGTAAGTATGCAGTCTACGCGGGGGATGCAGGTTCGTTCACGGACCTAGGCGGCGTGAAGTGGGCCGAGGAGAGCGTGCTCGCGCTGGCTGCGAGAGGTATTGTGAATGGCGTCAGTGAGGAGCGCTTCGCACCTGAGAAGTCGGTCACTCGGGCGCAATTCGTTCAGCTGCTGATTGGTGCGCTGGATCTGGATGGCGGTGCAGGAGCGGGAACGGAGGCTAGTGCGAATGCAGGTGCTGGAGCGGGTGTAAGTACGAGTGCAAGTGCAAGTGCAAGTGCAAGTGCAAGTGTAAGTGCAAGTGCAAGTGCGAGTGCAAGTGCGAGCAGTGCCTTCACCGATGTGGTGGAGGGTGCATGGTATTATGATGCGGTAGCGCAAGCTGAGCAGCTTGGCATCGTATCCGGTTACCCGGATGGCAGCTTCGGCGTGAACAAGAGCATCTCACGCGAAGAGATGGCGGTCATGGTCACAAAGGCGCTTAAGGCTGCGGGCTTGTCGGTTCCCGTTGGAACTGGAGATGAAGAGGCTGTTGCGTTCGTGGACGAAGCCGACATCTCAGAGTATGCTCTGGACAGTGTGCTGGCCTTGAGCGAGGCAGGCATCGTGACGGGACACAGCGACGGCCGCTTCGGGCCTTCCGGCAAGGCGTCCCGTGCCCAAGCAGCAGTTATCATCGCTCGTCTGCTGGAACTATAAGCTGCGAAAATTAAGAAGAGAGACCACCCTAGGCTAGGGTGGTCTCTTATTCGTTGAAGGGAGCAGCGGCTGTTGTGCTGAAGGGAAGCCTAGTTGCTTTTAAGCAGGGTGAAGCGCCAAGAGTCGGTGCGACTTAGGAATCGCGACTGTCGTGAGGTATTAATAGCACTGACGAGGAGGAAGAGGCGTATCTCTTCACTCGACCGGTTGCGGAACAATACGCGGTTAGGCGACAGGTCGCCAATCCCTCCGCGTACTGTATAGGTGCTCGAAGTAGGCTGAATCTCAATTCGGAACGCGAAGTCCTCATTGTTGAGCAGGAAGTTCACGTTCTTGAGCGTTAGTACGCCTCCTGCCGGTACCGTCACTACGTTCTGCTGCAGCTGCAGCGTCCGGCGCCCCTTCACCTCTATGAACCGCTGCGCCCCTCCTATAATGCCGTTGAATTGTAACCTCATTAACCTTCACCCTCTCGTGGATAGCCTATACTCTATGCAAGTACTCTATCTTATGCAGGAAGGTGGGGCTTGGCTTACCCATTCTAGTAGACGAGTGTTGATAATACTAGGGCAGTGGGGCGGAAAGCCCTCTGCAGGATCGAGAGCAGGCAAGTTAGGAGCCATAGCATCACAATGTGATGCTGCAGCAGTAGGAGTGGGCTAGTTCAGAGCAATAGCATCACAATGTGATGCTGCAGCAGTAGGAGTGGGCTGGTTCGAAGCTATAGCATCAGAATGTGATGCTGCAGCACTCGGAGCGGGCTGGTTCGGAGCTATAGCATCAGAATGTGATGCTACAGGTCTCGGAGCGGGCTGGTTCGGAGCTATAGCATCACAATGTGATGCTGCAGGTCCCGCGGAGCGGGCTGGTTCGGAGCTATAGCATCAGAATGTGATGCTACAGGTCTCGGAGTAGGCTGGTTCGGAGCAATAGCATCACAATGTGATGCTGCAGAGCTCGGAGTAGGCTAGTTCGGAGCTATAGCATCACAATGTGATGCTGCAGAGCTCGGAGTGGGCTTGTTCGAAGCTATAGCATCACAATGTGATGCTGCAGAGCTCGGAGTAGGCTAGTTCGGAGCTATAGCATCACAATGTGATGCTGCAGGTCCCGCGGAGCCCGCCCTCAATCCTTAGCCGCCTCGAACTTGCCTCGGCCGAAGAAGAGGTGGAACAGGATGGCGACGACAGTGTACAGGACGACTGTAATCGAGAAGGCATACATATAGCCGTAATACGAGCCGTAGTGGGCAACGAGTCCGGTTGAGATCGGCGCCGCAAGGAACCATCCGAGGTGGAACACCGCTTCGCCGGAGCTTGCAGCTAGTCCACGGAGGGAGCGGTGGACGAGGTTCATCTTAACCGTATTGTAGAACGGGTTGCCCGCGTTCATGAGCGCCTGTCGGAACAAGTATCCGGTGCAGGCGAGCAGGAAGTTGTTCGTGACAGCCGTCAGCAGCAGGAACGGGATGGAGCTGAGCTGCAGCAGGACGACTGCCTTGGGCTCTCCCAGCCGCCGAACAATCATGGGACCGATGAGATACGCCGCTGCCGTAGCTCCTTGGCCGAGCGAGACGACGATGCCGATTGCCGTGTTCGACGCGTCGAAGCGGTCGGAGAAGTACAGATTGAGGTAAGGGACGACCATGCCTCCGCCGATGGATGACAACAGGCCGACCAGCACGAACAGCCCAATCACGTGAAAAGAAGCCCGCTCCTCCCGCCACAATACCCCCATCGGGATACGTTCGGGAGGTGAAGGCTTGGCGGACCTAACTTGCCCATCGGGCCTAGATGACCTTGCCGGGTCTGCTGATACAGCGTATCCTGCAGCCCCAGCAGTGTTGGTGCCCTTAGCAGACTCGGCGTCTCCGCCACTCCCAGTGGCTCCCATCCCGCCGGGCAGCTCCTGCCGTCGCCTGTCAACCGAGCTGCGGCTGCCCGCAATCGGCTGGAACTGGAACACCGGCACGAGGCCGGCGGCCGCGATGCCGATGCCGATGAGCAGCGTATAGCGGAGGCTCACAGCCTCGCTAAGCCCTGCTAGCACCTGGAGCAGATCGCTCAGCACGCCGCCCAGGGCATTGCCAATTACGTTGGCGACCATCACGAGCGCCATGTTCAGACTGAAGAGGTGAACGCGCTGATTCGGTGCAGCGTTCGCGGTCATGAACGGCAGGATCGTCGCGGATACGATCGCGAACGGCACGCCGAACAGGAAGGCAGAGGTGAGCAGCGCACCCTCTGACACGAGCAGTGACCTCGCCGTCAAGGCGCCGAGCACCAGCACCATCCCAATCGTAATCATCCGCTTCGAGCCGAAGCGGTCATTCAGTATTCCCGCGGGCACAAGAATAATAGCCGAGGCCAGCGTCGTCATGGCGATAATATCGCCGACTACGGTCTGGCTGAAGCCTAGTGCGCGTATGTACAGATTGTAGTCGAGGCCGAACATGCCCAGCCCCATATTCCACAAGAAGTTGAACCATAAGAATAAGTGAATATTGCGATTGTAGCCCGCAAGCTGCAGCTTCCATTCCTGAATTAAGTTCGCCATAGTAAGTAGATTCCTTCTGTCAGTAGATAGTCTTCGCCAGCGGCCTGCGCGGGCTCTCTACTTAGGGTACCTCATATTCGCTGGAACGGGTATGGTAATGATTTAACAGATCTGACAGTGCCCACTACCATTACCACTGCAGCACGCCGCCGTCCAGCCGCTTCACCCCGCGAATCTTGCCGAGCTGCTCCGCCAGTTGGAATACCGCCAGATCCTTCAGCTTCGCCTCCACCATCACATCCACCTGAGGCAAGCCGGCTTCCCGACACCCGCGCAGGAATGCCGTCAGCTGCTCGGGGTCAATGTAGTCATGATGGGCACGGAAGTCCTTCTCATCCCTTGGCGAGGAGACGTGAATCTTCACAGGGACCTCCCCCCAGGACTGCTGAATGAACGCAATCATCTCCAGCGGAGTGACGCTCGAAGGGTTGCACCAGTCATGATGCAGGTCGAGCATGAGCGGTCTTCCCAGCACTCGGCACACCTCGGCGGTCTCTTCCAGCGTGTAGGTCTTATCATCATTCTCAAAAGTAACCCGACGCCGCAAACTCTCCGGCAGCTTCACAAAATTCTCAATCAGCCGTTCCGTCGCCGCGGCCTTATCACCATACACGCCACCAACATGAATGTTGATGATAGCGTCGTCTCCCAGCCCCATGCCGTCAAGGATGGCGGCATGGTACTTCAAGTCTTGAATGGCAGCGGCCACGACCGCATCGCTTCCATTCAAGAGCGTGTACTGATTCGGATGCATGCTCAGCCGAATCCCGTGCTTGCGGGCGAAGTCGCCGAGCTCACGCAGCTCCTCGCCGTATTCGGCGGCCACGTCGATGCCGACGTCGGGATGCGTGGCCAGCGGGATGAGGGAGGAAGACAGCCGGTGGAGCCGAATGCCATGAGCGGCGTTATAGTAGAGAATGCGCCGGGTCGCCTGCAGATTGCCGCGGCCAACAGCAATGGCCCGCGCCATCGCCTCCTCCCTCGACCGCTGGGAGAACAGCTTGTAAGTGAAGGTTGAACTGGGCGTATTGCCCCAGATGCCGAGAGCAATCGAGACGAAGCCTAGACGGATGAGCATAGTAGAGTAAGCCTCCTAAGAGTTGCGCGAATGGGGACCAGGTGCAGACGACCCGAAGTGTCGCCGATTGGGCGGAGCAGACCGCCGACGCAGCACGGACTGGTGGCCAGCTGCCCGTCGAGCCGAAGCGGCCCAGACTGGGGCCCAGCCGCCAGACGAGCCGAAGCGGCACGGACTGCGGACCAGCCGCCAGACCGCCGAAGCGTCGCCAATGAGCCCACCTGCCCGACGAGCCGAAGCGTCGCCGATTAGCTGGCCTCTTTTATGAACATTACCCATTCCAGTGTGCCCCACCGCAATCCCTGGTTAAACCTTCGCCACGCTCTCCCGAATCATCAGCTCCGTAGGCAGCACGAGATGGTGCTCCACCTCGCGTCCCTCCAGCATATCGATCAGCACCTGTGCCGCATGATGACCCATCCCGTACTTGTCCTGATGAACCGTCGTCAAAGCCGGTGTGCAGTAGCCCGTCAGACCAATATTGTCGAAGCCGATGATGGAGATATCCTCAGGCACCCGCTTCCCCAGCCCCTTAACTCCCTTCATAGCACCGAGCGCCATCAAGTCACTGGCACAGAATAGGGCCGTCACCTCGGGATGAGTCTGCAGCAGCCTGCGAGCCGCATCTTCCCCTCCGCCTTCCGAGAAGGAGCCGTCCAGCACGATCGAGCTGTCGAAGGACAGTCCCGACTCCTTCAGAGCCTGCCGATATCCCTCCAGCCGAAGCAAGCTGACATCCGCTTGAGCATGTCCGTTGATGAGCCCGATGTGCCGATGGCCATGGTCGATCAGATGCTGCACGGCCAGGAAGGCGCCCTTCGTATTATCCGAGGTCACATAGCTGACGTTAGGGCCTTCAAGCGGAATATCGATTAGCACGCAAGGGATGCTTGACGACACAATCTCCTTCAAGTAGGGGTCATCGAGGCGGATGCCCATAATAATGACGCCGTCGACGCCGCGCTCCTCGCACAGCGTCTTGTACGACTTCATCTTCTGCTTCTGCGGGGTTGTGCTGAATAGCACCAGGTCGTAATCAAGCTCTCCCGCCCGGTCATTCATCCCGCACAGCACCTCGAACGCTATATTATCCTTGGAGCTGTCCCTCGTCACATTCGAGAGGAGCAGCCCGAGCGTCTTCGTCTTCTTGGATACCAGCGATCTTGCCGCCATATTCGGACTGTAGCCGAGCTGGTCTGCGATCGTTCTAATCTTAACCCGGGTCGTCTCGTTCACATCGCTGTACCCGTTCAAGGCGCGCGATACGGTCGTAACCGATACCTTCGCGGCTCTTGCTATATCCTTAATGGTTGTCACCTTCATAACCTCCGCCAGCAAGTGATGTTCCCATCCCTGTGAAAAAAATAAAACCAACCCTCGTCCATTTTAATTTGAGTCTTGTAAATGCTTACATCATGTTCTATAATCCAATTATAACGGATCCGAAGCGTTTTGGAAATCTCTGACCGACGGCTTGCCGCATTTTTTTTGCAGATCGTCCGAAACGTTTCGGAAACCTTTCCTGAAAATATGAAGTCAATGACAGCAAGAGAAGAAGGAGTACACAGCATGAACTACCGAGTCATTAAGGAGAATAACCTCTTCCTCACAACCGACAAGGACGGTGATATTCCTGCAGGGGACTCCACCGGACTTGGGCTGTACACTTCGGATACCCGGTTCCTGAGCACGCTGGACATTCGAATGAACGGCCGCAAGCTCCTGCTGCTATCCTCTTCGGGTGAAGAGAACTACATCTCGACCATCCGCTTAACCAATCCGCATATGGAGGAGGAGGGACAGCTTGTCCTATGGCGCGAGTCCATCGAGGTGGAGAGAACAAGATTCATCTACGAGGGCGGGCTCTATGAGAGCTTCCGGCTGACCAGCTTCGCTCCGAAGCCGATCTCCTTCGACTTCTCCGTCTATATTGATGCCGACTTCGCCGACATGTTCGTCGTGCGCGGCTACGTCCATGGGGAGCTCGGGAGCAAGACGGGGGATATGACGGATGGCCGCACAAGGACGATCTCTTACCTGGGTGCTGATGGGATCCAGCGGCAGACGAAGATTCAGTGGAGTAAGGAGCCGAGCCGGACGAGTGACAGCGGTGAGCAGCATTACGAGGTCACACTGGCCCATCAGGAGACGTGTGAGATCGCTTACTTCATAGCCCCTGTCATCGATGGAGCCGGTCCTGTGCCTTACGAGCCGGCAGAGGCAAGAGTGAGGCTGAGCCAGTCCTATGCGGAGTGGAAGGAGCAGTCGACGGAGGTTCACAGTGATGACCAGCTGTTCAATCAGCTGTACGAGCGCGGTCTGGGGGACCTCCGCGTGCTGCTCACGGATCTGGGCTATGGCCGGTTCCCGGTAGCCGGGCTTCCTTGGTTCGCGGTGCCATTCGGCCGTGACAGCTTAATTGCCGCCTTGCAGATGCTCTCGGCTAGCCCGTCCATTGCCAAGGGAACACTCCGAACGATGGCGGCCTTCCAAGGTCGGGAGGTGAATGAGTGGAGGGATGAGCAGCCTGGCAAAATCATGCACGAAATTCGGTACGGCGAGCTGGCCCGTACGAATCAGATCCCGTTCACTCCGTACTACGGGACAATTGATGCCACGCCGCTGTTCCTGCTGCTAGCGGCCGAGTACGTTCACTGGACGGGAGACTTCGCCCTGCTGCAGGAGCTGCTCCCCTCCCTCGAGGGTGCGATTGCTTGGGTGCAGGAGCATGGAGATCTCGACGGAGACTTCTTCGTGGAGTACGACCGGAAGTCCGAGAAGGGAATTGCCAATCAAGGGTGGAAGGACTCCGCGGATTCCATCGTTCATCGAAGCGGGGACTATGCTCAGGCTCCCATCGCTCTAGTAGAAGTGCAGGGCTATGTGTATCAAGCCTTCAAGAGACTAGCTCCGCTGCTATGCAGCTTAGGTCTAGTGGAGCTGGCTCAGCAGCTTGAGTACCATGCCGGCCAGTTGAAGGAACGCTTCGAACAGTCCTTCTGGATGGAGGAGGAGCAGTATTACGCCATTGCGCTGGATAAGGATAAGCGCCAGGTGGAATCAGTCACCTCCAACCCCGGCCATATCCTCATGTCGGGCCTTGCAGCTCCGGAGAGGGCCGAAGCGATTGCGAAGCGGCTGGTCGCACCTGACATGTTCAGCGGCTATGGCATCCGCACGATGAGCACCGAGGTCTCGGGCTATAATCCGATGAGCTATCATGACGGCAGTGTATGGCCGCATGACAATTCGCTCAGTGTCATCGGATTAGCTGGGGCGGGCTTCGGGCAGGAAGCTGTTACCGTCATGCAAGGGCTGATGAAGGCGGCGGCGAAGTTCGAATATGGCCGTCTGCCCGAGCTGTTCTGCGGCTACCCGGATGATCTGGACTATCCGGTTCCGTATCCCGTAGCCTGCTCGCCGCAAGCCTGGGCAGCGGGCACGCCGCTCACCTTCGTGCAAGCCTTGCTCGCTATACAGACCGACGGGATCGCGAAGCAGGTGCATCTGAAGCCGGCCCTGCTTCCGTCCATGAGCGAGCTAACGGTACAACGGCTGCAGCTGGGAAGCGGAAGCCTAACCCTGCATCTCACGCGCGGCGATGGCGGCGCTGTGAAGGTGACCGTCATGGCCAATACGACGGGCTATGAGCTCGTTATTGCAGGGCAGCTGGAAGAGACATCGCGGCAGTGAGGGATTAGAGGAAGTATTTTATACCATTAATAGAAGAGATACTCTGGGAGGTTAACACGATGAAGAAGAAGTCAGGTACACTCGCACTGTCCATTATGCTATCCATCTTCCTCTTGCTGTCCGCTTGCAGCGGCAATAACTCCGGCACGAACGGCAACGAGCCGGCGGATACAGGGACGAATGAGCCTGCAGCGACCACGGAGCCTGCCAAGGATAAGAATCCGGTAACGGTCACGCTGGCCGGCTGGGGATCCTCGCCCGAGGAGCAGGATCTGCTGAAGCAGACGCTTAGCGAGTTCGAAGCGGAGCATCCGAACGTGAAGGTGAATTACGAGGTCATTGCCGACCAATACATGGACGTCATCAAGACGAGGCTGATCGGCGGAGAGGGCCCAGACGTCTTCTACCTGGACGCCTTCGAGGCGCCGGGCCTGATCGAGAAGGGCGTGCTCGAGCCGCTGGACAGCTACGTGACGCCGGAATTCGACGTGGCGGACTTCGAGCAGCCGATGGTGGACGCGTTCAAGCAAGACGGGGTCAGCTACGGCTTCCCGAAGGACTTCTCAACGCTTGCAATGTTCTACAACAAGAAGCACTTCGAGGAAGCAGGCATTACTGCGCCTCCTGCCACTTGGGAAGAGCTGCAGGCAGCGGCCAAGAAGCTGACGAAGCAAGAGGGCGGCAAGACCATTCGCTATGGCTTCGGAGTCGCACCTGAGCTTGCCCGCCAGATGTTCATGGTGAAGGCATTCGGCGGTCAAGTGTCCGATGACAAGGGGCAGGCCACCTTCGCTTCACCCGAGGCGCTGCAAGGACTGCAGCTCGTCGTTGATATGCATAATGTAGACAAGTCTTCCGGCGAGCCGAAGGAAGCAGGAGCTGGCTGGGGCGGCGAGATGTTCGGCCAAGGCAAGGCGTCCATTGTGTTCGAGGGGAACTGGGCGATTCCATTCCTGGAGAGCAATTACAAGGACTTAGAGTACGGCACAGCTGAGCTGCCAACGGTTAATGGCAAGAAGGGCACGATGGCCTTCACCGTTGCTTATGTGATGAACAAGGAGTCGAAGAAGAAGGAAGCGGCTTGGGAGCTGATCTCCTACCTGACTGGCAAGGAAGGGATGAAGACCTGGACGAGCAAGGGGTTCGCGCTGCCTACCCGCAAGTCCGTCTCCGCAGAGCTTGGTTATGACAAGGATGAGCTGCGCAGCGCCATTGTCGCTGGCGGAGCCTATGCGACCCCATGGCAGGCAGGCTCTACGCTGCCTACCGTCATGAGCAACTTCAACAACCAGTTCGTCGACACCTTCCTCGGCAAGTCGAAGCTCGAGGATGCGATGAAGAAGGCCGAGGCGACGGCGAACAAGGAGATTGATGCAGCGAAGTAAGGGAAGGGGGAGGGGAGAGCGGCTTATGCTCTCCCTCTCCTTCCTTCCGTTCATCCGCTGCCAGACATCATTAGAGGAGGAGTTGCTCCATGAACCGAACGACTAAGGGAGCTGCTGTGCGGAGCAGGAGATGGAGGAACAATGTGACGGGGTATCTCTTCCTGCTGCCCACCTTGCTCGTCCTCGGCACCTTCTTGTTCCTGCCGGTCTTCTATTCTCTCTATCTATCCGGGCATAAGGTCAATCTGCTGGGCGAAGTCAGCTACAAGTGGATAGGTGCAGATAACTTCACGAGGATGGCCGTGGACGAGCGAGCTTGGATCGCGCTGAAGAATACCGCGGAGTTCGCCTTGTTCGTCGTCCCGCTGCAGACGGCGTTCGCCATTCTGCTTGCGGTGCTGCTGAATGCGAAGCTGAGGTTTAAGAATGTGTTTCGGATTGTTTTTTTCATCCCGACGGTTACGTCTTCCGCAGTTCTATCCCTCATCTTCATGTGGATCTACAATACGAACGGACTGCTGAACCGGCTGCTCGAGCTCGTCGGTCTGAACGGGTATAACTGGCTGGGGGATCCTGCTGTTGCGATGAAGGCGATCATGATGATGAATATCTGGTCGACGGCGCCGTTCTTCATGGTCGTGTTCCTCGCTGCGCTGCAGGATATTCCGGAGTCTCTGTATGAATCCGCGATGCTGGATGGAGCCGGCGCCTGGCGCAGATTCCTGAGCATTACGCTTTCCGATGATTAAGCCTGCGACGTTCTTCACTGTGGTGATGGGCATCATCGGGACGTTCCAGCTGTTCGACCAGTCCTATATCTTCTCAGCAGGCTCCGGCGGACCGAACAACTCGACCCTGACGGTGGCGCTGCTCATCTACCAATACGCGTTCAAGAACCTCGACTTCGGCTACGCCTCCGCGCTGGCTGTCGTGCTGGCTGCCGTCATTATGCTCGCTACGCTCATTCAGCGCAAGCTGTTCACCGAAGAGAAATTGAACTAGAGGAGAGGATCTCATGGTATTCCAGCAATCCAGATGGGGGAAGGCACTGCTGTACGTCCTGTTATTCGCCTACGGCTGCATAACGGTTGCGCCCTTCCTATGGGCCTTGTCCTCCTCGTTCAAGCCGCTAAGCGAGATTGTGTCGGGAGGCATTAACTTCATTCCGAAGACGTTCACGTTCCAGAATTATTACGATATCTTCGTGAAGGAGCCGCTCTTCCTTCGCTGGATGTACAACAGCGCCCTCATTGCCATCCTGTCGACGGCGGGCAATATTCTGTTCAACTCAATGGCCGGCTACGCGCTGGCACGCATTGACTTCGCGGGCAATAAGGTCATGTTCATTCTGATCTTGGCCGTGCAGATGATTCCGGGACAGCTCACCATCGTGCCGGCTTATCTCATTATGAAGCAGCTGGATCTGCTGAACACGTATGCGGCGCTGACCCTTCCGATGCTCGCCAATGCGACCTTCACCTTCATGATGAGGCAGTTCTTCCTCAGCTTCCCGAAGGAGCTGGAGGAGGCGTCGGAGATGGATGGCCTGAGCCGCTTCGGCGTCTTCTTCCGCATCGCGCTGCCGCTGGCCGTGCCGGCGCTGGCTGCGCAGACGATCTTCGTCTTCATGGGCGCGTGGAATGAGTTCCTGAAGCCGCTCATGTTCATGTCCGACAAGTCGATGTTCACGCTGACGCTCGGACTGAACACGTTCAAGGGCCAGTACATCAGCAACTGGAACTACATTATGGCGGCTTCCATGGTGTTCACCTTGCCGGCCTTAATGATTTATGCGTTTTTCAATCGATTTTTTATTAAGGGTATTACTTTTACAGGTGGTAAGTGAAGTGGAGAAAGGCCCCAAGGTCGTGGATGACCTTGGGGCCTTGCCTTGCTTAACGTGGTTGGCTACTTAACCTTCTCCGGCTCGGGATACTCGTCGCCTAGCGTGTCGACGGTGACCTTCTTCATTACCGGCGGTGTAAGAGGCTTGTCGCTCGCGTCACGCTCGAGATTCACGATCTCGTCCACGACCTCAATGCCTTCCGTCACCTTGCCGAAGGCGGCATATTCATTGTCCAGGCTTGGCGCATCCGCGGCCATAATGAAGAACTGCGAGCCCGCGGAGTTCGGGTCATTCGTACGAGCCATCGACAGCACGCCCATCGTATGCTTTAGGTTGTTCTCGAAGCCATTGCTTCCGAACTCCCCAGCGATACTGTAGTCCGGACCGCCGGCACCCGTGCCGTCCGGGTCTCCGCCTTGAATCATGAACCCAGGAATCACCCTGTGGAAAATAACGCCGTCATAAAACCCCTTCTTCACGAGCGAGATGAAGTTGTTCACCGTGTTCGGCGCTACCTTCGGGTACAGCTCCATCTTAATAATCTTGCCGCTGTCCATCTCGATCGTCACGACTGGCTTGTTGCCGGACGTGTCTACACCGCCGTCTGCTGCCGGTGCATCGGTTGCCGGCGTCTGCGTCGCAGGCGTATCCGTTGCCTTGCCGCCATTCCCACCGCCGCCGGATGTGTCGTTCGCCTTGTTGCTTCCGCCGCCGCAGCCTGCAATAAGCAGGATAACCGCAAGCATAAGGACCATCATCATAGTCGTGCCCTTACGGCTGCTTCTCCACTTACTCATCAAGTTTCCGTTCATCACCTAGTATCCCCCTTGTCCAATGTACACCCGTATAATAGCACATGGATGCAGGGGATATCTACCAAGCGTCTGTGAGCGAATAGACTAACCGCTTTGTAAAAGTAAGGCTTTTTACATGTATTTGGTGATATGGAACTAGAAGGGATTTAAGGGGGTGGGGTACCTATATCTGTAGCTCCATCTAATCAGGCAGTTATGCTCATACCTATCTCTAACCACCCGTGGTACATTATGAGCGATTTAATCATTTGCGGCGTTCCGTCGCACGGAGGAGAATGGTTCATGGCCTTATGGCGCAGTAGTAAGACCTGGTTGTCTCTCGTTCTAACCGCGAGCTTAATGCTCCTGGCAATGACGAATGTGCATGCGGAGACAGCTGCAAATACAGCACCTGCAGCAGAGCTTACCGAAGTCTATCAGACGGGCGGAGAGATTCTTGACTTCAATACGGAGAAGGCGTTAGTCTACGACGCTCAGACACAGAAGGTGCTAATCAAGCCGTTGTATAGCGGTACAGCTACGGAGATTGCGCGCAATGTTTACTTGAAGCCGGATAAGGCGACCTTGACCATGGAAGGGGCTATCTATCAACTGCCGGGAAGTAGTGACTCTGCGCTTAATACGCTGTATGAGTATCGCAACGGGAGCCTTGAGACGCTGAATGCATCGGACTGGAAGGTCAATGGACCTTACCTCGTCTATTATGACAGATCCTATCCGGCTTATACGAACGGCCTACGCTTACGTTATAACGGAGAGATTAAATCCATTGTTAACCCCGCGTATGGTCATCCGCTGACTGACTACGAAGTGCTGGATAACGGGACGGTCGTGTACGCTTATGACCATCAAATATACCGTTATCGTGATGGGCAGAATACGGTGCTGACCAATACCCCAGAGAATGTGAGTCCATATTCGAGCAGTACCATGGATGTGGAGTCTGTCGACGGCAGCACGATTCTGTACACCCATTACGATTACTACCCTGACCAATCGATTAAGCTGTACACGGATGGACAAGGCTCGGCAACTGTTGCTGGACCATGGTCACATGGTCTTTTTGAACACTGGCACTATAGACCTGAAATAGCCTACGAAGGCAGCTGGATGGCTTATCCGAAGCTCATTCAGGAGGGACAAGAAACGCTGTGGATTCGTTCTGCAGATGGGGCAGAGATACAGATTGGCAGCGGGGTATCGGGCTATTATCTGCAGACCTTATCTCCAGAAGGCGAGGTCGTATACAGTCGCACGGAGGCTGGTACAACCCGGTATTACCTGAATCGAGCAGACAGCGTGACTGGCACACGTACAGATGTAGAAGTACCATCTGGCACGTCCAAGTGGCTGGATGGCGCTTGGTGGTTCGGGACAGCCTCGGCCATCTACAAGCTGTCTGAAGATGAGCCTGAGCGAGTGATTGAATCCCTAACGGCGGCGCCTTCCGCAGTAGATATAACCGTTGGAGGAGTGCAAGCGCTTGAGATTACAGCTAATTATGAGGGTGATCTGTCGAGAAGCGTGACAGATGTCAGCACGTACGCTTCATCCAATCCTTCTGTGGCAACCGTGACTCCAGACGGATCTATTAGGGCTATTGCTGCCGGAACAGCGGTCATTACCGCTTCCTATGGTGGCAAGCAGGCCGAGGTGCAGGTTACCGTGGCGGATGCAGCGGACCCTGGTGCATTGCCTGCAGCCCCGCTTACCGAAGTCTATCAGACGAGCCATGAGATTCTTGACTTCGATGGGGAGAGAGCATTAGTCTACGACGCTCAGACACAGAAGGTGCTCATCGAGCCGCTGAGCGGCGGTGCAGCTACGGAGATTGCTGCCAATGTTACCGTGAAGCCGTGGAAGGCGACCCTGACCATGGAAGGGGCCATCTATCAGCTGAGTCCGGCTAATGAAAGGCTGTATGAGTATCGCAATGGGACTCTGGAGACGCTGATCGCATCGGAGTGGAAGGTCAACGGACCTTACCTCGTCTATTATGACAGATCCGGCAAAAATGGTGGTGATGTAATTATAGGTACGAATGGTCTGCGCTTGCGCTATAACGGAGAGGTTCAGGTCATTGTTAACAGCCAGAACATAAATCATCCGATTGCTGACTTTGAAGTGCTGGATAACGGGACGGTCGTGTACGCTTATGACCATCAGGTATACCGTTACCGCGATGGGCAGAATACGAAGCTGACCAATAACCCTTCAGATTTTCCTATAGTTGAGGCAAGTACCATTAATGTCGAGTCTGTTGACGGCAGCAAGATTCTGTACACCAGCTACGACGACCCTGACGAGAATGCGATTATGCTGCACACAGATGGACAAGGATCAATAGCTATTTCTGGACCATTTCCATACGCTGGTTTTGATTCAAACATTGCCTATGAAGGCAGCTGGATGGCTTATCCGAAGAGAGATGAGGAGGGACAAGATACGCTGTGGCTTCGTGCTGCAGATGGGACAGAGACGAAGATTGGCAGCTGGGTATCGGGCTATAATGTGCAGACCCTATCTCCAGAAGGTGAGGTCGTGTACAGTCTTACGGAGGGGGATAACACGCAATATTACCTACTTAATAGAGTAGATAACGTGACTGGCACACGCACAGATGTGAGAGCTCCGTCTGGTACGTCCAGGTGGCTGGATGGCGCTTGGTGGTTCGGGACAGCCTCGGCCATCTACAAGCTGTCCGAAGGGGAGCCGGAGCCCGTTCTTGAATCCCTAACGGCTGCGCCTTCTGTACTAGATCTGACAGTTGGCGATGAGCAAGCGCTTGAGATTACAGCTAATTATGCGGGTGATCTGTCGAGAGGCGTGACAGCTGACAGCACGTTCGTCTCGTCCAAGCCTTCTGTGGCAACCGTGACTTCTGACGGATCTATAACAGCTGTCGCTGCAGGAACGGCAGTCATAACCGCTTCATTCGGAGGCCAGCAGGCCGAGGTGCAGGTTACGGTGGCGAATGCCCCTGCTACGCTGGAGCTGCTGTATTTTGGACCGGGTGATCTGTCCGTACCGGTTGGGGTGACGAAGACCTTCAAGCTGTATGCGGAATACAGCGACGGGACGGAGAGAGAAGTGACAGCCGAAGCAGAGCTTAGCTCATCGAAGCCTGCTGTGGCTGCCTTAACAGCTTCAGGTGACGGTGTGACCGGGATTGCGACAGGCTCGGCAACCATCCAAGCCGCCTTCGAGGGAGCAGCCGCTGTGCTTACGGTGAATGTCGCTCCTCCCAGTGGATATGTCGAGGAGCTGTACACGCTGGGAGACAAGTGGAAGATGTCTGAAGGCGAGGCTCGCGACATGCTCGTCTACGCGGACTACAGCGATGGAAGCTGGGAGAATGTAACGGACACAGCGACGTATACTTCCTCTAATTCGGCCGTAGCTACGGTTAATGCAGATGGTAGAGTAACGGCGGTGTCTCCTGGCACAGCTCACGTCATGATTATATTCGGAAGTGTAGTGAAGATGGTTAAGATCAAGGTGCTTAATTAACTCAAGTATGCGGCGTTCTGTCGCACAGGAGGAGAATGGTTCATGGCCTTATGGCGCAGTGGTAAGACCTGGTTGTCTCTCGCTCTAACCGCGAGCTTGATGTTGCCGGCAATGACAAGCATACAAGCCGAAGCAGGTGCAGTGCCTGCAGCCCCGCTTACCGAAGTCTATCAGACGGGCGGTGAGATTCTTGACTTTAATACTGAGAAGGCGGTAATCTACGACGCTCAGACACAGAAGGTGCTCATCGAGCCGCTGAGCGGGGGTGCAGCTACGGAGATTGCTGCCAACATCACTGTGAAGCCGGACAAGGCGGCTCTCACAACAGAAGGGGCTATTTTTCACCTACCGGGGGTGACCGATTCTTCGCAAGAGTATCGCAATGGGACACTTGAGACGCTTAAGGCTTACAGCTGGAAGGTGAATGGACCCTATCTCGTGTACTATGACAGCTCCGGTACGAACGGGTCTATGGATGGATACGGGACGAACGGGCTGCGCTTGCGTGATAACGGAGAGGTTCAGTCTATTGTCAATCCTCGCAACCGCTATTGGCCGCTTGGCGACTATGAAGTGCTGGACAACGGGACAGTCGTGTTCTCTTATGCCAGTCAGCTGTTCCGTTACCGTGACGGGCAGAATACGGAGCTGACACCGTCCCCTGACCAATCGGACCTGTACGATCAGGATCTCTCTAACGTGGAGTCTGTCGATGGCAGCTCGGTGCTGTACACCAGCTACAACAGCCCTAGTCCAGCGGTCAAGCTGTACACCGACGGTCAAGGAGCAACCGCATTGGCAGGGCCTTACGAAGACATCGTCGAGCGGTACCGTAACACTCTGAAAAACCTCAATCTTGCCTATGAAGGCAGCTGGATGGCTTATCCGAAGATAGATGAGGAGGGACAAGCGACGCTGTGGCTTCGTTCTGCTGAGGGTGCGGAGACGAAGATCGGCAGCGGCGTATCGGGCTATAAGGTACAAGCCCTATCTCCAGAAGGCGAGGTCGTGTACAGTCTTACTGACGAGGCAGGTACCACCCGGTATTACTTGAGTAGAGCGGACAGTGTAACTGGCACACGTACAGAGGTGGAAGTACCAGCTGGCGCGGCCAAGTGGCTGGATGGCGCTTGGTGGTTCAGTACAGCTGCGTCGATCTACAAGCTGTCTGAAGGGGAGCCGGAGCCCGTGCTCGAATCCGTAACGGCTGCGCCATCCGTTGTCAGCTTGTCTGTTGGAGGTGAGCAAGCCCTTGCGATTACGGCTAATTACGAGGGTGGCCAGTCGAAGGCTGTAACGGCGGACAGCACGTACGTCTCATCCGATCCTGCGATCGCAGCGGTGACGGCAGCTGGATTGGTGAAGGGTGTGGCTGCCGGAACAGCGGTTATTACCGCTTCCTATGGCGGCAAGGAGGCAGAGGTACAGGTTACGGTGACGAATGCAACTTCTGCGGTGGAACTGTTGTATTTTGTACCTGGTGAGCTGTCTGTGCCGGTTGGGGTGACGAAGTCCTTCAAGCTATATGCGGAATACAGCGACGGGTCGGAGAGAGAAGTGACAGCAGAAGCAGAGCTTCGCTCATCGAAGCCAGCTGTGGCTGCCTTAACGGCTTCAGGTGACGGAGTGACCGGGATTGCAACAGGCTCGGCAACCATTCAAGCCGTCTTCGAGGGAGCTGCCGCTGTGTTGACCGTGAATGTTGCTCCTGCCGGCGGATATGTCGAGAAGCTGTACACACTCGGCAACAAGTGGAAGCTGTCTGAAGGCGAGTCTCGCGACCTGCTCGTCTATGCGGACTACAGCGATGATAGCTGGGAGGATGTAACAGATGGAGCTACGTATACTTCTTCGAATTCGGCTGTAGCAGCAGTTGATGCAGATGGCAGAGTAACGGCGGTATCTCCTGGTGTGGCTTACGTCACGATTACGTTCGAGACGGTAGTTAAGGTGGTTAAGATCAAGGTGCTGAACTAATCCGATTAGAGAAAACCAAACAAGCTGGTCTCCATCTGGGGGCCAGCTTGCTTGTTGTTATCAGGTGAGCTGCGTTGGCTCAGACACACTCCTACACTTAACGCGGATCATGCTCGTTAACTCTCCAGACTCCCAACTCTGGGCTGAGTTAACACGGAATCTCCATGTTAACGCCGTCCCAGATGCCCGAACAAGTCGGTTTGTCGGTACTTAACACGGATTATCCTCGTTAACTCCGTCGGTTACTCCTATGTAAGCAGGCTTAACACAGATAATCCGTGTTAACGGACGATTCAGCCATACAACAAGAGGGCCTGTCCACATCCATGGACAGGCCCTAACAGATTAATTAACCCCGCTAACCCTCTACCTTGCGAAGCGCAACGCGCGCGGAGAAGAAGGTGGCGCCGCCGCCCATGTCGGACAGCTTCTGAGAGGTGAGCGCATTGACGGATTGCATTCCGTCATTGCCATTCTCCCACCACAGTCCCTGGCTGACGAGCACGCCAGGGAGGACATGATCCGCGGCGCGGACCGCCATCTCCACCTCGCCGCGCGCATTGTAGACGCGGACGCGGTCGCCGGTCTCGAGACCGAGGGCTGCCGCATCGACGGTGTGCATGTCGAGGAGGGGTTGTTTCTCGATTTTTTTGAGCCGGTCAATGTTGCCGAAGGTGGAGTTGATGAAGCTGTGATTCGGTCCTGTGATGAGGGTGAAGGGCAGGCCGCCGATGACGGATAAGCCCGCCTCTGCTTCCTCGTCCTGGATCGGCACGTACTCCGGCACCGGTGACAGACCAGCCTCCTGCATCGCAGGGGAATGAAGCTCAATCTTGCCTGACGGGGTCGGAATATGATACGGGAACGCCGAGCCGTCCACCTTCAGCTTCACCCAGCCCTCCTCCAGCAGCCGCTCGAACGTGACACCCTCCAGATAAGGATTGTCCGTGTCCAGCCCCTCGCGAATCATCTGCTCCTCCGTAATGCCGAACACCTCTGGCTCGAAGCCCATCCGCAGCCCCAGCTCCTTGAACAAGGTGAAGTTGGACTTGCACTCGCCCATCGGCTCAAGCACCGGCACATGCAGCTGCATATAGAGATGCCAATACGAGCTGAACAGGTCCATATTCTCCAGATGGCTCGTGGCAGGCAGGACAAGATCGGCATAGCGGCATGTATCGGTTAGGAAAAGGTCATGAACAACTGTATACAAGTCGTCCCTCATAAACCCTTCGCGAACCTTGTTCTGATCCGGAGCCACAATGGCCGGATTGCTGTTGTAGACGAATATCAGCTTCACCGGTGACTGCTCGTCCAGCAAGGCATCACCCAGTTGATTCATATTCACAGTACGAACATCTGGATCAGGCAGCAGGTCCGGCCGTTCGAGCTTCAGCGTATTCAAGCTGCTGTACCAGCCGTTGCCCTTCATCGCGCCGCCGCCGCGAACGCCCCACTGACCGGTGAGAGCAGGCAAGCAAGCAATCGCGCGAATGGTCATGCCGCCATTATCATGGTGCTGCAAGCCGTTGCCAATGCGAATATAAGAAGGCGTGGTAGAGCCGTAGAGGCGGGCTAGCTCGATAATGTCAGCTGCAGGTACACCCGTAATGTCAGACACCCGCTCGGGGTTGTACTGCTCGGCCTCGGCGAGGAGCTCCTCGTAGCCTTGGGTGTACTGGGCAACGAATTCATGATGAATGAGGTCTTCCTTCATTAATACATGCATCAGCCCAAGCGCAAGCGCGCCATCCGTGCCTGGCCGTACCGCGATGAATTGATCGGCCCAGGTCGAGGTCCGGTTGCGGTGGACATCGATATGGATAATCTTCGCCCCGCGCTTGCGAGCTTCATTCGCGTACATCACCTGGTGCATGTTCGTGGAGATGAGATTGCAGCCCCAGGCAATAATGAGCTTGGAGTGAATGGTGTCCTCGGGATCGATACCGGCGCCGGCACCCATCGTGTAGGTGTAGCCCGCTGCGCCAGCTGCATTGCAGATAGCACGATCAAGCTTGGTTGCGCCGAGACGATGCCAGAATCGGCGATCCATTCCCTCGGCGTTCAGTATGCCCATGTTGCCGTAGAAGGAATAGGGGAGAATTGCTTGTGCACCATGCGACTGGGTGGTGCTGTGCAAGCGGTGGGTAATCTCCTCGTACGCTTCCTCCCACGAGATTCGCTCGAACGAGGCAAAGGGATTATCGGGTGAATCTGAACCCTTGGGACGTATTCTTCGCATCGGGTAGAGAAGACGGTCCTTATGATAGATGCGGTCTGGGAGGTTGCGCACCTTGTTGCAGATGGCCCCCTTCGTGACAGGATGCTCGGGATTGCCGTCGATGCGGACGACTCGTCCATCCTCCAGATCGACATGCAGGCTGCAAGTATCTGGGCAGTCGAAGGGACAGACGGAGCGAAGGGTTGTTTTCACCGGGGTAGGGGCAGTAGTTGTATGAGTGTTCATCTATGTGGTCACGCTCCCTCTTCATAATGGGATTAGAGATAGACTAAGCTTAACGGCTAGGTAGGGAATATTCAACCTTATCCGTAATTAGCCAATTGGACATTATGTAAGGATCATGGTAAGACAGAGAGTAGCAATTAGTGGTCACAATTCAATAGTTGGGAAGTGGACAGAGGAATGGGTGTTAGTGCGAACGAAGTGGCGGAGTGGATGGTAGACAAGATCAGGAATGACGGCATTCTGTATCAGACGGATGCAGTGGCCTATATACGGGAGCACTTCGGGGAAACGTTCCTCTATGTGAACGAGAATGGCAACGAATCGATTGGCAAGGAGGTCAAGAAGATCTTCCGCAAGCTTCACGGAGGCCGCGCCGCTTGGGAGCGGGACGGATTCTTTTGGGGCTGGAGCTAGGATAGCGTTGGAGGGGGGGAGGGTGGTGTCGGATGCAGAAGGGTAATCTTCCTATGGCTTGGACCGGAACGGCTCGCCGAGCGCAATAGCGCCAGAATCTGGCGCTGCAGGCAAGCGGAGCGGCTCGCCGAGCGCAATAGCGCCAGAATCTGGCGCTGCAGGCGCGCGGAGCGGCTCGCCGAGCGCAATAGCGCCAGAATCTGGCGCTGCAGGCACGCGGAGCGGCCCGCCGGGCGCAATAGCGCCAGAATCTGGCGCTGCAGGCGCGCGGAGCGGCTCGCCGGGCGCAATAGCGCCAGAATCTGGCGCTGCAGGCACGCGGAGCGGCCCCCCGGGCGCAATAGCGCCAGAATCTGGCGCTGCAGGCGCGCGGAGCGGCCCGCCAGGCGCAATAGCGCCAGAATCTGGCGCTGCAGGCACGCGAAGTGGCCCGCCAGGTGCAATAGCGCCAGAATCTGGCGCTGCAGGCACGTGGAGAGGCTCGCCGGGTGCAATAGCGCCAGAATCTGGCGTTGCAGGCACGTGGAGAGGCTCGCCGAGTGCAATAGCGCCAGAATGTGATGCTGCGGCGATCTGGAGAGGTTAGTTTTGGTCTATAGCATCACAATGTGATGCTGCAGCGTTCTGGGGAGATTAGTTTTGGGCTATAGCATCACAATGTGATGCTGCAGCGATCTGGAGAGGTTAGTTTTGGGCTATAGCATCACAATGTGATGCTGCAGCGATCTGGAGAGGTTAGTTTTGCGCTATAGCATCACAATGTGATGCTGCAGCGATCTGAGTAGGTTGGTTTTGGACTATAGCATCACAATGTGATGCTGCAGCCGTCCGGAGCCGCCAGCCCGGAGCTATAGCATCACAATGTGGTGGTGAAGAGTTGAGCGAGGCTAGTTAGGGATTAAGAAAGTGACATAGAGGCGGGAATTTCCGCCTCTACTGTCCTTGGTCTGACCGGCCTAATGGGCCGGCTCAACTATAAGTTCAGGCCGATGCCCTGCTGGCGAGCGGCCCCGGTATAAAAGCGGGCGATGGCGATGTCGAAGGACGCCATGCCCATCGGGCAGAAGAGCACAGGGTCGCTCTCATCCCAAGCGGCCAGTGCTTCGCGGCACACGACATCGGCCAGAGACCGAGTGTCCGATTGAACGAGTCCGCGCTGGAGATGGAGCTGCTCGATGTCCGTGCCCTCACGGCACACCTCGGTCCAGTCATCGACGACGATAGCTCGCAAGCCATCTAGCGCTGCAACCTCATAATCGCGCAGCGATACATGGAGGAGCATGCTGCCTGCTGCGGGAGGTCTGTTGATGTAGCGTTCGCTCGAGACGGTGCAGGTGATAACTACATTGCTCGACGCATACACTTGCTGCCAGCTCCCAGCCATAATGGCAGGAGTGCCGCTTAAGGAGGCAGTGTGCTTATCTAGCTCCACCCCGCGAACATCATACAGACTAATCTGCTCCATCTGGTCGCCATACAACTGCTGGCACATCTCATGATGCAGCCGGCCAACCGGGCCGTAGCCGATAATACCAAGGCGAAGCGGTGAAGCTCCCCCGCGCGCCTTCAAGTAATGCCTCAGCATCAGCCCGCTTACAGCCGCTGTTCGTATGGCGCTCGGCAGAGTTGCGTTCAGGATGGCCTCCGGCTTCCCTGTAGCCGGGTTATTCAGCACCGTTACACTATGCGCTCTAGGCAGGCCAATCTCCAGATTCCCAGGGAAGCTGGCAATCCACTTCAGCCCAGCCGCCGCATCGCTCCCACCAATATAGGCTGGCATAGCAATGATACGGTTCCTAGGCTCGCCATAGCGCAGGTATGGCTTGAGCGGTTGATGATAGTCACCTCTGTCCATTGTTCGAACGGTCTGTTCAATGACATCAACCAGCTGCCCCCAGTCCATCCCTATGTTCCGAATATCCTCATCGGTTAAGTACAACAAGTGCAGTCCCACCTTCACCTTCACTAGCGCATAGCGCCATCCCCATACAGTCGTCCATTACCGAGCGCATAACGCCATCCTCATACAGTCACCTATCACCCAGCGCATAACGCCATCCTCATACAGTCACCTATCATCCAGCGCATAGCGCCATCCCCGTACAGTCGTCCATCACCCAGCGCATAGCGCCATCCCCATACTGTCCCACCTGCACTAACCCAGTAGCACCATCACCCGTATGCTCGCCCTCATTCTTTTACCCTAATCTACTCACTGCCTTCACTGCCCTCACTGCCTTCGCCACCCTCACTACCCCCGCCTACGAACATCTCCTCCACCCACACCTCACTGTACACCGTATCCAGATACCGCTCTCCGCGATCATGCGCGAGCAGCACGCAGCTCGACCCGTCTGGAATCTGCTCCCACAGCTTCCCGAGCGCCGCTACGACTGCCCCTGTCGAAGGTCCAGCCAGGATAGACTCCAAGCGCACCAGCTCGCGGCAGCCCAGCACCATATCGTAGTCAGGCACATGCACCGCATAGTCCATGAATCTCGTCTGACCGAAGGGAGGAACCAGACCCGCCCCCAGTCCGGGAAAAAGCCGCCGCCGCCCCTTCAAGCCGCCCTCCATAATAACACTGCCCACCGCATCGACCGCCACGATCTTCGTCGTAAGGCCATGCTCCTTCACATATTGCGCGCAGCCGTACATCGTGCCGCAGGTGCTTACACCGCCGACGACATAATCGACCCGGCCGCCAAGCGCCTCCACAATCTCCCGCATCGTCGTCTCTGCATGCGCCATATAATTGTTCGCATTGCCGTACTGATTCGGCCAGTAGCTGCCGGGAATCTCTGCGAGCAGCTCCTGCACCTTACTCAGCCGCGCCTGAAGGAATTCCCCACTCAATGGGTCGGGCTCCTCCACCAGCACGATCTCAGCGCCGTAGGCTTGCATGATCTTCACGTTCTGACTCGTCGTGCGAGGATCAATGACACAGATGAAGCGCATACCAAGTGAGGAACAGATAGAGGCGAGAGAGATCGCCATATTGCCCGAGCTGGACTCCACTACGACAGAGCCGGGGCCGATCATCCCACTTGCAAGCGCCTGCTCAATCATTCGCTTCGCCGGACGATCCTTCGCACTACCGCCCGGGTTCATCAGCTCGAGCTTCGCATAGACCTGAATTCCCCGATCATTGGCGAACAGCCTCCGAAGCCGGACAAGCGGCGTATTCCCGATTATTCCGAGCAAGCTTGCCCCACACGGCCTGTTAGTCATAGTACACCCGCTTGCCCTTCACCGAACGACGCTCGAACACTGAACTGTCCTCATTCACTAGCAGCACATTCATGCCGCTCAGCATGCCGCCGCGAATCATCTGCCCGATATCCGGAATTCGTTCCTCTACCGCTTGCTTCACCTCGGGTAGCCTGCCTTCCTCCAGCAGCTTACTTCTTATATAGATCGTTAGGACGTTGTCCTGCAGCTTCACCCGCACCTCCGCATCCGAAGCGAACGGATAGACAGCCTCCTCGATATCGTACAGACTAATCTTCTCCCCATGCTTCAGCTCCGGACCGATTCGCTTGGATACACATCGGAAGCTCTGGCGCGGCTTGCCGTCCACCATGATCGTCTCCAGACCTCGGACCACATCATAGGTTACATACCGCAGCGCGGGGAACCAATCTCTCACCCATGAAGTCAGCACCAGCACACGTTCATCCTCCTCCAGCAGCTCGAAGCCTTCGCCAAGCTCCTCCGCCTTCAGTCCTTCCGCATATAAGCCGTCCACGAGCAGGTAGCGTCCGTGAACATGCGAGTATGCCGCAATCGTGCCGATCTCAATGGAGCCCAGCGTGTCCAGTATGTCAGCCTTCTCAATGCCCAGCTGAGCCGCCTTCTGCGCCTGCCATTCGGGCGTGGCGAGCTCGCCAACGAGAATGACCTTGAGGATGCCAAGCGCCTTAGGTTCCGTACACTCCCGAATAATGGCATCCAGAATAGAGGGCATCGTATACAGCAGCTGCGGCCGGTACGCTTCCAATCTCCGCACATGCTCCTTAATCGGCAGCTCGAACGAGAGAGATTCTACCTCCAGCCCCAGCTTTTCGAAAATCACCACAGCCGTACTAGCCGCATGTCCCGTCCCCATATCCGACATGACACGGCTTACAGGCGGTCCGCCGCTGGCCAGGAGCCATTGTCGGAAGAGGGCGATTTTCACCGTGATGTAGTGCTCGTCATCCTCCGCTGAGTAGTAGATCGCCTTGCGCTTGCCGGTGCTCGTGCCGGAAGTGCGGTAGACCGACAAGCCGTTGTCCGCGGGAGGCACATCAGTATAGTAGAACTGCTCAAGGGCAGAGCGATTCATTAGAGGCAGATCGGCAAGAGATAGACTAGCCGGTGTGCCGCCAGGATGCAGGGGTCGAAGCAGCTGCTCATACCAGGGTAACCGGCTGGCTATGGTTGATAGCTTATGGCGTAGATCATTATCGTTAGGAAGCACTGCGTACGCACCTCTCCTCGGTCGTCCATTGCTATATTCATATGTGCCCCGGAAGCATTGGTTCTGGGAATTGGGGCAGCGGCCCAAGGCAAATGTGCGTTAGCACCGTATTGTAATGATAGGGGTGTTAATGAGGGAGGGGCTTACATGAAGACGAGCAGGAAGAAGGCGGCACTGCCGAACCGGGCGCGTGACAAGTGGACGAAGACGAAGGTGATGGTGCGGAGCAAGCTGCTGAAGGACGCGACGCCGGAGACGCAGCCACTGACGAAGGACGGCCTTCGCCGCATGCTGGGCAAGTATGGAATGGTGTATGTGAAGCCGGGCTACGGGTCGCAGGGGCGGGGGGTCACGCGGGTAATGAAGCAGTCCGCCGGCATTGGCCGCAGGGCGGGCTATGTGTATCAGGTCGGAGAGCGGGCATTGTCGTTCAGCAGCTTCGAGGGGTTGTACCAATCACTCTCCAAGACGACACGGAAGGAATCGCACATTGTTCAGCGTGGCATTCACCTGCTTAAGCATCGCGGCCGACCCTTCGACATCCGGGTCATGGTACAGCAGCGGCCGCGCGGGGGATGGGAGGTTACCGGAATGATAGGGCGGGCAGCCCATCCTCGCAAGATCGTCACCAACGGCAGCCAAGGCGGCACCATCTACGAAGTGCGCCAGCTGCTGAAGGACCACGCTGCGCCAGCGAAGCGGGCGGCGCTGCAGGGGAAGATGAATCGTCTCGGCCTCGCGACGATTCGGCAGCTGCACGCGGCTTACCCCGGCATTCGCGAGATCGGACTCGATCTCGCCATTGACCGCCGGCTGAAGCCGTGGATTCTCGAGGCGAACACGAAGCCGGACCCTTGTCCGTTCGCCATCATCAGGGACCAGACGATGCTCCGCCGCATCGTCCGGTACGGCCGCGCATACGGCCGGCACTACACGCTTCGCTGCGTCAAGGCGAAGCGGGGGGTGTAGCCTTCAAGTTGAACGGGTAGTATCCGGAGTCGAGATCGTCTCGCTTGAGGAAGGAGACCATCGGCTGTTACGGTGATTGAACTGAACAAGTAACAGAGAGTAGCATGCAAGAAGACGCCAGGCGGATACGCCTGAGCGTCTTCTTGTACGTTATCCCGTGAATCTAGACAAAAATGTACCCGAATGACAAGAGGATATTATTTATGAATCAGAGCCCACTATCTAAGATAAATAGGAGAAGACGATAACGAGGTGAGCATCCATGATTATTCAAATCTTAAAGTCCGTACGGGGGATGTCGGGAGAGATGAAACAGCAGTTCAAGCAGATGACCGCTGCTGGCTATGACCGCAACGACCCTACTCCTCTGGAGGGTGTGGAGGTGCGCACATGAGAATATCCTATTCACCAGTTAATAGAAAACTCGTTCCGGAAGGATTCGAACCGTTCGAGCTTCAGCCAGGACAGAAGGCTCGATTCGACTTCGGTCTCAAGCGAGCAGGGCTGCTTCATGTGGAGCTCAGCGGCTCAGCGGCTGCTGCACTCTCCCAGGTACGCTATACCTATACGAGCGATGAGAGACTGCTCTCCTCTCTGTATCGCTGCTTCGAGGATGAAGCGTGGGCTGCCGGAAGATTCCCGGCTTATGTAAGAATGCGTCCTTACGGCTATGCAGATCAATGGTTGCCCATGGGAGAGGGAGCTTATCTGCTGGAAGAGGACTTGACGGTTCTTCGTTATCTCGAGCTGGATAACCGCTCTAGTGAACCGCTGTCCATCCATCGAATATGGCTCGATTATACAGCTGCACCTTATCAATCCGTCGGAGGCTTCGAATGCGATGATAACCTGATTAACGAATGCTGGGCGATGGGGACGTATACGGTAGAGCTGTGTACACAGCCTTCGAGATATACGCAGCGACCGCTGCAGGGGCCCTATTCGGACTACGTCATCTGGGACGGCGTGCGCAGGGACAAGGACATCTGGGGTGGAGATCTCAGACCTGCTTCATTAACTGCGTTGTATGCATTCGACCAGCCTGAGATTGTCAAGAATACGATAGAGCTGCTCTTAACTCTCCAACATACAGAAGGTGAGGAGCAAGGCATTATTCCAGGCAGCGGCGCCTATGGCCAGATCTTCTATGAATGGACCATGTGGACAATCGTTAACTTATGGGAATACGTATTGCTGACTGGAGATCTGGCTTACCTTCGGGCTAATGTGGGCAGATTATGTGATGTCGTGGCCTGGATGAACAGGCGAATGGAATCGGACGGCTTAATTAGCGGCCTCAACAGCTGGATGTATTCAATAGACGCTCGGGGTAAGATTAGCGGCTTGGCCATGGCACAGAAGGCCGCTTGGGATGCGCTTGTTCAATTATTCGGGCTTGCGCAGCATCCTATGCAGGAGCATTGCAGGCAGCAAGCGGAGAGAACGAAGCGCTCTATCCTTGCTCAGTTCAGTGTGCCGGGCAATCCGCTGTTGACGATGATGCCGGCAGGGACGAAGGAACGAGATCGGTTCGCCATTGATGGCAACTTGTGGGCGATTCTGCATGATGTGGTCGAGCCCTCAAGAGGAGGACACATCTTGCAGGAGATTGAGAAGCAGTTCTGGACAGAACGCGGCTCCATTAATGTCGTTCCTGTATTCGATGAGGCATTGGACGGTGCATGGTGGTGGGACGTACTTCCGCAGCAATCGGCTGTCTGGCGGCACAATAACAATATATGGCCTTACATGTCTGCCTATGAAGTATTGGCGAGCTTCCACGCGGGTCAGACGGACCGCGGGCTAGAGGTCATGCGGCGTGTCGGACGAAGCCATCTGGAGCAAGGACACAAGACGTATTGGGAGATGATGAATGTGAACGGGGATCTTCCGATTGGCGATCAGGGAGACACGCTGTCGCTTACTCATGCTTGGGGAGGAACGGGCAGCTACGGCTTGCAGGCTTATGTTGCGGGTATTCAGCCCTTGACACCAGGATTCAAGAGCTTCTCCGTCCATCCATCTCTCGGTTCGCTTCAGTGGGTTAAGGCGGAGGTGCCAACTCCGCAAGGACTAATTGAAGTAGAGGCGGAGCGTACGAAGAGCGGCGAGATTAGAGGCACCGTTAAGGGTCCGGGTGAGACGCAATGCAGAGCAAGTGTGGGAATGGAGAAGCTCAGAGGATGATGGAGAAGCATACAGGATAACGGTATGGGCTAATGAGCAATGCAAGCTGGACTCTAATTGAACGACGTGACCTGTAACCCAGGTGAGCACGTCGTTCTTTATTTATAATGTTAGGTATAATGACACAACCCTCTAAATTACTGTTGTTCTCCTCCCTATAAGCTGATAGAATCGGAGACAAATAGCTCTACATAATGACTGAGGAGTTGGGCGAATGAAGCGTTGGATGATGGCAGGGTTGATGGCAGTACTGGTATTCGCGCTCGCAGCATGTGGTGCACAGAGTAATAATGAGAGTGCCAGCGGAGAGATCAGCGAGGGCGACAATAAGATTATGTTCGCTACTGATGCGGCCTACGCTCCGATGGAGAGCATGGACAAGGACAAGATTGTCGGCTTCGACATCGACTTCTTGGCTGCAGTTGCGAAGGAAGCCGGCATCAACTATGAAGTGAAGAACACAGGCTGGGATTCCATGCTGACGCTCGTTCAAGCGGGCAAGGAGTATCAAGCAGGCATCTCCTCGGTATCGATTACGGATGAGCGCAAGGAGACCTATGATTACAGCAGTCCTTACTTCGAATCTACGAATATGATTCTGACGAAGGAAGGCTCCCCTATTAAGTCGGCACTAGACTTGAAGGACAAGAAGGTAGCGGTGCAGCTAGGCACGACGGCTGACACCTTGATGTCGGACATTATGGGCAAGGACAGCACATCACTCAAGAAGTTCGAGAGCAACGCGCTTGCTCTGCTTGAGCTGGAGAACTCAGGCGTCGATGCGGTTGTGGCGGACGTAGCCATTGTTAAGGAATATATGAAGAATAATCCGGACAAGAAGTTCACCGGCATTCTCGACAAGGACAACTTCGGCGCCGAGTTCTACGGCATTCTGCTGCCGAAGGGCAGCGAGCTGAAGGCGAAGCTGGATCCAGCCATTAAGACCATTATTGAGAATGGCGAGTACGCGAAGATCTACGAGAAGTGGTTCGGCGAGCAGCCGAATACGGAGATTCTGCTGAACGCAGCGAAGGAGTAACCGGTCATTTTAATAGATGTTCTGCTTAACGACCCAATTCGGGCCACATTCTCTGGTTTTACACTCAACAAGCATGCGTAACGCTTTCTGCTGCGCATGCTGTTTTTTTTTACGACGCTCACGGCCACTAATAGAAGGGATGAGACCTCACATGCCAGACTTCTTCAGAATCGACATTGTCATCGACTACTTGCCCCTCCTGCTGAAGGGCACTCTCGTCACCATTGGCCTGTCCGTCGTGTCCATCCTGCTTGGATCCTTACTAGGACTCCCCATGGCCCTTGGCAAAATGTCCCGACGCTGGTTCCTCAAATATCCAGCCGTCTCCTACATTAACTTCTTCCGCGGAACGCCGCTCTACGTGCAGATTCTAATCGTCCACTTCGGACTCGTCCCCGCTCTGCTTGGACAGACCAACGTGTACGTGGCGGCTATTACTGCCCTGACCTTGAATGCGGCCGCTTACACCGCTGAGATCTATCGGGCTGGCATTCAATCTATTGACAAGGGGCAGACCGAAGCGGCACAATCGCTTGGTCTCACACAGCCTCAGATTATGAGATTCATCATTTTGCCTCAAGCCATCAAGCGCATGATTCCTGCGTTCGGCAACGAATTCATCGTCCTGGTGAAGGATTCGTCCCTAGTGGCGCTGATTGCAGCGCAGGAGATTATGTACTGGAGCAACGCCATGAGTAGACAGTATATGCGAATCTGGGAAGCTTACTTAACCGCAGCCTTCATCTACTTCATACTGACTTACTCCCTCAGCAAGCTGCTTGCTTACTTCGAGAGGAAGGTGGTGTAGCAGATGACAAGCACAGATATAAGCATGAGCACAACCGGACCTGCCTGTGCAATCATTGAAGTGTCAGGCATTACGAAGTCGTTCGGTGCGAACACCGTCCTTCGCGAAGTGAATCTTAACGTTACTCGAGGCGAAGTCGTCGTTATTATTGGGCCTTCGGGTTCAGGCAAGTCGACCTTGCTGCGATGCCTGAACTTGCTGGAGCGGCCGGAGAGCGGCGATATCCGCATACAGGGCAAGTCCTTGATGCAGGCTAAGCCTGCAGAGATTGCCGGCATTCGAACGGAGATCGGGATGGTGTTCCAGCATTTTCACCTGTTCCCTCATCGGAAGGTTATTGATAATATGACGTTGTCTCCTATTCAAGTGAGGAAGCTGTCTCCTGATCAGGCGCGGGCGAAGGCGATGGAGCTGCTGACTAAGGTGGGTATGGCACACAAGGCGGAGGACTATCCGGCATCCTTGTCGGGTGGACAATCGCAGCGGGCAGCCATTGCGAGGGCGCTAGCGATGGAGCCGAACATTATGCTGTTCGATGAGCCGACGTCGGCATTGGACCCAGAGATGGTGGGCGAGGTGCTGGCTGTCATGAAGCAGCTGGCGAAGGAAGGCATGACGATGGTCGTCGTCACCCATGAGATGGGCTTCGCCCGCGAAGTGGGAGATCGCGTCCTATTCATGGAGCAGGGGAAGATTGTGGAAGAGGGCTCTCCCCAGCAGCTGTTCGAGGAGCCGCAGACGGAGAGAGCCCGCGCGTTCCTATCCAAGATTCTATAGGATTCTATAGCTGCAGCTCGTATAGCAGATTGCGGTTGAACAGGTCTAGCTCATCGTACCATATTCCATGCCCGCTGCGGTCGAAGCGGATAAGCTTGGAATGAGGAATGCCTTGGTGCATTAGGGCGGCGAAGGGGAACGGGCAGATCTTGTCTAGCAGTCCGTGCATAATGGTCGTCCGAGTACGTATGAAGGGCAAGTCCTGGGCGAGAACCTCATCTCTAAGGGCTACTGAGCCAGCGATGGTCCCGTGGGGCGATGCGCTCAGGTTCACCAGATTGAACCAATGGCGGAAGGCAGGCGTCACCTCGCTTGCGAAGAAGTTCTTCCCGAAGTTGTCCAGCGCGGCCGGCCGATCCTTAGTCAAGGCCCTGATTAGCTCATCCACTTGATCGACCGGCATGCCATAGGGATAACCTGGCCGCTGCACGAAGGATGGAGCGGCAGCCGCAGCCAGGATGAGCTGGCACACCTTATGCCCGCGGTGCCTCGCCATGTATCGGATGGCGATGGCACCTCCCATCGAGAAGCCAACGAGGTGCACTTGCTCCAGGTGCAGCGTATCCATGACGACACGAACATCATCTGACATCCGATTATAGTCATATCCGTACCACGGGGCGTCCGACTTGCCGTAGCCACGCAAGTCCACCAGTATACACCGATAACCGTATTTCGGAAGCTGCGTGAACTGGTACTCCCACATGGCGTGCTGCAGGGGCCAGCCGTGAATGAAGATGACGGGCTTGCCCTCCCCGATATCCCGGACGTAGATCTTCACGCCAGGCTCCACTTCGATGTAATACCCCACCAGCTATTCCCCCTTACTCGTAGTTAGATCACAATCAGGTTGAGACAAGTCTCTATATAATAGAAGAAACACGATGCACACGACCTCAAGTCTACCGCCATTCACCCCCGCAAGCCCGCAATCGACATTGCGGGATCCACGCAACTCACATTGCGGTAACCCCGCAACCACGCAATGCGGAGGAGCTATTCCGCTACGCCCATCAGACTATATATATGAAGGGAAATATCCATTATTCGTTCGAAAATATTATTTTGAACCAACCCACCGAAAACGAGAGGCTATTCCGAAGGTCATGCGAGCGTGACTTTTGGGATAGCCTCTTGGGGATGAATCGCTTCAATCTCTCTATCAAATGACACAAAAAAGAACGCTTCCACAGGAAGCGCTCTATGTAAAAAAATTGTTAATTCGTTGGCCAATGCAGACCTAACTGGGACATATGAGCAAAAAAAGACGAAAAAGTAGGGCGTCGGGCACCTAACCGGGCATAATTGATGGCTCCTCTCTCCCATTAAGCCTATGTAAAGAGAAGGCCTTTTTCCCAAGTATGTACATTTCCTATGGCGAAAGTCCCTATACGTCCCAAGGATAGGCCTTTGTAACCCGTGATCATTATTCTCATAAACTCTCTCATAATAAACCGACATCCCTTACTCCATCATGCTCCCCGGTTATTATTGGCTTCTCGTAAAACATGATTCCTAAGTAACAAAGTCGGATTAAGCAAAAAATTAGAATTCTCATGGTAAATCCCAATAACAAGAAAATCAAGCGGTTACAATATAAAAAATTTCATTAAAATTACCATCTGCTACCTAAATATTTAGGCAGTGATGCTTATACATATACTCTAAGCCTGTTTATTTGTACCCAAATGTACCAATTAGAAAATCATACCTTGTCCCTCTTATTTGATTGCGTCATTCTGTGTCATACTCTAATCGACCAAAAACGAGCCTTAACGAAAAGGATGGAGGGTAATGTCGTTTTGAGTACAGAACTGGATATTAAACATATCGTATCGATCATCCGCAGAAAAATATGGCTTGTCGTTCTAATTGTCATCTTGGGTACGACGGCAGCGGGCGTCTACAGTACCGTCATCATGAAGCCTGTCTATCAAGCGTATACGAAGCTCATCGTGAATTCGACCGTCGGGAAGGCGGGCATGTTCCAGCTCGATCTGAACATGATTAATACGAATCTAAGCTTAATTAACACGTACAAGGAAATTATTCGGACCCCGTCCATTATGGATCTGGTCATTGAGCAGAATCCCAAGCTGGATGTAACGACTGACCAGCTCATGAAGAATATTCGCTTCAGCTCGGTGAACGGCACGCAGGTCGTGACGATCTCCTACCTGGACACGAACTACGAACGGGCGACTCAGATTGTCAACTCCGTCTCCCAAGTGTTCCAACAGCAGATTCCCAAGATTATGATGGTCGACAATGTGTATCTGCTCCATATGGCTGATGATGCAGAGGTGCCTGCACCGGTGAAGCCGGAGCCGAAGCTGAATATGGCTATCGGCGGCATCTTGTCCCTCTTAATCGGCATCGGACTCGTCCTGCTGCTCGACTACTTCGACGATACGATTCGCACGGAAGAGGATGTCACTCGCCATCTTGGCTTGTCCACACTCGTATCTGTTCCCCACATCAAGAATGGCGATCTGAAGCCGAGGGATACGAATCCGCGGCCAATACCGCAAGAGGGAGGAGAACGTACTCGTGTCAAAATCTCATAACGCCCGTCCAATCGTAACGGACGCCAATCCGATGTCCCCAATCTCCGAAGCCTATCGAACGCTGCGGACGAATCTGCAGTATGCACAGACGGAAGCGCCTCTTCAGCTGCTGATGGTAACCTCCGCGAATTCGAAGGAAGGCAAGACGACGACGCTGATGAATCTGGCCGTCACCTATGCTCAGTCAGAGCTTAAGGTACTTCTCGTCGATGCGGATATGAGGAAGCCAACCGCGCATCATACGTTCGGACTTAGCAATCGGACAGGGCTGTCGCATCTGCTGTCGGGGCAAGCGAGCTTCGGAGATACGGTGCAGCACAGCCGAATTCATGGACTGGATGTCGTCACATCCGGTCCTATTCCGCCCAATCCCTCCGAGCTGCTCGGTTCCTCGCGAATGGACAGTCTGCTAACCAGCCTTCGTCAGAAGTATGACATGGTACTCATCGATACCCCGCCGGTCCTTGCGGTCAGCGATGCACAGGTCGTGTCGGTCCGCTGTGACGGGGTGCTGCTAGTCGTGAATGCCAGGAGCGCGAAGCGTCAGCAAGCGGTGAAGGCGCGGAATGCGCTCGAGTTCGTGAATGCCCGCATTGTAGGCGTGGCGCTTAATCAGACGTCCTTACGAGAGGCTAACTCTTATTACGAATATATGGAACGCTAGCACGAGCCATATGGATCACAGATAACCAATCTATTCCATCGTTAACCCAAATTCAGAAGTGGAGGAAACTATTCTATGCGATTCCTGTTCCGAACGAAGCTGTCCATGACCTGGGATATGTTAGCGGTGCTGATCTCCCTAGCAGCTGCCTATGGCATGATGCATGCCTCTCTGGAGTCTGGCCCATTATCCGGCTGGCTCGGCAAGGCGATGTATGGAGCAGCGGCTGCGGCAGGCGGCTACTGGAGCATCGTGAAGCTTCGCTTGCACCGTCACATCTGGCAATACACTGGCGTGGAGGAGCTGCTGTCAATCATTAAGGCGGCTATTCCTTCCGCGGTCATTCCATTCCTCGTCTTCTCCCTAGTCGGCGGAGGAATGCTGCCAGCCATGCTGCTCGTTCATCACCTCATCGGTATTATGCTGCTCATGGCTGGACCGCGCCTCGCATGGCGAGTGTTCTGCGACAAGTACAGCTCCCGCAAGCCGGTGCACAGTCACCGCGCCCTTATTATCGGAGCAGGCAGCTGCGGCACGCTCATTGCGAAGGATATGCTGCAGAATGATGCCGTCAGCATCATTCCTGTCGGATTCATCGATGATGACCCGTACAAGCACCAGATGCATGTGCTCGGCCTGCCGGTATTCGGCGGACGCGATCACATTGCTTGCGTAGCGGAATCCCAGCATATTGACGAGATTATTATCGCGATGCCATCCGTATCGAAGACGCAGATCTCCGCACTCGTCAACCTGTGCAAGACGACGAAGGCGAAGCTCAAGATCGTGCCGGATCTGCAGGATATGATGAGCAGCTCCAATCGGAACGCCGCCTCCCGTGTAAGGGATGTGCAGGTTGAGGATCTGCTCGGCCGCGATCCGATTCGTACGGATCTCGAGCATATCGCGGGCTATGTACAAGACAAGGTTGTGCTGGTAACAGGAGCCGGAGGCTCTATTGGCTCTGAGCTATGCCGCCAGATTGCGCCGTTCGAGCCGAGCAAGCTGCTGCTGCTCGGACACGGCGAGAATAGTATCTACACGATCGAGATGGAGATGCGAGCGACCTTCCCTGACCTGCCGATTGAGACGGTCATTGCGGATGTGCAGGATCGCGCCAGGATTGATGCGGTATTCGCCGCTCATCGTCCGCAGGTTGTCTTCCATGCCGCAGCTCACAAGCATGTGCCTCTCATGGAGCGCAACCCGGCTGAAGCGATTAAGAACAATGTATTCGGCACGAAGAACGTGTCCGAATGTGCAGACCTGTACGGCGCAGACCGGTTCGTCCTCATCTCCACGGACAAGGCCGTTAACCCAACGAGCGTCATGGGCACAACGAAGCGAATCGCCGAGATGTTCATCCAGAGCTTGGACAAGCATAGCAAGACGAAGTTCACCGCGGTTCGCTTCGGCAACGTGCTCGGCAGCCGGGGCAGCGTTATTCCACGGTTCAAGGATCAGATTATGAAGGGCGGACCGGTGACGGTGACGCATCCGGAGATGGTCCGGTACTTCATGACGATTCCGGAAGCGGTGCAGCTGGTTATTCAGGCGGGTTCTTTTGCCAAGGGCGGGGAAGTGTTCATCCTGGATATGGGCAAGCCGGTGAAGATCTACGATCTAGCCGTCGACCTCATTCGCCTGTCCGGCTACGAGCCGCATCTGGACATTGACATTCAGTTCAGCGGTATTCGCGAAGGGGAGAAGCTCTACGAGGAGCTCCTGACGAGCGAAGAGGGACTGACGTCCACCGTGCATAACCGGATATTCATCGGCAAGCCGGTACAGCTGAACCGAACGGAGCTTGAATTCGAGATTCGCAAATTAGATAAAGTGCTGGCGCTGCAGCCGGATGAAATTCGTGCGGTGCTGAAGCACCTCGTGCCTTCCTATAGCAACGTATCTGCAACGGGGTAGTTATTCATGAGAGAAGTATCATCAGAAAAAAATCAAGCAGCAGGGCTCGAAGGGGCTGCAGGTGCTGCAAGCTTAGCTGGTAACATCGCAGCGGGGGCAAGCGCGGCAGCAGCAGCCGCGGCTGAAGCAAGTACGACAGCTGCTTCCCCTCCTGGCGCTCGCTCCGGACTGAGTAAGCGGCTGGCTAGAGGAGGGAGTATCTCCTTCCTTATCAACTCGGCCGGCATGGGGCTGGCCATGGTGCTCCAGATCGTGCTAGCCAGAATGCTGGGAGCAGCAGGCTACGGGATCTATGCCTTCGTCACGACGGTAGTCACGTTCATGACCTTCCCGGTGAAGCTGGGCTTCGATACAGCCATTCTGCGGTTGACGTCGGCTTATCGGGTGAACGGCCAATGGCCGCTCGTGAAGGGCTTGCTGCAGCGAAGCAACCAGATCTCGCTGGCGCTGTCTCTAACCGCATTAGCAGGTGGACTCCTCTATCTGTACGGGTTCGGAGATGAAGGCTGGACCGTACGCAATGTGACTTATGCCGTCGGATTCGCAACCATTCCGCTGCTGACGCTTGCGACTCTGCGTCAGAGCGCGCTTCAAGCGCTGAAGGATGTACTGTTCGCACAGATGCCGGAGAAGATTCTCCGTCCTGTGCTGACAATCGGCTTCCTGGTGGGAGCGGTCGCGATGGGGTGGAAGGCAGATGCCGGAGTCGCTATGATCTGCTTCGCCCTCGCCGTCATCGTCTCGTACGTGGTAGGAGCATTCGTGCTGAGCCGCCGTCTTCGCCCTCATACGGCTGGCATCGAGCCTGCCTATGAGACAAGAAGCTGGCTGAAGCTGTCGAACTCGCTCATGCTGAACGCCGGGATGTATCTCGTGCTAGGTCAGCTGAACGTGCTCATGATGGGAATCTTCGTAGGAGAGACCGAATCTGGTATCTTCTCAGCCGCCGTTAGGCTGGCGACGTTAGTATCCTTCATGCTGACGGCGATCAACATGACGGCCTCGCCGCTCATCTCGGAATCCTATGCCAAGCATGACTTCAGGACGCTTCAGCAAGTGTGTACTTCATCGGGCCGAGCAGGCTTCGCCTTCGCCGCTGTCGTGTTCCTGTACTTCGTCTTCCTCGGGAAGTGGACGCTTGGCCTGTTCGGCGCAGACTTCACCGCTGCCTACCCGGCTCTGCTAATCCTGGCCTTCGGTCAGCTGTTCAGCGCCTTCTGCGGACAGAGCGGCACGGTGGCGACGATGACTGGCAGGCAGAATGTGCTGACGAAGGTGCTAGCTGTCGCAGCGGTGATGAATGCGGCGCTTAACTTCCTGCTCATCCCGTGGCTGGGCATGACCGGCGGCGCACTGGCAGCCACGATCGCCATCCTGTTCTGGAAGACAGCCACCGTCTATCTCGTCCTGCAGAAGCCCGGGGTGCAGACGCTGGCCTTGGCACCAATACCGCAACGAAGAGGAGAGAACACGTCACAATGAGAAAAGTATTGCTCGCTGGTGTTCCCCAGTCTCCCAACTTAGGGGACGGACTGATCGCCCATACGATAAATCAATTAATCTCCATGCAAGGCAAGCATGAGGTCGTACACTTCGACCTGCTGCATGGCCTATGGGAGGACGAGCAGATGCATCAGCCGCTCGCCGCAGTATCTGGCGGAAGTGCTGCTGGGGCATTTGCAGCTGCGGCGGTGAAGCCGGCAGCTCAAGCGAGGCTGAACGAAGCCGGCACGCGCAAGAAGATGACGCCGGACGCGCTGCGCCGGCTGAAGGCTTACTGGCTTCACCGGCGCAAGGATCCGGTGATGAACGAGCAGCTTCGCCGCGCGGTCAGCGAAGCCGATGCCGTGTACATCGGCGGCGGACATCTGCTGATCGACACCTATTGGACGTTCCCGCTGGCGGTTCGCCGCGTAGCGATGGAAGCGAAGCGGCAGGGCAAGCCGCTTCATCTGCTGCTCGTCGGCGCCCGCGGACCTTGGAGCAGGCAAGCACAGTGGTGGCTGCTCGAGGTATGCCGCATAGCCGCCACGATCGCCGTCCGCGACGAGGATTCGAAGAAGTTCCTGCTCCAGCTCGATCCGAAGCTGGCGAGCAAGACCGTCGCGTTGGCTGATCCGGCGCTGTATACGCCGGAGGCCTTCAATCTGGCGATTGAGCCGGAGGGTCCGGCGGAGATTGAACTGTCTCCAGCTGAGCGCGTAATGGCATCGGGCACTGGCGCGGTTCGTCAGCGGGTCATAGGCCTTGGCATTATGGACCCGAATGAGATGAACCGCCACTGCGAGCATCGCTGGGAACGAGAGGATTGCGCGCAGTGGTGGAGCGACGCAGCTCAGGCGATTGTGTCGTCTGGGAGTACGGTTAGGATTTTCACCAATGGGGCTGGTACCGATAATGCCTTCGTCGAGCAGTATGTGAAGCCGCTCTGCAAGGGTAACCCTGCCATCGAGCTGATGCCTTATCCGGCAACGGTTCACCAGCTGGTGAATTCGATTGCGGGCTGTGATGCGGTCATCGCTCAGCGGCTGCATGCGTGCATGCCTGCTCTATCTATGAACAAGCCGACGTACGGCGTCATCTGGGACAAGAAGCTCGAGAGCATCTTCACCGACATCGGCCTCGGCAGCCATCTCATTGACTTCCGTGTTCCCGCTGAGCAGGCAGTCTTGGCTGCGGCGACGACGATCTCTCGTCCGGAAGCATACGTGAAGGCGATGAAGCGGAAGAAGCAGGAGCTGTTGGAGCATATGGGGAGAATTCTGCCATGAATGGATTCGGGACGAAGCTGAAGAAGAAGAAGATTCTGCATGTCGTTGGCCGGATGCATCCTGGCGGCATCGAGACCCTCCTCATGAATGTATATCGCAATATCGACCGCGATCGGTACGAATTCCACTTCGCGGTTCAGTCCGCGGAACCGTCGTTCTACGATGATGAGATTCGCGCGCTTGGCGGCACGATCTTCGTCCAGCCTCCGCCGAAGAAGGGCATTCGCTCCTTCAAGCGCGAGCTGATGGCGAACATGAAGAAGCATGGCCCGTACGACGCGGTGCACAGTCATGTGTTCGGCTTCAGCGGATACATCTTGAAGCTGGCTGAGGAGCTGGACGTGCCTGTGCGTATCTCGCACAGTCACAATACGCATGACAGCAAGAGCGGCGGCCTCCTGCGCCGCATGTACCGCAAGTACATGAGAGGGCTAATTCGCAGCCACTCCACCATGATGCTCGGCTGCTCACGCGAGGCTTGCGAGTCGTTGTTCGGCGAGGATTGCTGGCATGACAAGCGAGTGAATGTGTTCCCCAACGCGATCTCGCTTGAACCATACGCATCTCTGCCGGAAGATCGGACGGAGCTGCGCCGCAGGCTGGGCGCCTCGGATGATGAGCTGCTGATCGGCCATATCGGCCGCTTCAGCGCGCAGAAGAATCACGACCTGCTGCTCGATTCCTTCGCTCAGTTCAGCAGGAAGCATCCGCAGGCTCGGCTGCTGCTCGTCGGCGACGGACCGCTTCGCGCGGCGATGGAGCACAAGGCGAAGGAGCTCGGCGTTGCCCAGCAGGTGTCCTTCCTCGGCCTGCGCAAGGACATTCCCGAGCTGCTCGGTGCGCTGGACGGCTTCGTCCTTCCTTCGCTGTATGAAGGGCTCGGCATTGTGCTCATTGAAGCGCAGGCTGCCGGTGTACCTTGCCTTGTCTCAGATGTTGTTCCATCCGAAGCCGATCTGGAGCTGGGGCTCGTCGACCGGTTGACGCTGAACGCCTCGCCTGAGCGCTGGGCCGAAGCGCTGGCCGTTGTCTCCTCGGGTCATGAGGACGAGACGCGTGCTCGCCGTCGCATTGATTGGTCGCTGCGCGCCAGAGCGCTCGGTGACCGCGGCTATGACATTCGCGGAAGCGCGGCGAAGCTGGAGCGATTGTATGGAGGGTAGAGGAACGCAGGGGAGCAGCGGTGCTGGCGGTAACAGCGGCAACGACGGCTTTGGCGGCCGGGCACTTCGGCCGGGCATGGCGGGCCAGCTGGGCGCTGGTGGGCAAGCACGGACGCAGCCAGGCATGACCGGCCGGTTGGGCGGTACAGGTGCCCAGTTCCCGGAGCCAGTGCTCGGACCAGAGGGTCACACACCTTCTGCTCCTAAGTTGAACAACAGTATGCGTACCCTGCTGCTTCTCGTGTACGCACTCATCCTGCCGCTCACTGCTCGCTGGGTGTTCGCACTGGATGAGAGACTAGCCTTAGTCATCTACTTCGCCTTGCTGCTGCCGTTGTTCTTCTTGTTCAGGTGGCCGAATGCGCCAGGGATGCTTATGGCCGGATTCTTGACTATGCTGATAGGCAAACTCTCCTATGCAGTTACCGTTAATCCGCTCAATGGTCCCGACGAGACGCATTATTACGAGCAGGTGGTGTCGTTTGAGAGGCTGTCGCAATTTTTGCCTTATGCGATGGAGCATTTTCAGACGCAGTGGGCGAATATCTCGGCTTATCCCGTGTTCGGGATGCTGTACATGCCGTTCTACAAGTGGCTGGAGATTGAGGACCCGCTGGCGATTACCTTGCTCAACACGGTGCTGCTCATCCTGGTCGTGAATCGGACGTATCGGCTTAATGAGAAGTACTTCGGATATACGCTGCCAGACAGTGATAAGTCGAGACATCTGTTCTATGTGGTTGCCGTGTTCGGACTGCTCGTCAGCCCCTGCATGATGTTCATGTCCTCGCTGTTCGCGAAGGATGTGTTCTGCGTCCTGCTCGGCTTGTACGGAGCAACCTTGCTGCTGGAGCGGCGGTGGATCTTATTCCTACTAGTGCTCGCCTACTCGACGGGCCTGCGGGATTACGCGCTCGTGTACACCTTCGGATTCTACTTCCTGTATGCCGGCAAGCTTAAGACGTCGATTGGGGTGCTAGGCGCCGCGGCGCTGCTTATCGTCTGGCAGATCGGCCCGCTCGGAATGATTAATGCAGGCATGCTGTCGGTATTCCTATTCATGTCACCCAACCCGATGAATCCCGGCAACTGGGAGCCGAAGACGCTGCTGCGGACGATTGAAGCGGTGTATATGACGGTAGTGCTGATGCTGTCGGTCTACCAATTCGTCAAGTACAAGGAGACGAGGCGGTTCTATCTCATCGCGGCCATCATGCTGTTCACCTACGCTTGCGCGCTCGTCTTGGTCGGGTACGTTACGGTTACGGGGCGGGATCTGGAGTATGGCGTAGGCACAATCGGAGACAACATGGTTCGCAAAAAACTACCCGTCATCCCGCTGCTCTACACCATCAGCGCCTACACACTCGTCTGGTGCTTCAAGCCGTTCATGGTAAAACGTCAGAAGATTGCGACGACTCCGCATGGCGTAGACGGCGAGTTGGTGGAGGGGACGGGCGGAACGGCGAGTGGGGCTGCTGCCAGCAGTCTCCGCTGAGGCGGGGACGGCATGCAAGCCCCGGTAAGCGGGGCGGCCCGCCAGCTTGAAGCGAGTTAGGTGCATTTTTGCACCTAAATGAGCTCGCCGACGTGTGGTGGAGGCGAAATAGGTGCATTTTGCACCTAAATGGGCTCGCCGACGAGTGGATGGAGCGAAACTGGTGCATTTTTGCACCTAAATGAGATCGCCAGCGTGTAGATGGAGCGAAACTGGTGCATTTTTGCACCTAAATGGTCTAGCCGACGTGTGGAGGGAGCGAAACTGGTGCATTTTTGCACCTAAATGGACTCGCCAGCGTTTGGGTGGAGCGAATCTGGTGCATTTTTGCACCTATATGGTCTAGCAGACGTGTGGAGGGAGCGAATCTGGTGCATTTTTGCACCTAATTGTGCCCGTCAGCGAGTGGTTGGAGCGGCGGCAGGTAACTGGAGAAGTAATTGGTTGTTCATAATTAAGAGTTACGGAGGAGGAAGCACCCAGCATGCGCGGACGTGATCTATTCAGCAAGTTCCAGATTCCGCTTCGGCTCATGGAGGTCGTGTTCGGATTAATGCCGCGGCCGCTGCTGAAGTGGCTGTGGGCGCTCAGTGACGGCCTGCCGGATATCGTCGGAATCGCCTTCCGCTACGGTATTCTGAGACGGCTCGCTGCGAGATGCGGGAACAACGTCTTGGTTGGGCGGTCGGTTGAGCTGCGGTATCCAGAGCGGCTGACGATAGGCTCCAATGTGAGTATTCATAAGCAATGTTACTTGGATGCGTACGGAGGCATGACGATTGAGGATGATGTGTCGATTGCGCATCAATCATCACTCATCTCGTTCCAGCACACTTGGAGCGATGAGTCACTGCCGATTCGCGACAATCCGGTAACCAGCGCTCCCATCCGCATCGGGAGGGACGTATGGATCGGGTGCGGCGTTCGGGTGATGGCCGGGGTCGATATCGGCCAGCGTTCCGTCGTCGCCGCCGGCGCAGTCGTTACGAAGTCGGTCACTCCCGGCAGCATAGCGGCTGGAGTTCCCGCCCGCGTCGTGAAGCGAATTGCCGGAACCGCCGGCAGCCCGGGCCGTGGCCAAGCTCCCGCTGGAGTTGCCGCGAGCCGGGCACCGGTGGGAGCACCTGGTGCAACCGGCTTGCAAGCAGCCGGTCCCGGCCGTGGCCAAGCTCCGACTGGAGCTGCCGCGAGTCGTTCGCCGGTGGGAGCACCTGGTGCAACCGGCCCGCAAGCAGGTGGTCCCGGCCGCGGTCAAGCCGCGGCTGGAGGCGCCGCGAGCCGCTCGGCAGCGGCAGCTGGCACCGCCGGCCCGCAAGCCCCGGCCGTCAGCGGCACAGCCGCCAGCCGCACCGCGGCGAGCTCGGCCGCCGGCGCCACGCCGCAGCAACAGGCCGGCAATGTCGTGAACCTTCACCCATCGGAGGGGAAGGCGACCAGCTAACTCATTACATGTACTTATATGGAATTTCATCTCATGAAGGAGGGTATTGATCATGCACGTGCTATGGGCGCACGACCATACATTTTATTTCAACGAGTCGGGCAAGTTCTTCTCCGGAGGCAAGCTTCCGTACGCGGTATGGGAGAGGTACCTCGGGGTATTCGACTCCTTAACCGTCGCGTGCCGCGGCAAGCGGACGTCACTGGACGCGGACATGACAGGCAAGACGCTGTCGAGCGGACCGAACGTGGACTTCGTAGTCCTGCCGTCGCTGAGTAATCCCGTTAATATGCTTACTAAGAAAGGCTACGTAGAGCAGCTTCTCACCGAAGCCATCTCCAAAGCCGATGCCGTCATTGCCCGCGTACCGAGCGAGATCGGCGCCGAGGCAATCCGTGTAGCTCGCCAACTAGGCAAGCCTTACGCGGTGGAAGTCGTGGCCTGCGCATGGGACGGACTCTGGAACTACGGCAACGTGCAGGGCAAGCTGTACGCTCCGTTCGCTCTGAACCAGACGCGTAACCTGGTTCGCACCGCTCCTTACGCACTGTACGTAACGGAGCAATTCCTGCAGCAGCGCTATCCTTGCCCTGACGGCAGCCTAAGCTCCTGCTCCAATGTGGAGATTCCGGAGGCCGGTGCGGATGTACTAGCTCGCCGTCTGGAGCGAATCTCCTCTCTGACCGAGCCGGGCAAGACGCTGAACCTAGGCCTCATCGGCTCGCTGAACGGGCGGACGAAGGGCATCGACATCGCGCTCAAGGCGATTGCGAAGGTGCGTCAGGATCTGCCGTCCTTCAAGTTCCGCGTGCTCGGTGACGGTAACCAAGACCGCTGGAAGCAGATGGCGGCGAATCTAGGCATCGGCGCCGAGGTGTCCTTCGAAGGCGTGCTGCCTAGCGGCGGAGCGGTATTCGAATGGCTGGACAGCATCGATCTATACCTGCAGCCAAGCTATCAGGAAGGCCTGCCCCGCGCGACGATCGAGGCAATGAGCCGTGCTTGTCCGGTACTGGGCTCAACAGCAGGCGGCATTCCTGAGCTGATCAGCGAGAGCTGTCTGCACCGTCCAGGTCAGGTTAGCGTGCTGGCCGACCAGATTCGACGCAGCGCAGCCGGCATCGAGCGCGAGCAGTGGATGAAGGAGCAGGCGGAGCGCAACTATAACCGCTCGCACAACTATACGAAGCCTCGGCTCGATGCGAAGCGGCAAGCGTTCTGGCGGTCGTTCCGCGACTATGTCCAGACCGAAGCAGGCAAGACCAGTCCGAACTATACACGTGAAGGAGTAGAGGCGCTATGACAATCCTAGTTACCGGTGCAGCCGGGTTCATCGGTTATCACCTCAGTGAACGACTCTTGAAGGAGGGGCAGCGCGTTATCGGGATCGACAACTTCAATGACTACTACGAAGTCCAGTTGAAAAGAGATCGCTTCGCCAAGCTAACCGCCAATCCAGCCTTCATAGGTGCCGAGCTGGATGTCTCGAACTACGACGACGTGATTAATATTATACGCCGTGAAGGAATCACGAAGGTCGTCCATCTGGCGGCTCAAGCGGGCGTTCGCTACAGCTTGACGAATCCTTTTGCCTACCTGCAGACGAACTTGACCGGCTTCGGCAATGTGCTGGAAGCGTGCCGTCAGGCTGGTATCGAGCATCTGCTCTATGCATCATCAAGCTCCGTCTACGGCGCGAACGTAACGATGCCGTTCTCGGTGCATGACAACGTGGACCACCCGGTCTCCCTCTACGCGGCAACGAAGAAGGCGAATGAGCTGATGGCGCACACATATAGCCATTTGTATGGCTTGCCTACGACGGGGCTGCGGTTTTTCACCGTGTATGGGCCTTGGGGGCGTCCGGATATGGCCTACTTCGGCTTCACGCGCAAGATTGAGGCAGGGCAGCCGATCGACGTGTTCAACGAGGGCAAGATGCTGCGCGACTTCACCTACATCGACGACATTGTGGAAGGCATCTACCGGCTGATCGACCATGTGCCGCAGGCTGATCCGCAGTGGAATCGCGAGACGCCGGACCCGGCGACCAGCTACGCGCCTTACAAGGTGTTCAATATCGGGAACAACGAGCCGGTTGAGCTGATGACGTTCATCAAGACGATTGAGGACAAGCTCGGCATAGAAGCGAAGAAGGTGTTCAAGCCGATGCAGGCTGGCGATGTGCAAGCCACGTATGCGGATATCGATGATCTGACCCGTGAGGTCGGCTTCCGTCCGACGACGTCGATTGAAGAGGGGATAGGCAAGTTCGTGGATTGGTACCGCAGCTATTATGGACAAGCAGCTGCCGTGAGAGAGCCGGCTAAGGCGGTCGCACAATGAAGAAGGTAGCCCATATCTGTACCTCTGGCATCAGCCACCGAATTATGGGCGACAAGCTGCGGCTGCTCCACCAGAGCGGCTGCGAAGTGACCTTCATCTCCTCCAGCGAGGGGACGAGCGAGGAGCTATTGCAGGCGTACCCTTTCCGCTGGCTGATTGTGCCCATGGAGCGGACGGTTAAGCCAGTGGCGGATCTTCGCTCCATCTGGGCTATGTACAAGCTGCTGCGCCGCGAGCGCTTCGATATCGTGCACACGCACACCGCGAAGGCCGGTCTGATCGGCCGCATTGCCGCTAAGCTGGCTCGGGTGAAGGTCGTGATGCATACGAGCCATGGGCTCCCTTTCTACGAGGGGCAGTCGAAGAAGGCCTATACCGTGTACAGGCTGCTGGAGAAGTTAGGAGCTGTATTCTGTGATGCGCTAGCCTCGCAAAATGCCGAAGACGCCAAGGTGCTTCAGCACCTCGCGCCCTGGCAGCCGGTGTATACCGAGGGGAACGGCGTGGATATGGATCGGCTGGACCGGCTGGCCGCTCAAGTGACGCAGATTCAGCTGACTGGAATGAAGCAGGAATACGTCATTGATCCGAATCGGGGCGTGCTGTTCATGGCCGCTCGATTCGAGCCGGTGAAGGACCATCATCTGCTGCTGGATGCGCTCGTGAAGGTGAAGCGTCAGCATGGCGCCCTCGATTGGGTAACGGTGCTGGCTGGCAGCGGTCCGCTGGAGGATGAGATTCAGGAGCGTGTGCTGCGTGAAGGACTGGCTGCCGATGTCGTCTGCGTCGGACAGCAGAAGTCGATCGTGCCGTGGCTCGTCATGGCAGATGCCGCCATCCTAAGCTCGGAGAAGGAAGGCATTCCGCGCTCGCTCATGGAAGCGATGGCGCTCGGCAAGCCGGTCATCGCGACGGATGTGCTTGGAACGCGGGAGCTGGTGGCGCATGGCGAGACTGGCGTGCTTGTTCCTTACCGAGATGCTGGACGGCTGGCAGATGCGCTCGGCGGGCTGATGGCCCTGCCGGATGAACTCCGCAGGATGGGTGAGGCCGGACGCCGGCGTGTGGAAGCAGAATTCACGGAAGCTCGTGTCGTGGAGCGGCTGGGCCGCATGTACCGTGAGACGGAGCGCCGGGTGACGCGGGAGCGCAGGGTGTCTTGGCAGTTGAATGGGTTAGTGAAAAGACTGTTCGACCTCGCCGTCTGCGTACCCGCCGCACTGTTGTTGCTGCCGCTGTATGCGGGGCTTAGCTTGTTCGTGCGAGTGAAGCTGGGCACGCCGGTGTTGTTCAACCAGCAGCGTCCCGGCCGGTATGGCAAGCCGTTCTACGTGCACAAGTATCGCACGATGACGGACGGGGTGGACCGGCATGGCAATCCGCTGCCGGATGAGGTTCGGCTGACGACTGCAGGCAAGCTGCTGCGCAAGCTGAGCTTGGACGAGCTGCCGCAGCTGTGGAACGTCATTCGCGGGGATATGAGCCTCGTCGGACCAAGGCCGCTGCTGATGGAGTATCTGCCGCTGTACACCGAGGAGCAGGCTTGCCGCCATGATGTGCGGCCTGGCATTACCGGCTGGGCTCAAGTGAACGGCCGCAACGCGGTGTCTTGGGAAGAGAAGTTCCGCCTCGATGTGGAGTATGTAGAGAGACAATCATTCTGGTTCGACCTGCGCATCCTGGCGCTGACGGCTGTTAAGGTGCTGAAGCGCGACGGCATCGCCGCCGAAGGCCAGGCCACGGTTCATAAGTTCACAGGCAATAGAGAGATGGGGAGTGCATCATGAGTGGGTTGGATGGCTTCGGGTATCAGCCGAAGGCCGCTGGAGATGACGGCTTAGGCGGCGGTGCTGCGGGCAGTGGGGATGGCTGCGATAAGGCAGGCAGCGGCCGTCGTGATGCTGCTGCTAACGAGCGAAGCATGGGAGACGGAGCAGCGCTTAAGCATGGAGTTGGCCCGAGTGGCAGCAACGGCAGCGGCAGGGAGCTCCTCACCGGGCACTCTGCAGGCGACAGCCATCCGCTAGATATGCCGCTGCGCAGGCCCCTCATTGTCATTGGAGTCGGCGGCCACGGCCGAGTCCTGATGGACATCGTCCGTGTACGCCCTGACTTCCGCTTGGCGGCGGTCGTCGATGACCGATTCACCGAGCCCGAGCTTCGCGGCGGGCTGCTGTACGGTCCTATCTCCACCGTGCCATCGCTGCTGCTGGACGAGCCGGATGCCGAGCTGGTTATCGGCATCGGTGACAACCGCATCCGCCGCCAGATTGCGGAGCGGCTTGGTCTAGCGGACGAGCAGTATGCTGCGCTCGTCCATCCCGGCGCGTACGTGTCCTCGGACGCGCAGCTAGGGGCAGGCGCCGTGGTCATGCCCGGCGCCGTGATCGGCCCGGGCGCCGTGGTTGGCGCCCATGCCATCGTGAACTCCGGCGCCGTCGTCGAGCACGACGCCGTCGTCGGTGACTTCGCGCACGTCTCGCCGAACGCTACGCTGGCGGGCGGCGCGGTAGTAGAGGAAGGCGCCCACGTAGGCAGCGGCGCCGTCCTCATCCCGGGCGTGCGCCTCGGCCGCTGGTCCGTCCTCGGCGCAGGCGGCACCGCCATCCGCGATCTGCCTGACGGCATCACCGCCGTCGGCGTCCCCGCGGTGGCGCTGGCCCGCTGACGCAGAGGCTGGAGCAGGTGCTCGCGCTCGTGCAGGTGCTGTTGCACTAACGGGCCCAACGCCCGTTGCAGCACCCAAGCTAACTGGCATTTGCTGCTGTAAGAGTCCTGACGACCCTTACAGCACCCAAACTAACTAAAACTAAGTGCTGTAAGGGTCCTAACGACCCTTACAGCACCCAAACTAACCGAAACTGAGTGCTGTAAGAGTCCTAACGACCCTTACAGCACCCAAACTAACCAAAACTGAGTGCTGTAAGGGTCCTAACGACCCTTACAGCACCCAAACTAACCAAGACTGAGTGCTGTAAGGGTCCTAACGACCCTTACAGCGCCCAAACTAACCAAAACTGAGCGCTGTAAGGGTCCTAACGACCCTTACAGCAGCCCAACTAACCAAAACTGACTGCTCCAGCGGACTTAACAATCGCTGAAATACCTGAAACATAAAAATAGAGGTGAAAAATACCTCTATTTGCCTAAAGTAGCTAGTTTGAAACGAGATAGAGGTAAAAAGTACCTCTATTTGCCCAAAGTAGCTAGTTTGAAACGTGATAGAGGTAAAAAGTACCTCTATTTGCCCTAAGTAGTTAGTTTAAAGCGCAATAGAGGTAAAAAGTACCTCTATTTGCCCATAGTAGTTAGTTTGAAGCGCAATAGAGGTAAAAGGTACCTCTAATTACTTGAAGTAGCTAGCTAAGACGGTGGAAGCAAAGGGTGAGCACCAAAGTCAAAGTGGAGCGCTATAAGGTACGTAAGCATTTAGTTAATGCCCGGCCATTGTGCGACAAGCACCTGGCTCGAGACCTATATGCTCCAACCTACGGCCGGAAGGCGCCCCGGCCCTTCGCGCCCCAAGCGCGGCGCTCTTCGCGCCGGAAGGCGCCCCGGCCCTTCGCGCCCCAAGCGCGGCGCCCTTCGCGCCGGAAGGCGCCCAGCCCTTCGCGCCCCAAGCGCGGCGCTCTCCGCGCCGGAAGGCGCCCCAGCCCTTCGCGCCTCAAGCGCGGCGCCCTTCGCGCCTCAAGCGCGGCGCCCTTCGCGCCTCAAGCGCGGCGCCCTTCGCGCCGCAAGGCGCCAGGCCTTTCGCGCCCCAAGCGCGGGCTGCGCAGCACACACAACAACACAAGGAGGCTCGTGAGCCGCTATGAGTAAACGCATCTACCTCTCCCCCCCACACCTGGGGGAGAACGAACAATCCTTCGTCGCCGAAGCCTTCGCGACGAACTGGATCGCTCCGCTCGGCCCGAACGTCGACGAGTTCGAGCGTGAGCTCGCCGAGTACGTCGGCGCAAGAGGCGCCGTCGCGCTCAGCTCCGGCACAGCCGCGCTCCACATGGCGCTGCGCCTGCTCGGCGTCGGCCAAGGCGACCGCGTCTTCGTCTCGACGCTGACCTTCATCGCCAGCGTCAACCCGATTCTGTACCAAGGCGGCACGCCCGTCTTCATCGACTCCGATGAAGAGACGTGGAACATGTCGCCGAAGGCGCTGCACCGCGCGCTCGAGGATGCCCGCCGCAGCAACACGCTGCCGAAGGCCGTCATCGTCGTGAACCTGTACGGGCAGAGCGCCGACATGGAGCCTCTCGTGCAGCTGTGCGACAGCTACGGCGTGCCGATTGTCGAGGACGCAGCCGAGTCGCTCGGCGCCACCTATAACAACAAGATGAGCGGTGCCATTGGCAAGCTGGGCATCTACTCCTTCAACGGCAACAAGATCATTACAACCTCAGGAGGCGGCATGCTCGTCTCCGATGACATAGCCTTATTGGCGAAGGCGCGCTTCTGGGCGACCCAAGCCCGCGACACGGCCCTGCATTACGAGCACAGCGAGCTCGGCTACAACTACCGGATGAGCAACGTGCTCGCCGGCATCGGCCGCGGACAGCTTCAAGTCCTTAACTCAAGAGTCGACGCCCGCAGACGAGTCTTCGACACCTACGCATCCGCCTTCGCCCCAATCGAAGGCATGACCATGATGCCGGAGGCGGCATACGGCCGCTCCACCAGATGGCTCACCGCCCTAACAATGAACCCGCATATGACGGGAACGACGCCGGCGGAGCTTATCCACCAGCTGTCCGCAGAGAACATTGAGGCGCGTCCGGTCTGGAAGCCGATGCATCTGCAGCCGCTGCTTCGCTCTTATGAGTACTACACGCATGAGGAGCAGTACAGCGTATCGGACAAGCTTTTTGCCCACGGCATCTGCCTGCCTTCCGGCTCCTCCCTAGAGGCCGCCGAGCAGGATCGCGTCATCGACATTGCTCTACATCACTTGAATTCCAGGAGGTTGTCCCATGAAAGTGCGTAAAGCGATCATCCCAGCCGCAGGCCTTGGTACCCGGTTCCTGCCCGCAACGAAGGCCCAGCCGAAGGAAATGCTGCCTATCGTAGACAAGCCAACGATTCAATACATCATTGAAGAAGCGATTGCCTCCGGCATCGAGGACATTCTCATTATCAGCGGCCGCGGCAAGCGGGCGATTGAGGATCACTTCGACAAGTCCTTCGAGCTCGAAGAGACGCTCGCGCAGAAGGGCAAGCACAAGGAGCTTGAGCAGATCCGCAGCATCTCCGACATGGCCAACATCCACTATATTCGGCAGAAAGAGCCCAAAGGCCTCGGTCACGCCATCTGGTGTGCACGCAGCTTCGTCGGCAATGAGCCATTCGCTGTCCTGCTCGGCGATGATATCGTGCAATCCAAGGAGCCTTGCCTGAAGCAGCTCATCAAGGTTCACACGCGGTACTCCTCATCCGTTGTTGGTGTGCAGCATGTCAGCGACGATGATGTGTCCAAGTACGGGATTATCGCGCCGCGCGGCTCATCCATCGAGCCATCCGTGTTCTTCTTGGACGGACTCGTGGAGAAGCCTGCACGCAAGGCTGCCCCTTCCAACTATGCGATCATGGGGCGTTACGTCCTGACGCCGGAGATCTTCGACATTCTGGAGAATCAAGCTCCAGGCGCTGGCGGCGAGATTCAATTGACCGATGCGATTAAGAAGCTGAACGACCTGCGCAACGTGCTCGCCTACAACTTCGAAGGCACGCGGTACGACGTAGGGGACAAGTTCGGATTCGTGAAGGCTACGCTTGATTTTGCACTTCAGCGTGAAGATCTGCAGGCCGATGTCCTGAACTACATTCAGAGTGTATACGAGCAGCATATTCCAGTTCTAGCGAAGGTGGCGAAGTAAGATGCGGAAGATCACAGTTATTGGTACAGGTTATGTTGGGCTGGTGTCCGGCGCGTGCTTCGCGGAGATAGGCAACCGGGTTATCTGCTGCGACGTCGATGAGACGAAGATCGCGAAGCTGCAGAGAGGCGAGATTCCAATCTATGAGCCGGGTCTGCAGGAGATGGTTGCACGCAATGTGGAGCGGGGGCAGCTGCTTTTCACAACTGAGGTAGGCGAGGCCATTGAAGCTTCCGATATCGTCTACATCGCGGTAGGTACGCCAATGTCCGAGACCGGTGAAGCGGATATGCGCTATGTCATGTCGGCAGCGAAGAAGGTCGGCGAGCATCTGAACCGGTACAAGATTATTGTTAACAAAAGCACCGTGCCCGTCGGAACCGGCGAGCTCGTGCGCGAAGTCGTTAAGGCGAACAAGAAGTCCCCTTGGACCGACTTCGACGTCGTGTCCAATCCGGAATTCCTGCGCGAGGGCTCCGCTCTCTCCGACTGCATGAACATGGACCGTGCCATCATCGGCTCGGACAGCGACAAGGCGGCGCAGGAGATTGCAGACCTGCATGCGCCATTCCAGACGAAGATCTTCAAGACGGATCTCGAGAGCGCAGAGATGATCAAGTACGCGGCGAACACGTTCCTCGCGACGAAGATCTCCTTCATCAACGCAGTTGCGAATATCTGTGAGCGCGTAGGTGCGAACGTGACCGATGTAGCCGAAGGCATGGGCCTAGACAGCCGCATCGGCAGCAAGTTCCTGCAGGCAGGCATCGGCTATGGCGGCTCCTGCTTCCCTAAGGACACGTATGCGCTGGCTCATATTGCGGACAAGTCCGGGTACGACTTCGAGTTGTTAAAATCCGTCATTAAGACGAATCACCGTCAACGTCTAATTGTTCTAGACAAGCTGCGCGAAGCGGTAGGCGGGCTCGCTGGCAAGCAGATCGCGGTCCTCGGCCTGGCGTTCAAGCCGAATACCGACGACATGCGTGAAGCTCCGTCCTTGACCATCCTTCCGGAGCTGCTGAAGCAAGGCGCATCGATTCGCGCCTTCGATCCTATCGCGGAGGAAGCAGCGCGGAAGCTGCTGCCGGCGGAGGTGCAATATGCAGCCACGGTTGAACAGACCGTTGCGGGCGCAGATGCGGTCGTCATCCTGACGGAGTGGAGCGACATTACCGGTATGGACCTTGCAGCGATTCGCTCGCTGCTGAAGCAGCCAATCATCATTGACGGCCGCAACTGCTTCGCGCCAAGCGACATGGAGAAGAACGGCTATGTCTATCACTCGATCGGCCGTCAGCCCGTCAATCAGCCTGAGGCAAGCCGGCAGTCGGCGGTTCGTTAACCGAGCATCTGTGAGACCGCCGCTTCAGGCCCGCGTGAAGGGAGGTGACGAAGGAAGCATATAGCGGCCCCGGCCGGCAGATTGGCCATATACTTAATGACTATTGGAGCAAGGTGTAAGTAAGCCTGATCCACAAGGAGGAGAACAAGCACATGCGTAAGAGACTGAAGGTAGTCGCAGCAACAGCGTTAGTCGCTGTCATGATCCCGGCAATGTCGGTATCCGCTGCATCGTACGGCAGCAAGGGCAATAATATTTTCAACTTCAACTCGGGTTCCCAGAACATTACGGTGGACAGCTTCAAGCCGTTCGCGAACACGTTCCTGGAGAAGCTGAATGAGCAGTGGAAGGCGAAGTATGATCAGCAAGAGAAGGTCAAGGCTGAGAAGCCTGAGAAGCCTGAGAAGCCAGAGAAGCCAGAGAAGCCGGGTAACGGCAACAATGGTGGTAATGGCAACGGCAATGGCAACAATGGCGGTAATGGCAACAATGGCGGTAACGGCAATGGCAATGGCGGCGGCGACAAGCCAGACAAGCCAGAGAAGCCAGACAAGCCGGGCAAGGATGAGGAGAAGGAGAAGGCGAAGCAGACTCAGAAGATCTACAATGATACTTCTGCTGCAGCCTTCCAGCTTCGCAATGCGAGCCAATCCGAGTTGACAGGTTATGCGGTGCAATTCACTACACTGACATCAACTCATGACAAGACAGTCTTGTATGCTCAGGCAACAGCAGCCTTCAATGCGCGCGTAGCTCAGTTCCAAGCACTAATGAATGAGGCTGGCGCGAAGCTGTCTGCTATCGGTGCTAACGTATCCATCCTTGAGCCGATCCAGACTCGTTACGAGGAAGAGATCGTCGCTGGCCGCGCTCAACTGAACGCGATCGTGAACAAGTAATCCAGCTTTGCTCCAAAAAGGGAACCCCCGCGATAGGCAAGCGGGAGTTCCCTTTTTTCAATTCCAACCCATTCAATCGACTGCAGCATCACATTCCGATGCTACAGCCCGGAACCAACCGCCACAACGGTCTGCAGCATCACATTCCGTCGCTACAGCGCAGAACCAACTGCTTCAATGGTCTGCAGCATCACATTCCGATGCTACAGCGCAGAACCAACTGCTTCAATGGTCTGCAGCATCACATTCTGATGCTACAGCCCGGAACCAACCGCCACAATGGTCTGCAGCATCACATTCCGATGCTACAGCCCGGAACCAACCGCCACAACGGTCTGCAGCATCACATTCCGTCGCTACAGCGCAGAACCAACTGCTTCAATGGTCTGCAGCATCACATTCCGATGCTACAGCGCAGAACCAACCGCTTCAATGGTCTGCAGCATCACATTCTGATGCTACAGCCCGGAACCAACCGCCACAATGGTCTGCAGCATCACATTCTGATGCTATTATGGTCTCATTAGATCTAATGTGGTACCCTTGGAACTAACTATAGCCGAGGTGATCACAATGAGTACATCCACAGCTCCCAAGTTAGCCTTAACCGCAGAAGAGCGGCAGCACATGAAGTCAAGTAAGCTTAAGCTTAGCCACATCGCTAGCTTAACTGTTCAGCAGCTAACCCAGTTCCTGCAAGTTACGCCCGCTCGAGCCAGCTATCTCCGGGGACTAGCCCAGTTCCAGATCATACCATCCATCGGTCCCAAGATTGCAGAGCGGGTTGTCTCTATGGGTTACTTCTCCCTGGATGAGCTCCAAGGGGTTGACCCTGTAGACTTAACCAATCGAATGGAGCTTCACTTAGGCTGCTGGGAGGATCCTTGTGTGGAGGACGCCATGCGCTGCATCGTGCATCATGCCAGCCATCCCGGCAACGAGCTAAGCTGGTTCGACTTCACCGCCGAGCGGAAGCAGTACCGCTCCCAGCATGGCTACCCAGCAACTAGGCCAACAACGGCTTGGTATGACAAGAGGTAGAGAGGTGAGGATCCTGCTGTTCAGAATTTTGTTTTCTTGGATGATATCAAGCACTATTTTAGCAATCAGTTTTCCAGTTCAATTTTTCTTTTTATTTAATGGCCTAGTATGTTTGCTGTTCATACTGATTTTTATTTTACTTTTTTTCATAACAGACCTCATTCTCACGAAGTTAAGAGTCAGAGACCCATACATTTATTTAGTAATAAATGCTTCAACTACTCTACTACTCGGATGGCTGGTCGACGGTATAATCGCTTATGCTTTTGCACTAACAGTTGGTATTACTTATACAATAATGTCCATATTGTTCAAAGCAGGCTTCTTCGTAACTAAACAGTCCGTCACTGTGCTGCACAAAGAAGAAGTTGACGTCCCAACGATGAACGGCGGTCTCATGCGGTCTCATGCGGTCTAGAAGAGCAGAGGTACTGACAAGCGCTCAGCAGCACTAATGGATTAACCTACTAAGCAAGAGGACGTATGATCAGCTTATAATTGGTGAGTCCTACACCATATTAAGGGTCTTTACACTATGTCTACGTGCTATTCCAAAGTTAACTGACTAGTCAGACCAAAAGTACCCTGCGCTTGAGATCAAGTATCGAATATACTCCCACCCACCACAAGCAGCCGCGTGCTCCTTGTGGCTTTTTCATCCAAAACAAACATTATACAAACTACGTGCAACTATGTTACAATTCGTTAAAGTTGTATAAGGTTTGGGTAAGCTTAGAGGCGTGCCTAATCCGCTCTCCTATCTAACACAAAAGGAATGATCCTCATGCTGCTGGCTCAAAAGAACAAGTTAATGCTCTGGCTTACATTCGGTACCGTGCTACTATCCGTCATTGTTAATATCCTGGGAAGAGGCTATCACTTGTTCGATCAAGCGATGCAGGATTCCGGCATGGGCATGGCCCACCATACCAATCACTATGCCGATTACCGTGTGATTCTCACCATCCTGCTCTTCATTCCCATTGTCCTGATTGTATCCGCCTATCTGCTGTACCGCTCCAATCACGCGCATTCCACGGTTCCGCTCCTCAATACCTTGGCCTTAACCTTCGGAAGTGTGTCGATTACAACGGGCGGGGGAGGTTATGTTGAATTCCACTTCTCCATCTTCATGGTCGTTGCGTTCCTGGTCTTCTATGATAATATCCGCTTAGTCCTCATCATGACCGCCATCTCCGCCACGGTTCATCTCGTATCGTTCTTCTGGGCGCCTGCGCTGTACTTAGGATCCATGACCTACACCTTCCCCATGCTATTGCTGCATGCCATATTCCTGCTTCTAACGAGCGGAGCCGTGTGCTGGCAGATCTATTCGAAGAGGGGATTCACCGCCGAACTGGAAGCGGATAGAGAGCAGAAGCAGATAGAGCTTCAAGAAGCGTTCACCGTCATTCAGCAGCTGTCGTCCCGCCTGGATCAGACCTTCCGCCGTACGACGGAGAAGTCGAACTATATCTCACAGTCCGGCATTGAGATGGTAACCGCCTTCCAGACGGTAAGCGCCGGACTGCAAGATCAGAATGGTGCGGTAGATCGCATCGAACAAGAGCTGCAAGATATTGATGGCATTGTACAGCAGACGCTGCAAGCTTCAAGATCCATGAGATTGCTGTCCCAAGACACCGAGACGGTTATTCAATCGACAACCAGCACTATGCATATTCTGCATAATCAGATTGGGAATATGTCCTCCATTATGGATGCTGCTGCAGGCTCCATCTCGAAGCTTGATGAATCCACGACGAACGTGCATCGCATTCTGTCTTCCATTCAAGAGGTCACGAACCAGACGAACTTGCTTGCCTTGAACGCATCAATTGAAGCAGCACGAGCGGGGGAGCAGGGCAGAGGCTTCTCAGTCGTCGCTGCCGAGATCCGCAAGCTGTCCCATCAGAGCCGGAATGCAACCGAAGAGATTCAGTCCATCCTTCAGCAGATACGCAGGGATACCGAGGAGTCTGTAAGGCAGTTCACATCGGGCAAGGAGCTGACACAGGAGAGTGTAGATAAGTCAACTTCCGCTATCTCGGAGCTCAACATCATGAGCACAGCTGCTTCAAGGCTCATCGAGTCTGTTGCTGCAATTGACCATATGATTGAGGAGCTGGCCGGCAATACAGCTGATATTGCTGAGGAGATGTCTGTCATTAATGGGGTGTCTAGCAGCAGCGCGGCATCCATCGAGCAGCTGCTGAGCTCTGCAGAGGTGCAGGCTGCGGCGAGCCGAGAAGTGTATGAGGAGATGCAGCAGTTGAAGGAGCTCTCCACGAACCTGCACAGGCAGGCGGGGGCATAGCTGTGTCGGAAGCACCACCCATCGTGCGGTGCATCGCAATACCTATATGAAAATATTATAAAACCTCGAGCCGTTCGCAGCCGTCATCCAGACGACAACGGTAATAATAACCGCAATTAGCGCCATGGCGATATAATCTCCGACTCCGAAGGGCTGAGCATGATACCACGTGCGCGTCTGCTTGCGGCCGAAGCCCCGCAGCTCCATGGCCGAACTAATGATCTCAATCCGTTCAATGCTAGACAGAATAAGCGGCATGAGGATGGCAATGAGGTTGCGGATACGCTTGCCTAGTCTCTCGTTGCGGGAGATATCGAGTCCTCGCGCCCCAGCCGCGAACGAGATGTTCTGATAGTCCCGCTGTACATCCGGAATATAACGCAGGGCAATGGAGACGGCATAGGCAATCCGGTAGCTTATCCCAACCCGGTTCAGCGACGCAGCGAATTCACTGGGATTCGTGGTCAGAATGAAGAGCAGGGCGATGGGAATGACGGCGGCATACTTGAGCGCTACATTGCATTGGTAGAACACTTGCTCAGCCGTTACGACATACTGTCCAGCGATAGGGAGCCAAACGTGCTTCGTGCCGTAGAGCTTCACCCCCTCCTGCGGGGAGAAGAGGAAGATGGCCAGATGGTTCAGCAGGAAGAAGAGCAGGATGAGTGCGAGCACGAAGGCATAGTCTCTATAGGGGACACGGGACAAGACGAACAACCCGATACCAAGGACAAGCATAGCGAGCAAGCAGCGTGTATCATAGGTAATCATAGCGGTCACCGACCACAGGGCGAAGAACAGCAGCTTGGCCGCGCCAGTCAGGCGATGAATAGGGGAGTCTATCTTCCTGTACTTCAACATTCTCGCTGTCATGTGGCCCGTATCCTCCTATCATGCTTAATGAAGCGGCGTACGAATAACCGAGGATCGGCAATGCCGCTGAGCTCGGCGAGCTCCATGAGCGACGTCTCGTTCAGATGGGCCTCCTGCAAGAGCGCAGCATCGGTTAGTATTCGGTCAGGGCGGTCATCCGCGGCAATTCGTCCGCTCGACAGCACGATCGTGCGATGCGAGTATTCCAGCATAAGGTGCATATCATGAGTAATCATAATGATAGTCAGGCCGAGCTTGTTCAATTGCAGCATGAATTCCATCATCTCGTTGTAATGCTTGTAATCCTGACCAGCTGTAGGCTCATCCAGTATAAGAATGTCCGGCCGCAGCACGAGGATGGAGGCGATCGTCACACGCTTCTTCTGCCCGAAGCTAAGCGCCGATATCGGCCAATTGCGATAGGGGTACAGCCCGCATATACGCAGCACTTCATTCGCTCTCTCGGCCATCTCTGCCGTGTCGACTCCGCGAGTCTGAAGACCGAGGACCACTTCGTCATACACCCTCGTTGTGAACATCATATGATTCGGATGCTGCATCACATAACCGATTCGTTCCGCACGTTCCTTAATGGTATCGCCGCTAATATCCCGCCCCTTGTATCGAATGCTTCCCTCCGTCTGGGGGTAGAAGCCGCAGATCAGCTTCGAGAGCGTGGACTTGCCGGCCCCGTTAGGCCCGGCAATACAAATAATCTCGCCTTGATGAACCTTCAGCGAGAGGTGATGAATAATCTGCTCATTGAGATCATAGCCGAACGTCACATCCCTCAGCTCCAGCAGCGGTTCCTTCTCGGCTGTACCTATGTCCTCCCCATACTCTCCCAGCTGAGCGTCCCATGCCTGAAGCGGCTCACGGAACGTATCCAGTTGAAGAGTGGTGAGACTTCGCGGATGGAGCTCTGGCGTAATCGTACAGCCTGCATAGCGAAGAGAAGTCACATAGAGCGGCTCTCGTATCCCGTTCTCGGCAAGAATGCCGGAGCATAGCAGCTCATTAGGAGAGAGATCGGCAACAATCTGCCCTTCGTTCATGACAATAATGCGGTCAACATTGCGGTGAAGAACATCCTCCAAGCGATGCTCGATGATGATAATCGTCTTGCCCGATTCCGCATGAATTCGATCAATGAGTTCGATCGCACGCTTGCCAGCGCGGGGATCCAGGCTAGCCAGCGGTTCATCGAACAGCAGGAGGTCTACGTCGCTTGCTTGTACACCTGCCAAGGCGGTTCGCTGCTTCTGACCACCCGACAAGGTGTGGGGAGAAGCTCCCAGATGAGCATCGATTCCGACTTCTATCGCTGCGGCATGAACTCTTGCAACCATGGCAGACCGTGATAGACCCTCGTTCTCCATCTGGAAGGCAATATCCTCTGCCACGGTGAGTCCGACGAATTGTCCATCGGAGTCCTGCAGCACCGTCCCTACCCGATCCGCCAGCTGGGACAAGCTAAGTTCCCTCGTCTCCTTGCCCCCAATTCTTAAGGAACCAGAGATCGTACCGGGATAGAAGAAGGGGGCAAGTCCGTTCATACAATGGGCGAGAGTGCTCTTGCCGGAGCCGGAAGGACCGACGATGAGCACCTTCTCCCCTTCGTAGATGGTTAGATTAATGGCAATTAGCGAAGGATCCTGCTGAGCTCTATATTGATAAGTGAACTCGTCGAACTGAACAATAGCCTTCTTGTCGGTTCCCATCAGGCCTCTCTCGTCAGGCTCCCCTGCTTCGTCCGCGACTTCGCATAAGCCGCGAGCAGAAGGGTGCCAAGCACGGCAACCGTCACAATGTTCGAGATTCCGGCCACCAGTCCTTGCGTGTATACCTTATTGACCGGTTCGGCATAGATGAGAATGTCCAGCGTGGGGGCTACCAGGAACCAAGCCACTGCTTGGGCAACGACTTGATACAAGTTGAAGCGCAGAATCTCCTTGCTGCCGAACTCTCCCTCATGAACACCGATGCGGCTGGAGGCAAGACCGATGACGACACCCACCAAGGCGGAGGCAATAATCCAGCTGAACCAAGGAGAGCCGTAGAAGATGGCATCCTTCAGGGTGTGTCCGATTAATCCAATTAATAATCCCACCCAAGGGCCGTACAGAATCGCGAAGAGGGCGAGCAGTGCGTACGTGGTCTCGATGTTTGTATCGGGAATTCCTGACGGAAGCGAACCGAACCGGCCTAGAATGACGAATAAGGCAGAACCAATCCCTACGGCTACAATGGACTTGATAGATAGACGGTTACTCCTGCGCGTATTGCTCATCTATATTCCTCCCATATTAGTGTCGGCTGCGTTGATCTGCAGCGCTATTGCACAGATTATATATCGGAATAATAGGAATTACAATATATGGCTGCCACATAAATATCGGGCCTGCCCATTGACGTTGTGGGTATGGGGGTGCTATATTATCAACAACAATAACCTACTTAGTTAATAGGATTAATATGTTATAAAGTCTACCCCACAAGGAGGAGACTTCCGCTCTCTGTCATCAGAGCAGTGCGAAGTCTGCTCCTTATTTGTTATTCAACCCTGCAGAAGGAGAGAACAATCATGTCCATAGCGACGACTTCCTTACGAACACGCAAGCAACGACGAGCAGGACGGAGCTGGCAGCCTTGGCTGCTGCCGCTCCTCGTACTGGCGAGCTGGCAGCTGCTAGGGCAGACGGGTTACTTGTCGCAGCGTATTCTTCCAACTCCTTACGAGGTTTTCACCGCTCTGGTTGAAGTCCTGCAAGACGGTACGCTCCTGGAGTATGTAGGGGCCAGCACGCAGAGGGCCTTCCTCGGCTTCCTCATTGGGGGAGGCATCGCGTTCGTACTCGGCCTGCTGAATGGCATCTACCCTGTGGCCGAGCGGTTCATTGACTCATCCGTCCAGATGGCGCGAACGGTTCCTCATCTAGCCCTCATCCCGCTCGTCATTATCTGGTTCGGCATCGGCGAGACGTCGAAGCTGTTCCTCGTTGCACTGGGAGTGGCCTTCCCGATCTATCTCAATACGTTCCATGGCATCAGGTCGGTTGATCCCGGACTGATCGAGATGGGCAAGGTGTATGGACTGCGCGGCATTCGTCTCTTCCTGCAAGTGACGCTGCCCGGGGCGCTGTCGAGTATACTACTCGGCATTCGCTATTCGCTGGGTATTATGTGGATCACCCTAATCGTAGCTGAGACGATTGCTGCCGATTCCGGCATCGGCTATATGGCCTCTCATGCGAGAGAGTTCATGCGAATGGACATCGTCGTGCTGTGCGTCATTCTGTACGCGCTGCTGGGCAAGCTATCTGACCTGGCGGCGAAGTTCCTCGAGCATCGCTGGCTGCAGTGGCATCACAACTACCTGAACAAGGGATAGGAGGAGGGAGCATCATGGTTCAATCTCATCAAGCAGATGGTGTGCAGCTGCATACGCGGAGCTTAAGCAAGTCCTTCGGCGAGTCCCCTATACTGAGCGATGTTCATCTGCAGGTGAAGCCGGGCGAATTCGTAGCCATTATAGGGCGCAGCGGCTGTGGCAAAAGCACGCTCCTCCGACTCCTCTCCGGACTAGAGCAAGCTTCGGAAGGTCTCATTCTCGTAGACGGGGAAGCCCAGAAGGGCTTGCACCCTCACACGAGAGTGTTGTTCCAGGATGCAAGGCTGCTTCCTTGGAAGCGTGCAGTAGACAATGTCCGCATAGGCGTTCCCGGCGGCGACAAGCAGCTGGCCTTGGCGGCTCTCAAGGAAGTGGGGCTAGAGGACAAGGCCAGCGTGTGGCCTTCGACCTTGTCCGGAGGACAGCGTCAGCGCGTTGCACTGGCCCGTGCACTGGCTGGTCACCCTCGGCTCCTGCTGCTCGACGAGCCGCTCGGCGCACTCGATGCACTGACGCGGATTGAGATGCAGCAGCTTATCGAACGGCTGTGGGTGGAGCAGGGCTTCACCGTGCTGCTCGTGACGCACGACGTGAGCGAGGCTGTAGCGCTAGCCGATCGGGTTGTCCTGATTGAGGGAGGCCGAATTGCGATGGACGTACGAATTGCTCTGCCGAGGCCGAGGGAGCATGACAGCGGCTTCGCCCATTATGAGAAGCAGATTCTGGATCGATTGCTGCAGAGGAACGCTCGGGATAGTGAAGCCTATCGGCGTGAGCTGAGCTTCTCCATATAGCACATCCATTATGAGACGAAGGTGGGATTATTCATGACGAAGATGTATGACATTCAGCTGCAAGCAGATGTATTAGTCATAGGAGGGGGGCCCTCCGGCACTTGGGCAGCCGTGACAGCTGCGCAAGGGGGAGCGAGAGTCGTACTCGTTGACAAGGGCTACTGCGGAACTAGCGGAGCAACGGCTCCATCCGGGACGGGGGTCTGGTATGTGAACCCGGCGGAGGATGAACGGGAGCAAGCGATGAAGAGCCGTGAAGCGCTGGGCGGCTATCTTGCCGACCGCGGCTGGATGAAGCGGGTGCTGGATAGGACGTATACGAATACGAATCAGATCGCGGCTTGGGGGTATCCTTTTCCAACGGATGGGGCGGGGGTGTCTCATCGAAGAAGTCTGCAAGGGCCGGAGTATATGAAGCTGATGCGCAGGCAGGTGCAGAAGGCTGGCGTGCGCATACTCGATCACAGTCCGGCGCTGGAGCTGCTTGCGGATGAGCATGGCGTTGGAGGAGCAGTCGGCATCAATAATCAGACCAAGGAGAGCTGGCGTGTGGATGCGGCGGCTGTAGTCATCGCAACCGGAGGGTGTGCCTTCCTGAGCAAGGCGCTGGGCACGAATGTATTGACGGGCGACGGTTACTTAATGGCAGCGGAAGCGGGTGCGGACTTCTCGGGGATGGAATTCTCCACTGCCTATTCCCTTGCCCCAGCCTTCTCTCCGGTGACGAAGTCGGCATTCTACACATGGGCGACCTTCTATTATGAGGATGGCAAGGTCATTGAAGGGGCAGGATCTCAGCGCGGACGCTCCATTATCGCCAAGACGCTGCTGACTCAGCCGGTGTATGCTTGCCTGGATAAGGCCGACGAGGAGCTGCGGAAGGCAATGCGAGAGGCTCAGCCGAACTTCTTCCTCTCCTTCGATCGGCTCGGTATCGATCCGTTCACGCAGAAGTTCCCGATCACGCTTCGGTTCGAGGGAACGGTGCGAGGAACAGGCGGCATCCGCATCGTCGATGAGAGCTGCGCAACCAAGGTTCCAGGCTTGTATGCGGCAGGAGATGCGGCAACTCGCGAGCTCATCTGCGGCGGATTCACCGGAGGCGGGAGTCACAATGCAGCATGGGCGATGTCTTCGGGCTATTGGTCTGGAGAGGGTGCAGCCCGGTATGCGCAGCAGCAGGGCGCTGCGGCTTCTTCCGGCAGACGGGTGCAGCTGCTCTCCGAGCGCACCGGCATTCCGACAACAGCCAGCCCGCGTGAGGGGGCGGTTGATTCCAGTGAAGTGGTACGTGCGGTGCAGGATGAGGTGTTCCCGTATGACCGGAATTGGTTCCGTTCGGGCGCGGGCTTGGAAGCAGGGCTCGCTAGGCTTAATGGGGTATGGGATGAGCTGAAGCAAGGCATCGGTGCAGGAGACGGCAACGTCGTTCGCGTGAGGGAAGCAGCGGCCATGACGGCTACGGCGAGATGGATGTTCATAAGCGCGCTTGCCCGGACGGAGACGAGAGGGATGCACCGCCGGGAGGACTTCCCGCAGCAGGACAGTTCGCAGTAGCGGAGAATACTAAGCGGCGGGCTCGAGCAGCTGTGGGTACAGCCGGAATTGGCGGCGGACACAGCAGGCGCCGGGGTATCACGCGGTCCGGAGAGGGACGACGAGTACGGTGCCGAGGGCGGTGTTGCAGTAGGCGCCGGGGTATCACGCGGTCCGGCAATGGACGCGGGAGGCTCAGCGGCAGCAGGGCAATCAGGCGCGTCACTCAAGGAGGCGGTAGGCTCATGATTGAGATTCTAAGCAAGGAACGCTGCGTAGATTGCAACCAATGCGTGTCCGTGTGCCCGACGAATGTATTCGATCCTGCGAGCGCCCCTGGGGAAGTGCCGACTATTGCACGCAAGTCTGACTGCCAGACCTGCTTCATGTGCGAGCTGTACTGCCCGACCGACGCGTTGTTCGTCTCGCCGCTTGCCGAGCAGGCGGCTTCAGTTACGGAGCCGGAGCTTGTTGCGAGCGGGCTCATCGGTTCCTACCGCGACAGCGTAGGCTGGGGGATTGGGAGGAAGTCGACGGCTTCTTCCGACGGGTCTTATGTTGTTTTCCGAAGGATGCAGGGGCATTAATACCAATGAACGATGTGAACAGATCTGATGGGGGTTATAGAGAATGAAGAACAAGCTGCGCTTAAGTGGAATAGCTCTACTGTTGATTATGACTGTATTCACCGTAATTGCCGCCGGCTGCGGGTCCGATAATAATAAGCCGGCTGCTGGCACGCCTAAGGAGAGTGTCTCTCCTGATGCCACCGTGAGTGCGGACTCTTCGTCTGCACCTAGTCCGTCTGCCGATGCATCTGCTCCTGCTCCTCTGGCGCCGAAGCTGCGTATCGGATATATCTCCGCTAATAACAAGGGCACGATTACAGGCGCGGAAGGCTGGGCACAGCAGAAGGGGTATCTGGACTCTGAGCTGCGGAAGCACGGTGTTACTGAGATTACCATTAAGTCGTTCCCGAATGGGCCGAACTTGAACGAAGCGCTAGCTGGCGGAGCGCTGGATATTGGCATCTATGGCGATACGCCTGCCATCAACGCGAGATCAGTTGGACTGAAGACCAAGCTAATCAACATTGCTCAATCCGGCATGAATGCGTGGCTGATTGCTAAGGCGGACGGTCCGCAGACGGTGGAGGAGCTGAAGGGCAAGAAGATCGCAACTGCGGACGGCTCCTATATGAGCCGCTACTTGCGAGGACTGCTGCTGGAGAAGGGGCTGGAGAAGGATGTGAAGGTGGTGCATCTGCTGCCGCCCGACGGTGAAGCTGCTCTAGCTCGAGGAGATATCGCCGCCTATGCGTATCCGACAGGCTTCGGTCCGCTGCTCATTAGCAAGGGATACAAGGCCATTGACCAGGCCAAGGACCATCCGAGCCTGCGCGGCTCCAGCGTAACGGTTGTCACAGAGGAGTATCTGAAGGACAATTCGGCTATCGTCGAGATCTGGAACGGCATTCGCCAGCAAGCGGTTAAGGAGATTCAGGCATCACCGGATGAATTCTATACGCTGTATGCCGAGGCTTCGGGCTTCCCCGTGGACATCGTGAAGGCATCCTTCGAGATTAGCCAGTGGCCGACAGAGCTGGTGCCGGCTGACGGTCTGCAGCTGCTGGAAGGGACGAAGAAGTACTTGTTCGACAACGGCATTATTAAGAAGGACTTCCAGCTCGACGACTGGGTGTATAAGCCGTAAGCCGTAGGTATAGTACAGAGCTGAATAGCTGCACGAAAAGTGGTGCCCCAGAAGCCTGGCTTCTGGGGCATCACTTTGGTATAGAGCAGCACTCCAAGTAACCCAGGTCGGCAGCTGCAAGGGTCCCCATGACCCTTGCAGCAGTCCAAGTAACCCCGATCGGCAGCTGTAAGGGTCCCCACGACCCTTGCAGCACTCCAAGTAACCCCGCTCGGCAGCTGTAAGGGTGCCCACGACCCTTGCAGCACCGCAAGCAACCCCGCTCGGCAGCTGTAAGGGTCCCCACGACCCTTGCAGCACTCCAAGTAACCCCGAACAGCAGCTGCAAGGGTCCTCATGACCCTTGCAGCACCGCAAGCAACACCGCTCGGCAGCTGTAAGGGTCTCCTCATCACGCTCTATGAGGTACTTCACTCCAAGCTGCCAGCCGAGAGTGCTATAGATGTCAGAATGACCCCTACTTCACTCATAGCAGGCTGCTCTGAGCGATATAGAGGTCATTGGTATATCCATTATATCGTGTTCTTCGGACGACGTGACTCCAGAATCTCTATCATGCCGGCGATCTTCCGCAGCTCGTTCAAGGCATCCTCGAACGCATAATATTCGCCGATATCCTTGTTGAAGTGTGCGTAGTCGATCAATCTGGACTTGCCCACTACCTCTATCCCGTTATGGAGACTCAGCAAGCAGATGGTCGTGCGCTTCCCCATCACCATGAACTCCTTGGACTCGATGAGCGCCTCCAGCTCGCGCCGGGTGTCGGTCTCGTGCAATCTACGGTTCTGAGTCTGGTTCGTTGACGTTGCATTCGGGGTCTGGCTTGGATTCTGCCCGTCCGTCTTGTTCATGCTTGCATCATTCCCTTCTATACCATTAATGACCATAACTATTCAGGCTGATAACTTCTATTATACGACTTAACAATTTGCCTTGTAAAATCAAGATAAAGAAAACGTCCCCGCCCAGCCCCTGCTCCTGCAGCTCCTTAGCTAGGCGGATGCACCTTGTACAGGACGTACCTGCTCGTCCACTGCTGACTCGTTACAATCCTTGAACCGCCCTCTTCATTATGAAAAAAGTACCCAGCCCCATTCTGTTCCTTGTACGTCCAGCCTTGCTTCTTCATATGACTAATGAGCGCTTCGCTGTCTGAGGTCTCGCTGCCCTTGCCCTTGCTCTTGTCCTCGTTCTTGCCCTTGTAACCATACCACTCCTCCGTCCCCGTGGAGGTGAGCTTCACCAGCTTAGCCTCTTCACCGCTATCTAATATGGCGGCGACGGATCTAGGCTTAAGCCCGTCTATAGGAAGAGCTGGGTATCCCAGCAGACTGTAAGGGTATGCCGGCCGCAGGAGCAGCAGCAAGCTTACGGCAATGAGCGCTGCCGCCGTCAGCAGGAGTAGAGCAGGGCGGAGTATCATGCGTCTTCTCATCGTGGACACCTCCGGATAGTGAGCTGACTAACGTCTAATTATTAGACGCAAGCGGAGGTGAGTTAGTTGCTGGTTCACCACTCCTATATATAGCAATAGAGCCGGCAAGACCGGCTCTATTCCCTGGGGCAGTTATTCTATCGTTCACAAGCAATGAGATCCTTGTCTCGATCACTCTTCTTGTTAGCCTCATAGAGATCCTTGGATGCAAAAGGCTTATACTTCGTCTTGCCGCCTTTGTTCTTCACGGATGAAGACATAGCCACGCCGCCCTGGTAGTATTTGTTCAGCTCCGTGCAGTTCTTGAATTCGGTCACCTTCGATGCGGCCTCAGCCTTCAGCACAACAGTGCTTAGTGAAAAAGCGGAAATTAAGAGTGCAGATAAGGCAACGTTTATTAGCTTTCTCATGATGGGCCACTCCCTGAATTTGGATTATCGTACTAATCATACAGAGTCTTGTCCCGATGTTCAATGAAGAATTTTCTAATTTTTCATGAAGACCGAACTGTATTCACATCTTCTACTCTTGACACCAATGCCGCTACGCTGTATAAATATATCTAAATATTCTGTCAACTAAATAATCAAGCATCGAGGATTGGGACAGTAGTTCATAAGCGATAGTCGCAGCGAGCCGGGGGAGTGGAAGCCGGTACGGAGCTTACGAATGAAGCGGGCCCAGGAGATGAGTCGTCGAGCCGTTAGGGGGTAGACGATTCCGGTCAAGTAGACCGTTACAACAATGGAGTGGTCGGTCATGCCTCTGGGGCAGCGGCTGGCACTTAGAGTGGTACCGCGGGAATGAACAGCTCTCGTCTCTTATATGGAGACGGGGGCTTTTTTTACGTTGGCGGTGCTAATACATTACATAATAAGGAGCTGAACATCCGCATGCTAATCCAACATGTCATGACGCTAACCAAGCAAATTGCACAAGACCTATGCGATTCGGCAGGTGTCACCCTGCCAGCTGATCTAACCATTAAGGCGGAGCATCCGGCAAGCAGCGAGCACGGGGAGTACAGTCTGAACGTTGCCATGCAGCTCGCTCGGCATGTGAAGCGCGCACCGCTGCTCATCGCGCAGGATATTCGTGAGCAGCTATGGAGCGATGTGAGGCTTCGGGGTGCTTTTCACCGGATTGAGGTGGCTCAGCCTGGGTTCATTAATCTGCATCGCCATTGGCAGTCATGGGCGGGGGAGACGGAGGAGCCGACAAGGATGGAGTCGGTCGCGCACGAGAAGGTGCTCATTGAACATACTTCCATTAACCCGAACAAGTCTGCGCACATCGGGCACCTGCGGAATTCCTGCATTGGGGACACGCTGGCCAGAATGCTGAAGAGGGCGGGGCATCGCGTCGAGGTGCACAACTATATTGACGACTTGGGCAATCAGCTGGCGGATACGGTTGTTGGCATGCTGCACACGAAGACGGAGGAGGCTCACAGGAGGTTCGGAGACTTCTGCTGGGATACTTATGCGAAGGTCAATCGGGCCTATCAGGAGGACAGCAGCCTGCAGCAGGAACGGACGCGAGTCCTCCATCAACTGGAGGAAGGAGACAACAACATCGCTTGGCTGGGACAGCTAGTAGCCGAGAGAATTGTAACGGAGCACGTGGTGGAGATGAAGGCATTCGGTATACGGTACGATGTCCTCGTATGGGAGAGCAGTATTCTCAGGGAAGGGCTGTGGACGGAGACGTTCGAGCAGCTGCGGGGAACGGAGGTTATGCACCAAGAGACGGCTGGGAAGCTGTCTGGGTGCTGGGTGCTGAAGCAGCCTAGGGGCAGCTCGGATGAAGAGCCGCAGGTGGACGGTGAGTCGCAGGATCAGCAGCATCAGCAGGAACAGCAGAATCAGCCGGGTCAAAATCAGCAGCATCAGCATCACGCGGACAAGGTGCTAGTGCGCTCGAACGGCATTCTGACCTATACGGCCAAGGATATTGCCTACCATCTGTGGAAGTTCGGCAAGCTGCAGAGAGACTTCCGGTATCGCAGGTTCGGGGATCGTCTCTGGTCTACTAGCGCAGAGGGAGCTCGCCGCAAGGTCGGCCATGCAGATAGAGTCATTAACGTCATTGATCATCGGCAGGAGTACCCTCAAGCGATGGTGAAGCAAGCTCTGCTAGCGCTCGGTTATGAGAGTGAAGCGAGCAAGCTTCAGCATGTCAGCTATGGCGTCGTATCCCTCAGCCCTGCAACAGCGCTGGAGCTGGGAATAGATATATCGGAGGGAAGGAGCTCCTACCCGATGTCCGGAAGGCAGGGAATTGGCATTAAGGTGGCAGCAATTCTAGATGGGATGGAGCGGGTTGTCAGTCAGAAGCGCTCGCGCCGTGCAGGGCTATCGAGCCGCGTCATTGCTGCTGCGGCAATCCGTTATTATCTGCTCCGCTTCCACCTGCAGACCGAGGTAGTATTCGATACCGAGCAGGCGACGGAGATCTCGGGCAACACGGGCGTGTATCTGCTCTATACCCATGCACGTGCTTGCAGCCTCCTGGACAAGGGGAATGGAGAACCGCTGCAGGCTGATGATGTATGGCTTGCCGGACTGCAGCAGCAAGAGCATAATCTGCTGCGCCATCTCGCCTATTGGCCGGAGGTTCTGCAAGCTGCAGCCGCAGAGCTGTCACCGACTCCAATCTGCTCCTATGCGTATGAGCTTGCCTCGTTGTTCAACCATTACTACGCGGCCTGTCCAATACTGAAGGAAGAAGGGGCTCGAAGAGCCTCTCGGCTATGGCTGACGCAGCAAGCTCAGCGTACGCTGCAAGATGCGCTAGAGGTGCTTGGCTTGCCGGCTCCTAGACGGATGTGAGGGCAGGGTGAGCCTACCCTTCCTCGCGCAGCTGCTCCATCCGGCGGCCTTGCGTCAGCATCGCGGCGCTGACCAACAGCACGCCGTTGACCACGAAGATCCAGCGGATGGGGATGAGGCCGCCCATGACCCCGCCGATAATCGGTCCGAACATCGTGGCTAGCTGAGTGGACGACTGATTCAGGGAGAAGGCCCGCCCGCGGAACGAGCTGTCGGTTACTCTCACAATCATGGCGTTGATTGCCGGGAATACCGCCGCGAACGCTAGTCCATAGATGAATCGCAGGACACCGAATTCCACATAGTCACTGACGAAGAATTGCAGGATGTTGCCGATTCCGCCGCCAAGCAAGCCGATGAACAGCACCTTCGTATACCCAATCCTTGCCCCCAGCTTGCCCCACTGTGGAGCGGCGAGCAGGGTCGCAATGCCTACGGCAGAGAACACGATGCCTGACTGGAGCGACGCCGCGCTTGTGTCCCCGCCCAGATGCAGCACATAGACGGTGATGAGCGGCTCGAGGATCATGACGGAGAATTGCGTAATGCCGGCCATGACGAGCAGCAGCGTGAAGGAACGGTTGGCTAGAGCGAGCTTCAGATCGTCGAATACATGGGAGCGGACGGCGGAACGGTTGAACGGCTGCTCCTTCACGAAGAAGACCGCAATGAGAGCAGATACGAGCACAATTCCCCCTGAGAAAATAAATGCCTCCCGGTTCCCCATATACGTACTCACCACTCCCCCAATCACGGGCCCCATGATGCCGCCGGTTGCTCCGGACGTTGCCATGATACCCAAGGCATATCCGGTCTTGTCCTCCGGTGTATTCGTCGCCACGAGGGCAATGGAGGCTGGCACATACCCCGCCAGCAATCCTTGGAACACGCGCAGCACCAAGAACCAGTAGGGGTCATGCACGAAGTAAGTGAGCACATAGAGGACAGCTAAGCTAAAGCCAGAGCGAATGAGCATCGGCTTGCGGCCGTACTTGTCCGACAGGGAGCCCCAATAGGGCGCAATGAGCGCGCTGGCGAGGAAGGTGATGCCGAAGGCGATGCCTGCCCACAACTCCAGATGAGAGTGGATGCCCAGCTCTGTTCTCATGAAGATAGGGATGAATGGGATGGAGATCGAATAAGCCGAGCTGCAGAAGAAGACGCCAATCCACAGCACAATCAAGTTGCGCTTCCAGGAGTATTCCATGCTAGTTCACTTCCTTGTGTGTAGGAATAAGAGGTCCGAGTGCGAATCTGTCACCTCTAATGGTACTCCTATCTGTTCCCAATTGCGAGCCGGACAGCTCGTTGATGAGGTACTTGGTTCTATTAGCCTAGTCATAAAATATTATGAAATATTCCAAATTTCCCATTCAATCTCCAGCCGATCTGCTACAATAGAGAAGCATGTCAAATATTGGAGAGGAGCTCAACCATCTATGATTCAGCTCACACCTCACACCCCGCGCTCGAACGGCAATACAAGCCGTAAGCGCAGCACACGAATGGTCTCATCGCTTCTGCTCATCCTTGCTATTCTGACTGCGGTACCCGCGGTTCAGCCAGCAGCCGTCTCGGCTGCGAGCACATCCGCAGGCACATCAGCTGTTAAGCCTGCCGCAAACCCGGCTGCTGAAGCAGCAGCTGCGAAGAAGGCGGCCATTGCTGTCGAAGCGATTAATGCGTTCGACGATCCCGCCGACTCGCGGGACAACCTGCAGGCAGCCATTACACGCGGACAAGCTGCTGTCGTGCTGGCGAGAGCGCTGCAGCTTAAGCCGCCGTCGAAGCCAGCTGACTTGCAAGGCTTCGCAGATGTTCCGGCGTCCGCTCCAGCAGCCGGCTCTATCTATGCCTTGAGAGCAGCCGGCGTCATTAAGGGCGGTACGACTGGCTTCAAGCCAGCCGCTCAGATTACGCGTGAGCAGCTCGCTTCACTGCTCAGCCGCGCCTTCGCCTTGCATGACAATGGCATTCAGGTGAAGTATGCGGATGCGGCCAAGATTGCGAAGCCGCATCAAGCCGATGCGGTTCGAATGAAGCAGCACTTCATCGTGGACGGCACGGCATTCGGTCCTAAGACAGCCGTCACGAATGAACAATTCGATCTATGGCTGTACCGCGCCTTGCAGCTTGATATCAGGCGAGAGGGTGTACTCCCGATCGAGCACTTCATCGGACAGCCTTCCCAGTTCGGCTTCCAAGTGTCTCCAGACGGCAAGCAGATGGCCTTCCTGCAGCCTTATAATAATCGGCTGAATATCTTCGTCAAGAAGCTTGGAGAGGAGGAAGCTGTGCGAGTAACTAGCGCCAAGGACCATGACATCATGGGATTCGCCTGGGCGAATGATTCCAAGCTCATCTACCCTCAGGATAGCGGCGGGGATGAGAATTACCATCTGTACAGCATTAATGTAGATGGCACCGATAACAAGGATCTTACGCCATTCAAGAATACGAGAGCGATCCTCGTAGATCCGCTGGACGAGCTGCCCGATGAGATTCTCATCGGCCTGAACAAGCGGAACCCGCAGTTCTTCGACGTGTACCGACTGAACATCGCGACGGGCAAGCTTACGCTCTCCGCTGAGAATCCGGGCAATATTAGCGGCTGGCTCACCGACCATCAAGGCAAGCTGCGAATTGCGATTGCCAGCGACGGCAATGTGTCGTCTCTGCTCTATAGGGAGACTGAAGAGCAGCCGTTCGCGCCGCTGTTAACGACCGACCTCGGAGATACGTTCGCACCGATTATGTTCACTTATGACAACAAGCGCCTCTATGCGGCCAGCAATATCGGTCGTGACAAGTCGGCGATCGTCGAGTTCGACCCGGCTGCCAAGCAGACGGTGAAGACGGTGTATGAGCATGCTGAGGTGGATGTCTCCAGCTTCCTGCCATCCCCGAAGAAGCAGACGATTGCAGCAGTTGTCTACGAGACGGACAAGCTTCAGTATCACTTTTTTGACACGGAGCTAGAGAAGCAGTATAAGGCGTTGCAGGCCCTGTTGCCTGGGCAGAGCATCTCCTTCCAGAATACGGAGCGGGATGGCAAGGTCATGATCTATGCCTACGATGATAAGTCAATGGGTACTTACTACTTCTATGACCTGGCAGCGAACAAGCTGGAGCTGATTGCTGACGTATCGCCATGGATGAAGAAGAGTGAGATGGGAGATCAGCAGCCGATTACCTTCGAGGCGCGCGACGGGTTGAAGCTGAATGGGTACTTGACGCTTCCGAAGGGGGCAGAGGGTGCTGATGCGAGCAAGCTGCCGCTTGTCGTGAATCCTCATGGAGGGCCGTGGGCTCGTGATTCATGGGGGTATAATCCGGAGGTGCAGCTGCTTGCTAATCGCGGCTACGCGGTGCTGCAGGTGAACTTCCGCGGCTCAACCGGCTATGGCAAGAGCTTCATTGAAGCCAGCGCCAAGCAGTGGGGCAAGGCGATGCAGGATGATCTGACAGACGGGGTGGAATGGTTGATTAGCAAGGGGATAGCGGACCCTGACCGCGTAGCCATCTACGGAGCTTCCTATGGCGGCTATGCTGCCCTTGCAGGTCTTGCCTTCACGCCAGACGTCTATGCAGCTGGTGTCAGCTACGTAGGTCCGTCGAATCTGTTCACCTTGCTGGATTCACTGCCTCCTTATTGGGAGTCCGAGCGAGCGAAGTTCTATTCGCTGGTTGGCGATCCTGTGAAGGACAAGGCGCTGCTGGAAGCGGCTTCCCCGCTGTTCCGCGCGGATGACATCAAGGCTCCGCTGTTCGTCGCCCAAGGGGCGAATGACCCGAGAGTCAAGCAAGCGGAATCCGACCAGATCGTCGAAGCGCTTCAGAAGCGAGGCGTTGATGTCCCTTACATGCTGAAGCAGAATGAAGGCCACGGCTTCTACAACATAGAGAACCAGCTGGACTTCTACCGAGCGCTAGAGGTATTCCTGCACCGTCAGTTGATGGAGTAGTTCAGCACTGCATCATGAATTAAGCCCGAGCATTGTCCGCAGACCATCTTCATCTGCGGACATGCTCGGGCTTTTTTATTCATAAAATTCAATGATGATGGTGATGCAAAGCCTTGCCGGAAGAGATTAAGACCGCCGGGAAGTCTTATAGTCAATAAAGCAGCTGCTAGTAAACGACTTAAGACCGCTGGGAAGTCTTATCTGACCAATCAGGACCCGAATGCGGTTGTCTAGAAGTGGTTAAGACCGCCAGGAAGTCTTAAGACCAGTAGAGCAGCAGCTAGCAGGGGACTTAAGACCGCTAGGAAGTCTTACAACTGCAGCTCCTGAGTAATCAATAGCTAGAGTTGGCTGAAGCTCCCTATAAGCTGTTGGGCAGTCTTACTCCTCCACAGCAGCAGAGCACTTCGCCTTCTTCGGCCACAGCGTGTAGCTGAAGGAGATCAGGAAGTCGGCACCGAGCACCAGCGACCAGATGCCTATCGTCTGGAGGAGGCTCTCGGTCCGGCTCTCATCGCCTACCATCACAATCATGCCTACAAGGACCAGGCAGCCTACAGCCCAGGCCAGCAAGTGGCGCAGCCAGCCTCGCCGCTCCTCGCGGGCATGCTCTGCACCATGCTTCACGCGGGGCGGCAGCGCCGGGCCGCCGGCGAACCTGTGGGCGAACTTCGCATCCGCCCACTTCACCATGCGGTGCCCATAGGCTACCGAGACGCCGATGTAGATGGCGGAGAGCGCATGCTCCCAGCTCGCCACCGCGCCTCGGCGCAGGTCCAGGACCGTGGCCGCGGCCAGCAGCAAGTCGACCAGAGGGGTGCAGAGGAGCAGCAGCGCCCCGACCTTCCGCCAACCGAACACATACCGGCACACCAGCCCTCCAAGCACGAACACCCAGAAGCCGATCTCACAGCCGATAATGAATGCAACAATCATAGCTAAGCCCTCACTTCATACAGTCGTGCCTGACAGCTCCGCTGCAGTTACTGATTAATATACCTCTCGAAGATCGCTCCGAAGTCCCGCACCTTGAACTGCTTGCGCGAAGCCGTCAGCCACTCGAACGCCGACTTGTTAATCGCTCCGAACTGAACGGCCAGATCCGCTTCCGTCTTGTGCACGTTCGAGACAGCTGTAGTAGCCACTTCGAGGCTGCGGTGGGCGTAGTCGAGGGCAATGTCGTTCTCATGCGTAATCTCAGCAATCTTGATCAGCGCCTTATACAGATCCTTCAGCTCCTCGATATGCTTCTTGTGCACATCGATGGTGAACGTCTCTGAGCCGAGAGAGAACTTGATCTCCACATCCAGGTCGACGGTACCAGCTGTCTCTAGAGAGACGTTCGTCACCTTGTATGTACCGTAAGGGTAGCGGCGCAGGACGCGCTTCTTGCTCATCGCGCTGTTGCCATCGAGATGGATCAACGCTTGATTGGTGAAGCAATATTCATCAGACTTCGACTTAATGAGGAAGAAGATTTTTTCCTGATCCTCGTGGAGCACATAGTCATCCGCATCCACCTTGTCATAGTTTTCCGGGCGAATCACCGCACCTACGTCACTGATTCCGAGCACATCTGCTGCTATTTTGCCGAACATTCCACATCATTCCTCTCGCAAGCTATAATAAGTACTTCTCCATTATATATATAATCTGGGAACAGGGCACCTCTTCGTTGAATAAAAAAAACCGCCAGCCCTCGCGCGATCAAGCGAAAGCCAGCGGTTCTGCAGCCTGTTGTGTCCTCTAAGCTAGTCCAATACAGCCTTAATATGCTCATTCGTAATGGCCCAGTGGGAAGCCGTCCACACCTTGGCATTCTTCTCCACCAGAATAATCTGCGGGGATTCATGCTTCACGGCAACATCCTCGGCAATCTGGTTCGACACCGGACGGGATTCGATCACCTTCACGAGGACATAATCGGCATCCTGGCGCGGGCTGGCCTCCAGGTATTCATTGAACTCACGCAGCGCGTTCGCGCTGACCGGACAGGTTGTGCTGTGCTTGAATACAACAACCGGACGGTCGGCGGAGCCTTCCAGCGTCTGCTGCCATTGTTCTATCGTCTCAATCTCTCTAACTTGTGCTGACACAGGTATCACTCCTTATTCGCCTGCTTGCGCAGACGAGTCTTCCCTGTATTATAGCGCCCCCTCGGGCAAAAGTCATGCAGCGCTCCATCTGCTCCTTGCACACCTATGCTCGCAAACAAAAACCAGTCCATATAGGACTGGTTGAGTAGAGCGAGAGCGGGTTAGACGCTCTCTGCCGTGCGCTTAGCCATTAACTGGGCAAGCTGCTCTTCCACTTGTGCGCTGCGCTCACTGCTCACTTGCGAGGAGGAGCTGCTGCCCGCATAAGGGGAGCCGTAGCTGCCGCTAGCCTTGCGCAGCTCTGCCTGTGCTTCCCACTCCATCAGCTTGTTCTCAATGCGCTCGAAGCCACGGGAGGCCGAGCTGCCTTGAAGCGAGCCCGCAGCATGGGGGCCAGTCTGGCCGGCTGTTCGGTGCAAGCGGGCGACGAGCTCGGTGCGCTTCGTCTGCAGCGCAGCCTTCTCGGCCTTAAGCGCTTCGACGCGGCTCGTCAGATCTGCCGCGCTCAGCTTGTTCAGCTCGTACAGGCGCAGCGACTCGCTCGCCTGCTCCTCGTACAGCAGCTTCGCCTCAAGCGCGCTGCGGGCCTCGGCTTCTCGGCCGGAGGCGGCAGCTTCCTCGGCCTTCGCCTCGTAATGCTTCGTATGCGCCTCAAGCTCGACATAACGCGCCTTCAAGCTGCGCTCCTGTGCCTGCTGCTGGACGACCGCTTGCTCCGCTGCAGCAATATCTTCATCTAATGTACGCAGGTAATGGTTCAGCATCAGTACCGGATCCTCAATGCGGTCCAGCATCTCATTCGCAGCAGCCTTCGTTATATTCACCATTCGTTCCAGGAATCCCATGGTTCATCTCTCCTTGTCCATTGTATAAGATATCAGTCTGTGTAGATGCCTTGCATTCTTGCAGCATTCTTGCAGTAGTCTTCCAATAGTCTTGCCGTGTTAGAATTCAGTTGGTCCCAATACGCGGTATGGCGCCTTCGGGACGAATAGTGTGGCAACCAAGTACGCCAGCAGGACGGCTCCGAAGGAGAAGAAGCCGGTAATGACGAGCAGCAGACGAATGATAGTGGAATCAATGTTCAGCCATTCGCTTAGACCTCCGCATAACCCTGTCAGCTTAGAGTCGGAAGTGGATCGGTACAGTTTTCTCACATGCATGACCTTCTCTCCTAGAATAATTGTCGTTGTCTTGTTATCTATAGGCTAATTGTATCCTGCAGGGTGAGCTAGCGTAACGGTCCACAGTCGGTTAGTGGAACTAGGCTTAAGGCGGGGAGGAGCATGGACTGGGGGAGGGCGAACTTACAGCTAATCGACCACCTCCGCGACACTTAACGAGGGAGATCCTTGTTATACGCTCCAACTACCGCCTGCTAGGCCAACTTAACAAGGATAATCCGTGTTAACGACCCTTCCATACTTCATATCGGTGACTTCACTTACGCTTAACGAGGAAAATCCTCGTTAAGTCCTCCAGCAGCCCGATCCTAGATCGACTTAACAAGGAAAAACCTTGTTAACATGACTCCGACCGCCAAGCTCTGCATGCAGCGAGCGACTAAGGATTGATTCCATTCATCTCCCTAACCTGCCTCTGCTGCCTCCGAACAGGTGCACAAGTGCACTTGATTCTGCCCGCCGGCACTCGGCAGCCCCGAATCTGGAGCACAAGTGCACCTAGTCCCACTTGCCGCCCTTCATCGCGCCCTGGACACACCAAAAAAGGAACTGCCTAGTCAGCAGTTCCTTCTTGACTTGCTCGCCGCGAGTACAATGAGCGGCTATATATGCAATTACGTTATCCGTTCATCTCACTCACTCCGCCTTCACTCACGATTCCGCTTACTTACTCCATCATTCCGTCAGTATAATGAACCCCCGCGGTTCGACGAACTGACCTTCATACTCATAGGGCTCATCACCGAAGTTGACGACGGCCCGCTTGCCGGAGGAGAATCGGCTCTCCTGAACCTTGCGGTCCTCGCTTACGAAGCGATGGGAGACCAGCTCATCGTAGCAGATCTGCTGCAGCCACGGACATACACGGTTGTAGCTCTCCACGAACGTGCTGCTGAAGCTCGCCCACCGCTCTTGATCAATGGACCACAACGGAGCCGATCCGTACAGAATGTTGAACAGGTCCTTCTTCCACCAGATCTCAGGGTTGTGATGATTACCATCCTCCCAACGCCAGGAAGTGACGATCGCATCATGGTAGACCAGCTCGTAGAGGGGAACCCGGGTATATTCATTAATGGAATACTTCAGATAAGTATCCGTAGCGGTTCGCGCTCCGAGCATAATGGAGGGCCTGGCATTGTCTCTCCAGTCGCCATAATAATGAATGCTGCCCTTCTTATTAATATCAGAGCTGAACCATGTACGCTGAAGCGTCATCATGCCATGAACATACACGCCGCGTGACCCGACATAGTCAGAGCCGAACTCTCCCCCTAAGTAGAGGTTATATTCATTCTCAAGCAGCTCATAGTTCTGGATGATCGCTTCCGCATATTGCTGTCTGGTAAGACGATGCTCAGGGTGATGGCACTCGTACAGCCCATTCGCTTGATAGACATCAACGAAGTAGGTCTCATGAGGGTAGAGGCGGAGCTCTCTCTCTACTCGATTCACGATCTCAGGCCTTACAGCCTCGGGGCACACGAAGGTTCCGAACGAATTGGAATAGGTGGAGCCGTCCTCCTTGCGGGTCGTAATCTTGTCGAACTTGCCCGGGTATACATTCCTCTTGAGCGGAATCGTCTGAATCGCAGCATTGGCCGGATGGCCATCCGGATGAATGTCGGTGAACAGCTCATACGCTCCCGTCCCGTAGCCGAGCTCCTTCAGCTTGTTGTCATAGCCCTCCACAGGATAAGGCAGATGGTTCGCATCCCACAGGATCAATGCCTTCTCAACACCGGCCTCCTTCAGCTCTTCAGCGAAGCTCACCTCACGCGCACCGTCCCACACATAGACATGCACCGCCCCGAGAATCTTCTCAATCGCAGGGAACCTCTCCTGCTTCTCCTTCAGGGACTGCACCTTGTTCTTGGGCCATACATATTCCCGATACCGCTTGCACTGAGCCACATACCCCCCTTTGTCCATGAAAATATACCGAATCCTCCGCTCATAGCTGATTTCACCCATCGAAGGAAGCCATACCGGAGCGAAGGTAATGAGCCCATTCTCACGTGTGAGTGAGATTGAGGCATCATATGGGGTCTCGAATATAGCCATGTATCCCGTCTCAAGCGCATGGTCCGTTACACCAATCCAGGCCATAGCTGCGCCGCCTCCGCAGAAGAAGAGGGGATGCTCCTCCAGAGGATAGAATGTATCGTCCACGGGAAGCAGCAGTCCCTGGCTGTCGGTCTGGAGCAGGTAGTGGTGCGCATCAGGCGTCTGGAAGGCAGAAGGGAAGCTGATTCGCTCAAGCGCGATGGAATCTGCAGAAGCAGCGGCTGCCGAGAGCGTGAAGCTCACCTCGGACTGCTCAGTCAGTTCAATCGTTGCGGTCAGCGTCAAGGTGCTGTTCAGCTCCAGCTTGAGCGTATTGCCGGACTGAGAGATATGTTGAATAACGAGTTCCTCGGACAGCGGCAGCTGCTCCCAGGTTTTGCTGCAGCGTTTATCGGTAACCTGGAGAATACGGGTATTCGGGCTGAATGTCACTTCGAGATTGGCATCAGTCAACACCCAGATGGCTGGTTCAGGATGGTTCAAGTTCATTAGGTATATCGCCCTCCATTCCTTGTTGTGACCAGTATAGGAGATTACCTGATCTAAAAATATAAGAATAAAGGATAAATATAAGACAATTCTATTATGGGCATTCCTCTCTACTCGTTAAGTTCTTGACGAATGAGTTCGACATGTTATGCTGGGACAAGATGATGACATAGAGGTGGAGTGAGCAGGTTGGGAGATAGAGGCAGGAATAAGTCATGGTTCTACGTAGGATTAATTGCAGTAGCGGCAATCTGGGGGACGAACTTCGCGATATCCAGGCTTGCGATGGAGACCTTCGATCCCATTCTGTTCTCGTTCCTGAGGTTCGGGGTCGCTGTACCGTTCTTCTTCCTCTTATTGAAGAAGCTGGAGGGGAGCATCGGAATTCCTCTCAAGGCGGTCCCAGGACTCCTAGGACTCGGCTTGTTCGGCATTACGATACTTGAGATTACCGTTATGTATTCCATTAAGTTCACTACGCTGGCGAATGCCTCGCTGCTCAATGTGGCGCCATGGCCTATCTTCGCTGCAATATTCGCACCGCTGTTCACCCGTGAGCCGATTACGAGAAGGCTGGTCATCGGCGGAGCAGCCGCGATGGTTGGCGTGTGCTTCGTCATCCTGGGCGGAGGCGAGGGCTTCGCCGTATCTTCGCAGAATATGCTAGGGAACTTAATGGCATTCAGTGTTAGCGTCATTGGTGCTCTCTATAACTTATATTCCATGTCATTAATGAAGCAGATGTCGGCGCTGCGAGTGAGTACGTGGACAATTGCCTTCGGATCGCTGTTCATGCTTCCCTTCACGCTTGGCTCCTGGAGCAAGGTAGAGTGGGGGTCGCTGGAGGCGAGTCATTACTTCTCGCTGTTCTACAACATTATCATCTGCACAGTGGTCGCCTTCCTCGTATGGAATGCGTGTATGTACCGAATCGGCGCGACACGCTCGAACTTCTTCCGCTACGTCGTACCTGCGGCAGCGGTCATCGCCGGTTATCTGATGTTCGGCGAGACGATCTCCCTCTGGCAGTTAGCCGGTGCGGCCTTCATGGCGGGAGGACTCATCTGGATCAGCATGGAGCAGCGTACGGCTCCGCCGATCACAACGGCAACAAGGTCAACCGTGTAGGCTCGGCACTGCCGAGCTCCCTCCACGATTCGGCATGGGCAGCATCGCGATCGCACTCTAGTGTTGGTGGAATCCAGTACTAGGGCGAGCTTGAGCCAACTCGCTCCCACCACGCAGAAGGGGCTATCCTCCAGGCAGAACAATCTGCCGGGAGGATAGCCCCTTACTGCTCACGCATATGCTGTCCTAGCGTCTCAGCACGGGAAGCAGCTTCATGCTCTGCTCCATACTTGAGCTGCAGATCGGACATTGAGGTTGAGATTGAAAAGAGAAGTCATCTCTCATCCAACATTCACAGCCGTCCTTGCTGCAAGTCCATACTGCGGTTTGCTCTTCGGGAACCGGCTCTGTGTTTTTCTTGGAATAATACATACAATCCCTCCTTCGATTTACAAAAAAAGGTCACACCTATGTAGGGAACGAAAGACCGTATTCGTGATCACCCTAACTATGATGTGAGCCATTAGCTTCTTATATACCAATAGCTTACTATAACATATTTTACGCAAGACAACAATGTACAAGAACCTAGATTAGGAAGAAAATCGCTTCCGATATTGCCGGGGGGTTACGCCCTCAAATTGCTTGAAGCAGGAAGTGAAGTAGGCAGGCAGGGGGAAGCCGACTTCCTCAGCAATACGTGCTATCGGCAGGTCCGTCTGCTGCAGCAGCAGCTTCGCTTGCTGGGTTCGGTAGCGGAGCAGATACTGCGTCGGCGAGCAGCCGAACTCCCTCTGCATGCAGCGTGCGATGTAGACGGGGTGGAAGTTCAAGCTGAGCCCCATCGCGGCTGCCGTAATCTCTTCCCGGTAATGCTTGCGAAGATAAGCGGCAGCTCCCTCTGCGCATCGAGACGACGGGGTAGAGCGTGACTTCTGCACCGCGGCCGACAGAGGCTGAAGCACCTGCTGGAACAGCATCTGCTGCTTCAACCGAGCGTCATGCTGATGAGGGCTGTCATTCAGCTCCACCATCTGCTGAAGCAGCTCATACATTCGCTCGGGATGAGCCAGACTCCCGTACTGCGGGAGGTACAAGGCGAAGGTCCGCTCCGTGAATTGGTAATGGTCCGGAATGCTCGGGGCATGGTCCTGATCGCTCCGTGAGGCCAGTCCTTCCTCATCAATAAGAGACCATGTGCTTAGCGCATTGAAGTGCAGCCAGTAATACGTCGTATCGACCTGGCAATCCAGCGTCGGATAATGATGCGCATCCGGACGCAGGATGAGGAACTGTCCAGGGTTCACCTCGTATGACTGCCCCTCCTCCCCCATATAGAGACACCCCTCCACCACTACAAGCAGATCGAATACGCCGATATTACGCCGATTCGGATGCTTGCGCCCTGCAGGCGTCGTCGTTATTCCGTTAATCATGTAATGCGGGAGCGGTGGCGCAGATAATTGCAGGATGCTCATGACAGACGTAGACTCCTCCCTCTAACAGATGAATCCTCAGGTTGGAATATTGATAGTATCCGTTCAATTCCTGATACTTCCCCATCACTATACCATCTATAATTTGAGGTGACCACGATGTAATATTGCACTGGAGATCAGGGGGCTTACGAACATGGCGAATTCACTTGCCGCAGAGAAGAATAAGTATGGACTGGGTGTGCTGGCTTGGCCGATTTTCATCGAATTATTCCTTCAATTCCTATTAGGCGCCGTTGATACGGTGATGGTTAGTCATATCTCGGATGAGGCCGTGGCGGTGGTCGGATATTCCAACCAGCTCTTCGCCGCGCTCACGACGGTGTTCATGACAGTGGCGAGCGGGGCGGGCATCCTCATCGCGCAGAAGCTTGGTTCCAGACGGGAAGGGGACGCTCGCACGATCGGCATCATGGCCCTTACGGTCAGCGCCTATATCGGAGCAGCCTTAAGTCTAATTCTCTACCTGTTCCCTGGGACCATTGCGCGACTGCTGCAGATGCCGGCCGAGCTGCTGCCGCTGGCAGAGATCTATATCTCCATCGTGGGCGGGGGGATGGTGCTGATCGCCATAATGTCCGCGCTTAGCACAGTCATACGCAATACCGGCAATACGAAGGGACCGATGTATACGGCGGTTGCGATGAACATCATCCATGTCGTCATGAACTACGGCTTCATCTACGGCAAGCTTGGCTTCCCGGAGTGGGGTCTGCAGGGGGTCGCGCTGTCCACGGTCATCTCGCGCGCGCTTGCCGCGGCGGTGCTCATCATCATGTTCATTGGCAGCTTCCAGCAGCGCATCCGCCTGGCTGAGCTTCGGACGTGGAGCAGCAAGCTGTTCGGCGAGGTGCTGAAGATCGGCTGGCCGCTCGGCGTCCATATGTCCTGCTGGGTGTTCACCCAGCTCATCATCTACTCCTATCTGGCGGTGCTCGGCAGCACGGAACTGGCGGCACGCACCTATATGAACACGCTGGAGTCGTTCTGCTTCCTGCTCGGCTACTCCATTGCGCTGGCGGTTCAGATTCAGATCGCTCATCTGTTCGGGGCGGGCAAGTCCAAGGAAGCTTATGCGACGGCCTATAGGGCGCTTGGCATCGGGATGGTGCTCGTCATGGTCAACGCGCTCCTCATCTACTTCTTCGGGGAGCAGCTGCTTGGCTTGTTCACGAAGGACGAGGAGATTATCGCGCTCGGCTTGTCGCTGCTTGGTCTTAATCTGCTGCTGCAGCCTGGCAAAATGCTCAACATGGCGCTGAACAACTCCCTCGGCGCCATCGGAGATACGAAGTTCTCGATGTACACCTCGCTGTTCTCCATGTGGCTCGTCGCAGCCGGGCTGTCCTATGTGGCGGGCATCCAGCTCGGCTGGGGACTGATCGGCATCTACTGCTGTATGATTGCCGATGAATATATCCGCGGCCTGCTCGCGCTGTGGCGCTGGCGAGGCCGCAAGTATCTGCGCCGCGCTGAGCTGGAGGAGCGGCGGCGCAGGTCTGCGCAAGCTGCTGCAGCGTCTGATACGCTGGCTGCACAGCAGCCTTCCGGCAGCAGCTCGAGTACCGCTGCTGCTGCAGAGTAAGGGAAGGTTAGCCCGAGACGGAGATCTCGGGCTTTTTGGTTGTGTTGCATGCCGCTGACGGGTGGAGGGGGAGAGTTAACAAGGAATATCCTTGTTAAGCCCTACAGGCAGGGGCGAGTTGGGGTACTTAACGCGGATTATCCGCGTTAAGTCTGCCGAAGGCACCGTCAGGAAGCAGTGATGGGACAGTTAACAAGGAATATCCTTGTTAAGCCCGGCAGGCAGGGTCGTGTTGGGGTACTTAACGCGGATTATCCGTGTTAAGTCTGCCGAACCGGCAACTGATTCGAGGTGACTGCGGGTGGGCGAGCAGAAGCTATGAGATCTCATTCCTAGCTGCCACCCTCTCCGCCCCTTAACCGTCCCTTCGCACCTGTACGCCCAGCTATAAATCCAGTACACTGGTGTTGAACTTAACTCGCTAAGTAACAACGGGTTAATGAAGCTGTGAAGGAAGGCAGGTATTACTTAACCATGTTAATAATGAATGAGAAAATAAAAGCCGCCGAGGTCGAGCTGACCGGGCTGAATGGCGAGAAGCTGGGTGTCGTATCCCGAGCGGAGGCGCTGCAGCTGGCGAAGGAGCACAAGGCAGACCTCGTCTGCACCTCGTTCATGAGCAGTCCGCCGCCATGCAAGCTGGTGAGCCGAGGCGCAGCCAAGCAGCAGGCGTCCCAGGAGAAGAGGGATGAACGCGTGAAGGACAAGCCGCTGAAGGTGAAGGAGCTCCGGCTCACAGCGGGCATCGAGGAGCATGACTACGACACGAAGCTGCGTCAGGCCGACAAGCTGCTCACCTCGGGGAATAGCGTCCAACTAGTCGTTAAGCTGCAGGGCAGCAAGGAAGGGCCGAAGGCGAAGGAGCTGCTGGAGCGGATGCTGAAGGATCTGGCGGGAAGCGGCAAGCGCAAGACAGGTATCCAAGTGAGCGGCAAGCAAGCAGCGGTAGAGGTGTTGCCGTTGTAGCCGTTGTACCGCCACATTGGGCCACAGAAAGCTGTTTTTCGGAGTGCTTCCGGAACGGATGGAGGGCTTGTGCAACCTATTTTACACTGCGAACCTTACACGATGCCTCCTGAGGACGGCGACAGCTGCTTGCGCTTGACCTATTGACATGTTCCCGCCGCTCGCCGCATACATCGTTAACACAGCCCGAATGTTCACCGTCTATAGTTGCACTTAGCAGTCGATTAAGCACGAGATGAAGGAGGATGTCCTACAGGATGCTTAAGCCCATTAACTACGCCCACCGCGGTGCTTCCGGCTATTGTCCGGAGAATACGCTGGCGGCGTTCCGCAAGGCAATCGAGCTCGGCGCGACAGGGATGGAGACGGATGTGCAGATGACGAAGGACGGCGTGCTCGTGCTCATCCACGACGAGTCCTTGCAGCGAACGGCAGGCGATCCGAGGCTGGTTAAGGATGTCACTCACGAGCAATTGCAGCAGCTAGACGCGGGGAGCTGGTACAGCGGTGCCTGCACGGATGAGCGGGTACCGACACTGCAATCTCTACTCCAGCTGGCTGCCCAGCACAACATCACCCTCAACCTAGAGTTGAAAAACGGCCTAACCCCCTATCCAGGGCTAGAACAAGCCGTCATTGCCATGGTTCGAGAGTACGATTGGACGGGTCGCACCATCATCTCCTCCTTCAACCATTACTCTCTGGCCGAGTGTAAGCGGTTAGCGCCAGACATCCGCACAGGCGTGCTCTATATGGAAGGGTTATACGAGCCTTGGGAGTATGCGAAGCGTCTCGGTGCCAATGCCCTACATGCAGCTCATTACGCTGTGCTTCCGGAGTGGGTAGCCGCTGCTAAGGAACAAGGCATGATCTACAACCCGTTCACCGTTAACGATGTGAAGGAGATGGAGAGGCTGCTGGATGCAGGGGTGGCAGGCATCATTACCGACTACCCCGATCGACTGGCAGAGCTGCTCCGAACGAGAGAGGGGACTGCTCAATGAGACGAACCTGGCTGTTAGGACTCGGCTTCTTCAGCATCAGCATCACGTGGGCGCTCTATAATGCGTTCGTACCATTGTTCCTAGATCCCTATGTGAGCAGCGTAGCCCTCATCGGCTTCATGATGACGATTGATAATTACTTCGCCTTATTCCTGCAGCCGTGGATCGGCAATCGCAGCGACCGGACCGATACGAGGTTCGGCCGAAGAATGCCCTATCTGCTCATCGGTATGCCGCTGGCCGCGGTGTTCGTCGCACTGGTTCCTTACCATACGGGGCTCGTAACCCTCGTTCTATTCATGGTGCTGATGAATCTTGCCATGAGTATCTATCGTTCTCCAACCATTGCGCTTATGCCCGACCTTACTCCAGACGCCAAGCGGACCAAGGCGAACGGCATCATTAACTTCATGGGCGGAGTAGGGGGTATCCTGGCATTCGGCGGCGGATCCATCTTGTATCGTAATTCCCAATCTGCGCCTTTCCTCGTCGCAGCAGCGATTACTTTAGCGGCGATGGTTGTGCTTCTCTTGGTTATTAAGGAGAAGCGGGACGCGCTTAGCTACACGCCTGCCGAGAGGCAGGGACGAATCCGCCTGAGAGGCGAGCTGGACCGGACGACGGTGCTGCTGCTCCTCGCGATCTTTTTCTGGTTCGTGTCGTACCAGGGGGTTGAGGCGCTTTTCACCTTGTATGGGACGAATCAGCTTGGGCTCGAGGACAGCGTCGCGTCGTTCTCCCTTACCTTCTTCTCCTTGTTCTTCGTCCTGTTCGCCATCCCCAGCGGCTGGCTCGGCAACCGCTTCGGCAAAAAACGCATCATCCTCATCGGCATCGCAGGACTCGTACTCGTATTCGGGTCCATCACGTTCGTGGAATCCGTCTTCATGCTGCGTGTGATGCTGGCCATCGGCGGAGTGTTCTGGGCGTGCATCAACATTAACTCCTACCCGTTCATCGTCTCGACGGGCAGCGAGCAGAGCATCGGCACTCGGACGGGTCTGTATTACCTCGTATCCTCTCTGGCCGCAATCACCTCGCCGCCGCTGCTCGGCCTCATCGTGGATGAGTTCGGCTACGGCTCACTGTTCTATTGCGCGTCGCTCGGCATGGTGGTGGCACTGCTGTTCGTTCTGCTTGTGAAGAATGAGGGCAAGACGGTGGAAGTGAAGTCGAACGGGGCTGAGGTAGCTGGGTAGAGTTCATAAGGTTATGTGTTAGGTGAAAACTTTGTAAGAAGCTAATTTAAGAAAGGACCAATATGTATATTGATAAGATAAACCAAATGATTAACGCTAATAACATTAAAGATGCTCTAAACCTAATAGAATTAACAGGAACTGAAAAAGATTATAATACTACGCACTATTTATTAGAGTTGTTAGTTACAACAGATAACCATTTAGTAAGGAATCAAGTTGCAATCGCACTATCAGATCTTAGGTGCCAGGAGGCTGTGAAACCGATTGTAAACTTATTAAAAAGTCCAAACACTCTTGGATATAGAGGAACATTACTTTATGCTTTAGAGCCATTAGACTATACAGATCAAATAGGTTTACTTCTTGACTTTATAATTACCGGTAACTTTGAAGTGAGTAGAACCGCGTTTTTGCTATTGGAACAAGTTAAAGACAAGATATCATCTGAACTAAAACAAGAATATAGAATGAAGATGGAAACTCTAATTGAGGAATTGGAAGATAAAATTGACTTTATTAACGAAGCAATAGATGGTTTTACAAACATATAATTTTAGACTATTCAAGAATACCATGATATCAACTAACAGCGTATTCACGCGGCTGTTATTCGCCTTTGGTCCCGACAGAAGGTGCTAGAGAAAGTGGAGGTAGCCGAACAACTCCTCCGAGGCTAAGTCTGACGACCCAGCTCCCGTTAGTCGCTTTAAGCCTCTCGAGTTCGTGAACACAACAACGTTATAAGAAACGGAGGGTCGATAATGAATATTGAAGTTGTAATGAATAACGGGAAGGAAATTGCGATAGTTAACTCGAATGAAGTTCTAATCTCAGATATACAAAGCGCATTAGATGTAATAGCAACCATAAGATACGAAACGGACTGCGATTATTTCTTGATGAACAAGCAGACAGTATCCGAGGATTTCTTTGATTTGAGCACAAAACTAGCTGGAGATATTCTCCAAAAGTTCATAAACTACCAAGTCAAAGTTGCGATTGTTGGAGATTATTCCGCATATTCGAGTAAAAGTCTGAAAGACTTCATATATGAAAGCAATAAGGGGAACCATGTATTCTTCTTAGAATCTAAGGACGAAGCTATAGAAAAGTTGGGAAGAATCTAAATTGATATCGTGATTACACGGACGGTCTATCAAACAGAAGGAGTGTGCCTTGCAGCCATGTCAGACCGTACAAACGAAATACCGCTTGAGATAAAAGCTAAACTCATGCAGCATTATGGGCTTATCGGTAAACAACAGACTAAGTCCGGTACTGGGGAGCAGTCGATGAATGGCTATCTGCCGCCGCAGGCTGCAGCTCAGTCAATGAAGCCGCTTATCATAGTTCCCGGAGTTGGCATCGGACCGCTCAAGCTAGGTATGAGCCGAGGAGAGGCGCAAGAGGTATTCAGTCATAACAGCACCTTGGAGTTCTATGCTTCTCATATGGAGTACGACTCGGATGACAAGCTGATAGGTATGGAGATTAGCAACCCATACGGGCCATCCAGCTTAGTGCTGCTCTACAACGGGGTCGATGTGTTTAAGACGAAGGCGGAAGCACTTGTCAGTGTAATAGAGGAAGCAGCCCCGTATATTAGAGATGGGAGCTCGGAGTCGGGTTATGGTTATATTTTCAGAGAGTTACAGATGTCGGTGTGGAGGCCAGTCGTGGATGAGGAGCACCTCACCTTCGCCACTGTAGCGATTGCATCACCAGGGTATTATTAGATAACAAGGCGGCCGCTTCCCAGGAGGAGGAGGCTGCTTCTTAGATAGGGGCACTGGACATGCTGGTTACCATCATCTTATTCGTCCTAGCAGGGCTTGCCGAGATTGGCGGAGGGTACCTCGTATGGCTCTGGCTGAGAGAATCGCGGTCCGCATGGTATGGCGCCATCGGAAGTCTTATTCTGGTCAGTTACGGGGTCATCCCGACACTGCAGAGCTTCCCGTCCTTCGGCCGAGTGTATGCTGCTTACGGCGGGGTCTTCATCATACTGGCCGTGCTATGGGGATGGCTGGTGGATCGCAAGACGCCGGATCTGTATGATTGGGTCGGCGCGGCGGTCTGCCTCGTGGGCGTAGCCATTATGCTGTGGGCTCCTCGGGGCTAGAGCTGCCCGTCTGTCAGCGTTATACTTGCAGTATACAATCTATTGAGTAAGGAGCTATCATGAAGCCGCAATATTTAATATATCGTACCAATCAGCCCATTCAATCAGATGAAGTATTGAGGGAGTTACATACAGCGCCGAAGGCTCTTATTAATCAATATCCGTGGCTGACGAATATGCTGGATTATCAGCCTGAAGCGAATGCTGCAATGCTGCATGATGATGGTGGTATCCATGTACTCCTGTCGGCAGCGGAGCCAAGTCAGCTCGTAACAACAGTCTATACGAAGGATCATGACCCTGTGTTCCAAGACAGCTGCCTGGAGTTCTTCGTGAGGCCAGATCCGCTTAAGCAGGACTATTACAATCTGGAGTGGAATGCGAACGGATGCCTGCTTGTCGGCTACGGTCCTGACAAGTGGAATAGAACTCAGGTGGATCCGTCTAAGTATGAGTCGTTCTATAGGAGGGCGTACATTAGGAGACGGGGTGTGAATACCTTCTGGTCCGTATATTGTTACGTTCCCTTCCATGCTGTAGGCGCATCGGATTATTCACTCCGGCAAGGATGGAGCGGCAACTTCTATAAGTGCGGCGATCATACCCCTCATCCTCATTATGGATGCTGGAGCAGGGTGAATTCTGATAACCCTGACTTCCACCTCCCCGACCAGTTCGGGCTGTTCGAATTCGTAGATGAATATACACAATGATAAGGAGTAACACATGTCATATCATCAAGTAGAAAATATATCCAATTCGCGAGCTGAGCTGCGTGCCGACTGTGAGAGCTGCTTCGGTCTGTGCTGCGCAGCTCTGCAATTCGGAGCTGGGGTCGACTTCGCTGCGGATAAGGCGGCTGGACAGGCTTGCCCGAATCTGCGAGAAGACTTCCGCTGCGGGGTGCATACGGAGCTGAGAGAGATTGGCTACCGCGGCTGTACTGTCTATGACTGCTTCGGCGCGGGGCAGAAGGTGTCGCAATTGACCTTCGGCGGCAGGGATTGGCGGCAAGCACCAGCCACGAGTAAGCAGATGTTCGACGTGCTTCCCGTCATGCGGCAGCTGCATGAGCTGCTGTGGTACTTGGGCGAAGCGCTCAGTCTGGCTTCCGCTCAGAAGCTCATTGGTCGGGAGCTGCAAGAGGCGTATGAGCAGACGGAGCATATGACCGAGCTGCCCTCAGACGAGCTGCTCCAGCTGGATGTCGACGCGCACCGCGCCGAGGTTAATAGGCTGCTCCTTCGGGTAAGCAAGCTGGTGAGAGGTGAGACGCTTCGACCGCTTACGGGCAAGGGCGGCCGCCGGAAGGTCTATGACCGGGGTGCCGATCTGTTCGGTGCCAAGCTTCGCGGCGCAGATCTTCGTGGTGCTTTTCTAAGAGGAGCTTGCCTCATTGCCGCTGACCTTCGAGATGCTGACCTCCGTGGCGCGGATCTCATCGGGGCAGACTGCAGGGACACCGATCTTCGCGGCGCAGACTTGTCTAGCAGCCTCTTCCTGACGCAGTTCCAGGTCAACGCGGCCAAGGGCGATGCAGCGACGAAGCTGCCTCCGATGCTTATGCGTCCGGGGCATTGGGGGAGCTAAGAATATTCCCAACGCGGACGGGCTACTTCTTCTTCCTACTCAGGAAGGTGTAGCTTAGAATGAATGCAAGGATTCCGACTAGGAGAGTCATCTTCCAATTCAGGTTGAAGACGACGAAGGAGCCGCTAGACTGCACTTGGAAGTCTTCGGGAACTTGATTCATCGAGATGATATAAGTGATAACCGTGTAGATTGCCATGATGCTGATAGTGTGACAAGCGGCTTGTAGTAGTCTTTTTAATGTCAAGTGAGGTTCCTCCGATAGTTGTGCCTGCTTAAGTCTCTCTGGAAATATTTAATGCAGAGAACGATTAATCCTGTTAAGCATAGGAATACGTAGATACGATAATCGTCAAGGTTGCTAACGTCCCGATTGTCAGAAGGAACCCGCCAATGATTACTTTTTTCAAATGCAGCACCTCGCTTCTTATACTGGGAAGTCGTTCCATATGTATTAACGCGTGATTCGTTAACTTCGTTGCAGGACGAGGTAAGATTAAGGGGAAATGATTCATTGCCTTGAATGCGGTTTCTTGGTAAAATTCGGAGTAACCCCTGCGTGTGATGCGGGACAGCGAACCTGTTACCGGTTATGCGGCTATGGAGAGGGTGAGGCAGATGAATCGGCAAGAGGCAGAATTCAGCAATCTGGTGAAGGCGTATCGCAAGCGGCACATGGGCAAGGGCCCTAGTCGAATAACGACGACGTTCTGCAAGAACTGGGCGATCTGCGAGATGGAAGGCAACTTGTCTCCGGTTGAGAAGTTCATTGCGGGAGCTGGCGATGGGAAGCAGATGCTGCGTGAGGCACGAACCCAGTGGGTCAAGGAGATCTATCGGACCCATCCTCCCCTTGAGATGGAGGAGCTGCTCGGCGCGAAGTTCGTGGACTTATATGTAGATATTGATATTGATAAGGACTTCGGCATGTCAGTGTTCGTGTTCGACCAGAATCTGCAGCAGAAGTTCGGTTCCGCATAAGCCGGAGCTGGAATGACTAACTATATATCGGATTGGCGCTCGGCAGCGTACCTGCGAGAGACTAACCGCTTGGAACAAGGAACTCCTTCGGATGAAGGAGGGCTTGGTCTTGGCGGTTTTTTTGTGTGCCGGTCAGGTGCGGCAAGGCGGCAGTGAGCGATCTAGGAGCAGGGCAAGCAGGGCAGAAGGAGTGCTGTAAGGGTCGTGAGGACCCTTGGAGCAGTGAAATTAGCGTAGAAAGGGTGCTGTAAGGGTCGTGAGGACCCTTGGAGCAGTGGAAACAGTGCATAAGGAGTGCTGTAAGGGTCGTGAGGACCCTTGGAGCAGTGGAAACAGCGCAGAAGGAGTGCTGTAAGGGTCGTGAGGACCCTTGGAGCAGTGGAAACAGTGCAGAAGGAGTGCTGTAAGGGTCGTGAGGACCCTTAGAGCACCGAAAGTAGAGTAGAAGGAATGCTGTAAGGGTCGAGAGGACCCTTAGAGCAGTGCAAGCAGGGCAGAAGGAGCGTCCGCGCACTTGGCTATGCTAGCTGCCATAACGTCACACACATTAACTTAAGGGAGTGTTCCATATCATGGGAAAAACCTTACATACCGGGCCGATTAAGCTGCCCAAGAAGCTCGATCCCACGCTGTGGGTGAGCAAGATGCCCTTCGGGCTGGGGCGGGTGAAGCCGCACCATATCCGCGATACGATGAAGGTCGCGTGGGATAACCGCGACAATCTGCCCTATGCCTACCGCATCCTGACGCAGGGCGTCTGCGACGGGTGTGCGCTCGGCGTCAGCGGCCTGTACGACCAGACGCTGAACGGCCCGCATGTGTGCACGACGCGGCTGAACGTGCTGCGTCTGAATACAATGCCGGCGATTAAGCCGGACATCCTGCACAGCGACATCGACGAGCTGCGCAAGCTGTCCAGCACGGAGCTGCGCAAGCTGGGCCGGCTGCCCTATCCGCTCGTCCGGCGCAAGGGTGAGCGCCGCTTCACCCGCATCTCCTGGGATGACGCCCTCACTCGCATCGCGAGCAAGATCTCCGCGATCGACCCGAAGCAGCTCGCCTTCTACTTGACCGCGCGCGGCATTACGAATGAGTCCTACTATGCCGCGGCGAAGGCCGCGCGTCTCATCGGTACGAACAACATCGACAACGCGTCGCGTATCTGCCACTCCCCGTCCAAGACTGCGCTGAAGCGCTCCGTCGGAATCGGAGCGTCCTCCTGCAACTATAAGGACTGGATTGGCACCGATGTACTCGTGTTCTGGGGCAGTGTGGCGGCGAACAATCAGCCGGTGTCGACCAAGTATATGTATGCGGCGAAGCGTAAGGGAACCCGCATCCTCGTCATTAACCCGTACCGGGAGCCGGCGATGGAAGGCTACTGGATTCCTTCGATTCCCGAATCGGCCTTATTCGGGACCCAGCTTGCCGACGACTTCTACCAAGTGAACATCGGCGGGGATATTGCGTTCATGCACGGCGTCATGAAGCATTGGTTCGTCATGGAGGAGATGAGCGCGGGCTCAGCGATCGACCATGCCTTCGTCAGTGAGCATGTGAATGGCTTCGAGGAGCTGAGGGAGCATGTGACCCAGCAGAGCTGGGAGCTGCTCGAGCAGTCCTCGGGCCTCACCCGCGAGCGCATGCAGGAATTCGCCGAGATTCTCGCGGCGGCGAAGTCCGGGGTGTTCGTCTGGAGCATGGGGCTGACGCAGCATCGCTTCGGCACCGACAACATCTCGCAGGTCGCGAATCTTGCGCTGCTGCGAGGTTTCCTTGGCCGCGAGCACTGCGGCCTGATGCCGATCCGCGGCCATAGCGGCGTGCAGGGCGCGGGAGAGATGGGAGCCGACCCGTTCTCGCTGCCGGGCGGCGAATTCAAGGGCGAGGATATCCAGCGGATCGAGCGAACATGGGGGTTCGAGCTCCCGGCATGGCAGGGCGATATCGTCGGGGTGACGCTTGAGAATGCGAGGCTGCCGGCGGGGCATGAGCGGCAACTGAAGCTTTTCTACACATCAGGGGGGAACTTCATCGAGACGATGCCGGATCCGGCGTTCGTGCAGGAGTGTCTGGAGAGTGTGGAGCTGCGCGTGCATCAGGATATTATCCTGAATACGTCGACGCTGGTGGATGCCCAGGAGGAAGTAATCGTGCTGCCAGCGATGACGCGCTATGAGCAGACGGGTGGCGGTACGTCGACGTCTACGGAGCGGATGGTCTATTATTCGCCGGAGATTGAAGGCCCTCGCATCGAGGAAGCGCGCGCGGAGTGGGAGATCTATATGGACCTAGCGGCCAGGGTGAGACCTGATCGGAAGCACCTTATTCAGTATGAGGATGGGCATGCGCTGCGCAGGGAGATTGCGGAGGCGGCGCCGAATTATCTCGGAATTGAGCACCTTCGCAGCAAGGGAGATGTGTTCCAATGGGGAGGAGCGTGGCTATGCGAGGATGGCAACTGCCCAACGCCGGATCGCAAGGGACAGCTCATTCCGATCCTGCTGCCGGAGGTGCGGAAGCCGGAGGGGCACTTCTATGCAACCACTCGCCGCGGCAAGCAGTTCAACTCCATGATCTATGGGGATAAGGATGCCTTCAACGCCGCCGACCGCTATGATGTGCTGCTCCATCCTGATGATGCAGCCAATCTCCACCTCACACCAGGGGAAGCCATCGTCGTCTACAACCGGCATGGTGCCTATCATGGCCGAGTGAAGCTGGAGCCGATCACGCCGGGTAACCTGGAGGTGTACTGGCCTGAAGGGAACTCGCTGTTCCCCAAGGGGGTCTATGAACCGATGGCCGGCATTCCGGAGTACAATTCCTTCGTCGTCGTGGAGAAGGCGGACACGTACCATGCGCACAAGGATACGAAGTATGTGGAGCGCCGGATTCAGGAGCTGGAGCTGGATGTGCCGGAATAGCGGGAGTAGCAATGGGTGTAACTGAAGGTTAACTGAGGTCATTCGAGAGTAGCGAGCGACCTTGATGGAAGGGCTGTGTGGAGGCGGGACGAGCAGCTTGGTACACGGGGCTAATGATTAACTTCGTTAATAGGCGGAAGGGGACTGCAAGATGGAACAAGAGCGAAGCAACACAACAGGCTGGCCCATTCGAAAATATTCCTCGCAATCCGGCACCTTCACCGAGCGAGACGATGAGATTGCATCCGAGTTCGCGCTGACGGTGAAGCTGGATGGAGAGGAGTTCGCGACCATCGTCTGCTCACCTACGGACCTGCAGCAGCTCATCATCGGCTTCCTCGCTTCAGAAGGCGTCATCCGCACGATGAAGGATATCGCCCAGCTCGACATCGATGCCGACAAGGGCTTCGCCTATGTCTCGCTCGTGCACAAGCAATCTACGTCCAAAGAGTACTATTCCCGTAGATTCATAGGCTCCTGCTGCGGCAAGAGCCGTCAATTCTACTTCCACAATGATATGATGACTGCGCGGACGGTGACTTCCCGGATTCAAGTGAGTGCAGGCGAGTGTCTCGCGCTGATGCGGCTGCTCCAGCAGAGCTCGGACGACTTCCGGCTAACCGGCGGCGTTCACAATGCCGCAATCGGCACGGCAGGCGAGCTCCTTGCTGTCTATACCGACATCGGAAGACACAATGCGCTCGACAAGGTGTTCGGCTATTGCGTGGAGAAGCGGCTACGCACATCGGATAAGATTATTATTTTCAGCGGGCGGCTCTCCTCGGAAGTGGTCCTGAAGGCGGCGAAGATTGGCTGCGGCATCCTCCTCTCGAAGTCTGCTCCAACTGACCTTGCGCTGAAGCTGGCAACTGACCTCGGAATTACCTGCGTCGGCTTCATCCGCGGGGATGAGCTGAATGTGTATACGCATTATGATCGAGTTACGGGGGGTAACATGTAGGGTCTAATAGGGTACTATTAAAAGATAGAACTTATGTAATCTCATAGATCAAGCTATCATTGATATAGCAAAATTGAGTTAATTCTCAACTATTGGAGGCTATCAATGATTAAGCTTGTCCTGCCAATTATCATTTCTCTAGTCCTAACTATTCTGTATTGCATGAAGTACAGCGGCTATAAGTTAGCTATACTCGTTGCAGCATTAATTAATATAATCTGTCTGTCTCTAGGTACGGTATGGTGGTGGATGACGGAGGTAGATGGACTCGGTCAATTGGTACAATTTTTTATTTATTCTGTATGCTTTGGAGTCATTGTAATCATTAACATCATTACATTAGTCACTACTAAAAGAAGAAGTCATTAGTCAAGAATTAATTACAATCCAGCAATTACTTTACAAGTAGTGGTTAGTTGAGTAGGCCCGCCCCACTTCTCTCTATTAACCCTCCCCATTCTGTGGTAGCATAGTAAGAACGATTCTCAATAGTGTGGCAAAGGAGTTCTTACTAACATGCTTCGACGTTTTTTTACCTATTATCGGCCTTACCGTAAGCTATTCTACCTCGACTTCGGCTGTGCGGTGCTGCTGGCTATCCTAGAGCTGGGCTTCCCGCTTGCGGTCAACTATGTCATCGACGACCTGCTGCCGAACAAGGACTGGGGACCAATCGTGGTCGCTTGCTCGATTCTGCTGCTCATCTACATTCTGAACACCCTGCTGTCCTATGTCGTCACCTATTGGGGACATATGCTCGGCATTAACATTGAGACGGATATGCGGCGCAAGCTGTTCGACCACGTGCAGAAGCTCAGCTTCCGCTACTTCGACAATACGAAGACGGGCCATCTCATCTCGCGTCTGACGAATGATCTGTTCGAGATTGGGGAGGTCGCGCATCACGGTCCCGAGGATATGTTCATTGCTGCGATGACGCTGATCGGCGCATTCGGCATTATGGCGTTCATTAATGTGAAGCTGGCGATCCTCACGTTCATCGTGGTGCCGATTATTATATGGCTGGTACTGATCTTCAACGGGAAAATGACCAAAGCCGCGAATCGTCTCTTCTCCGACATGGCGGACTTCAACGCTCGTATTGAAGATACGGTCGGCGGGATCCGCGTCGTTCAGGCCTTCTCCAACGAGGAGCATGAGAAGAAGCTGTTCCGCGGCAACAACCTGCGCTTCCGCGATGCGAAGCTGCTGTCCTACAAGATTATTGGGGCGAATGCCTCCATTACTTACCTGCTCATGCGGCTCGTGTCGCTGTTCGTGCTCATCTGCGGGACTTGGTTCGTCATCCAGAACGAGCTGTCGTATGGGGAATTCGTTGGATTCGTGCTGCTGACAAATATATTCTTCAAGCCGATTGAGAAGATTAATGCGGTCATTGAGAGCTATCCGAAGGGAATCGCCGGCTTCAAGCGGTATGTGGAGCTGCTCGATACTCGGCCGGATGTGGCAGATAAGCCGGGGGCGAAGCACGTAGACCGTCTTCACGGGGATATTGAATACCGAGGCGTCACATTCGGGTACGAGGGTGAGGCGAAGGTGCTGCAGGGGATCGACCTGAAGATTCGCGCAGGGGAGACTGTGGCGTTTGTAGGACCGTCCGGTGCTGGCAAAACAACCCTCTGCTCGCTCCTCCCGCGCTTCTACGAGATCGATTCGGGGAGCATTACGGTGGATGGTCACGATATCCGCGGGCTCAAGCTGGAGTCGCTGCGCAAGCAGATTGGCATCGTGCAGCAGGATGTATTCCTGTTCGCGGGAACGATACGCGACAACATTCTGTACGGCAAGCTGGGTGCTGAGGATGATGAGATCTGGCAGGCCGCGCGGCGCGCCAGACTGGAGGAGTTCATCCTCGCCCAGCCGGACGGGCTGGATACGATTGTCGGCGAACGCGGCGTGAAGCTGTCCGGCGGACAGAAGCAGCGCCTCGCGATCGCGCGGATGTTCCTGAAGAATCCGCCGATCTTGATTCTCGACGAGGCTACTTCGGCGCTCGATACCGAGACAGAAGCAGCCATTCAGCAGTCGTTGGCGGAGCTGTCCGTCGGACGGACGACGCTCGTTATCGCGCATCGTCTGGCGACGATCAAGAATGCCGACCGCATCGTCGTCGTGACGGAGCAGGGCGTGTCCGAGCAGGGCCGCCACGAGGAGCTTGTCGGCGCCGGCGGCATCTACAGCCGCCTGCATCAGGCTCAGTTCGGCTCATAAGCTATGAAGGCCCGCCCCAGTGTGATAGAACTCTGACCCATAAGAAGGACACTTTGGAAAAAGTGACCCTATTATGGGTCAATTGTGTTTTATTCGTGATAATGGGAATAAGAAGTGAGGTCGTGGAGGTGCAGCTGGAAGCAAATTGAGAAAAAGACCATATTGCTCGAATGAAATAAAAACAAAAAATTAACTGTTCGATAGATCTCACAAAACTCTAAATTAAGTAGATATAACCATAAGGAAAGAGTGCTAATTAACTATTCAAAAAAAAGGAAATTATGATAGCATTAAGTTAGGTGATTATATAAAATGTGATTGCACTAAAATTGTTGGAGGAATTATATTGAATAAAAAAGTCGTCATTTCATCTTTGGAAGCTGTGGCTATTCTAGGAAATTCACTTGCATATGCCGCTTCAAGCTCTGCAACGATCAGCTATTATGATACTGGGAAAAATGGCTCTACTGTGAATATGTCGGAGGTGTGACTGTTCAAGGTTTCAACAACAGCAGTTCAGATAATCAGTTGTGGGTACAGTTGTATCGTAGTGATTTCGGGTTAAATGATAAGATCACTGAGGAAGAAATTGCAATTGGTACTAGTTATTCTTGGAAGAAGAATGTTTCTGATGGGAATTACTATATTCACTTAGATCCTGATGGACCAAATTATAATGGTGTAATTGGTAGCGGTAGTGCAACTAATTAATTAATGAATAAAAGACAACGAGTAGGAGATAAGTGCTTCTACTCGTTATTTTCAATTTCAAAGGAGACGATTATGCAAAGTGGTATGAACAAAGTTGTGAATTCAGTTGCACTTGAGTTATCGATGTTATTTCGGAATTGGATTTGCTGGATTGTGTATGTACTTGGACTTGGAGAGTTTGGATTTATTGTCTTCATGAGGCTTGCTAGCTCAGACATCGGCGGTGCGTTGACAGCAACTGGTGCAGTCATTCAAGGTGGGGTATTTGCATTTCTCATATTGGGATATTTTCTGATTAGGAAAGAAACAGCCAATCATTCTGATGAAGTATTTAACTCCATTAAGAGTGGCTTTATCATAAAGGGTATATCGAAAATCATCACTATATTGGTATGCGTACTTCTATTCACTACGATAGCTATCTTACTCACAGTCTGCATATTCATATATTATGGAGTACCTGGACTGTTTTATCTCGAAATGGTCAAATACATTACTCTATATTATACCTTGCCATTCATAATATCAGGTCTCATTGGGATCTGGTTAGGTTCATTCTTCAAATCCAGATACATTCTGATTTTAATTATTCTAACAGGAGTTACGATAGGTCCTTTAAATAGTTTAATTTTCAAGAACTTAATGGCTGTAATTAGTGTAGATTTATCCCCTTTGTTAACAACAGTAAATATAAGTCAGTCTGATGTGGGTGCAACTATGGATCCTATCTATGGATATGCACTGGAGTGGAATAGATGGGTTCATATGTTGATATGGCTAGTATGTTTATCTATGTTACTAGTCATAAGAGGACTATATCACCAGAGGCGAAATAGTATTCGTATCCTACTACCAACATTCGGGGTTGCAGGTATTCTGCTTATTAGCAGTTTCATCTACCTATCTCAACCGAGTCAAGTTATTAAAACATTGAATGAGCGAGATTCAGTTCGAAATTATGATAAGAGTTATTATGCTATGCAAATAGTGGATCAGGTTGTGAATGAGGATGAGAATTTTCTTGTGAACAGTTATGTGCTTGATCTGAATATTAATCGAAGTCTTGAGGCCAATGCGAAATTAAACATTACTTTAGTTAATGATGCGGATACATTTGATTTTGTATTGTACCATCGATTTGAAGTGAAACGTGTAACCAATGATAAAGGAGAGGTACTAGAGTACGCTCGTGAAGGAGATCATTTGACAGTATGGACCCAATCCATGCAAACGAAAGGACAAAAAGTAGACATTACAATTGAGTATGCGGGCCTCAGTTCTCCGTATTTCTTCGTTAATGAATTGGCGGTGATGCTACCTTCATACTTTGCATGGTATCCTTACCCAGGGAACCAACCATCCATGATCTATACGAGGGAGAATAAATTGCAGGTTGTGCCCCTTCAGCCTACATCTAATGAGATTACCTATACTGTGAACTATCAGATTCATCCATCTAAGGTATATTCTAATCTCAGCATGAGTAGTGATCACACGCTTAGTGGCAAGAGTAATCAGGGGATTACTTTCCTAGCGGGTCAACTTAGCAAGATTCGTGTTCAGGATATTGATGTGGTATATCCAACTTCATTGTATAAGAATATGGACTCTCTTCGTCACTACATCTCTCAAACAGAGAAGAATATAGCATTGATTGAGCAGGATCTAGGAATAGAAAATCGGAAACCACGTCAATCTTATTTTTTATTATCAGTGCCGTATGCACGATCAATAGGATTTGTAAAATCCACTTGGCTCAGGGATGACCATATGATCTTCTCTGTTTCACATAATCTAAATAATGGAAGTATATTCGGGTATGAAGCTATGAATATAGGTGGATTAACCAGTTCCATTATTCGTACACCAGAGCTAATATGGGATGTCGAACAAGAAGATCAATTCTTAAATGCCTATTCTTATTGGTTTGAGAAGAAGCATGAGATTGAGCAAGGCAATACTCCAAATTTAGAACGTCTTATTGATGCGACAAAGAATAACAAGAATGATAAACACCATCATTTCTATCTTAATCTAAAGGAATGGTTAGATGTTCATTATGAAGATCAAGATCGTCTGAGTCATTTCTTTCAAGAGTGGAAACAGATGCTGCTGGATCAGAAAGATAATGAGCAGATCATGACTTTCGTATCCGATGAATTAAATAAGGAAAACCAAGGGAGAGAGAGCTAGATGCTAATTCTTGATCATATTACTAAATCTTTCGGGAAAACGACCGTGCTCCATCCGCTGAGTATTCAAATCGAAAATGGTATGTTCGGTCTATTAGGGCCCAATGGTGCGGGAAAGACCACATTGATGCGAATTCTTACAACCATCTTAGAACCAACAAGTGGACGTGTCCAATATGGATCCGTCCATTGGGGTGACAAGGATAAAGCTAGACAACTAATTGGTTATCTACCGCAGAAGTTTTCCTTCTATTCCAATTCGAAGGTAGTGGAATTATTAGAGCATATTGCTGTATTGAAAGGTGTAGAAGCACCGAAAGAATCGGTTCAAAAAGTGATCAAGGAAGTGAATTTGGAAGAACACTCCCATAAAAAAATGGGCAATCTATCTGGTGGGATGGTCCGAAGAGTGGGCATCGCGCAAGCATTACTGGGTAAACCTCGTATTATTATTGTAGATGAGCCTACGGCAGGCTTGGATCCTGAAGAGAGAATTAGATTCAGGAAACTATTGAAATCAATGGGCAAGAATAGCGTAGTTATTATTTCCACCCACATTGTAGAAGATATAGAAGCTACATGTGATCACTGTGCCATACTATATAATGGAAAAATTCTGAAAAGTGGTTCAATCAGTGAAATCTCTTCTCTAGCAGAAGGGAAAGTGTGGGGACAAGTCATTGATAGAGATAATTATTATAATCTAGATGAGAATGCTGGGATTATTGCCAGTCATGCTGAGGGCGATCAGTATCGACTAAGAATTCTTGCTTCGGAATGTCCGAAGAATGGGACACCACTGAAGTCAAATCTAGAAGATAGTTACTTATATGCGATGAGGAACTTGGAGTTATGAGAGTAGGTAGAATTCTACTATTTGATTGGAAAGCGATGGGGTTTAACTTTTACATCCCTCTACTCATTATGATCTTCTTATATGGGTATGCTTCATTAACTGGTTTCACTGAGAATAATTTTGTTCCATCCATTAGTTTGGCTGTGCCTCCACTAGCTGCCTGGTGGAGTATCTATCTGATGCAGCATCTCCTCGAAGAGCAAGGTGGAGAAGTCTTATTTAGTTATCCTATCTCCATTCGAATTCTTGGCCTTGGTAGAGTTCTTTTATTTTATTTGGTATTTGAACTTGCTTTATTCATTTTGATTCTAGGAGTTTGCTCCTATCAGATTGGTTACGCATTTAATTTTTTCGTTCAGCTTTCTATTCAGAGTTTGTTTTTCGCTAGTCTAGGTTTTATGGCAATGGTATATACCAAGAATACGAGTTGGTCACTATTCATTGTTGCTACATATGCGAGTACCCAGATTCTCACGAATGGAATTGTTATGCCTCTAATCAATGTCTATTTTTTCCGAGATCGAATCTTGCTAATGGAAGAGATCTGGGGAAAGTTATTCATCATTACTCTTCTGTCAATTGGAGTTCTTCTAACGGCACAACACTCTTTAAATCGCACTGAAAAATTTAAATAGATTTTAATGATTTATAATTTTAAGTAAGGCTCAACCTCAAATTCAGTGCTTGATTATTAGCCTGACATCCGATGGCGGTTGCATGCAATGAGTATGCCTGCTTTATAGCGACTACGATTCCGCGTGAATTAGTGGGGGCATTGGATGGCTTTAATGTGATTAAGGCGGCCTTCAACGTTCGCGTTTGTCCAACAACATTTATGGTAGTTCACAATCTCTTTTTTTCAATTGTGCATCGTATTGAGGGTGCAATCTCCTTATAAAAAATGATGATAGTAATTGTATAATGAAATTGAGAATTATATCAACTTCTGAATGTTTACAATCTCCCCCACAGGGTAAGTAGTGTAAGAACAGCTTATAACAACGAAGTGGAGGGATTACCATGAGCAAGAACAAGAAGATTGTTGGCGTATTCCATAGTCAGGACGAAGCGATTCGGGCCATCGAGAGCTTGAAGCGGCAAGGGTACACCTCTGATGAGATCTCTATTGTAGCGAAGAATCGGGATGACGTGAACGACGTCTCGGAAGAGACCGGTACTATGGCTCCTGAAGGACTGGCTAGCGGGGCAGCGGCGGGCGGTGTGCTTGGCGGAGTTACTGGTCTGCTTGCAGGACTGGGGCTGCTGGCGATTCCGGGAATCGGGCCGATCCTGGCAGCTGGTCCAATCGCAGCCACGCTAACTGGGGCAGCTGTTGGTGCCGGTGCAGGCGGATTGGTCGGCGGACTAATCGGGCTTGGCATACCGGAGGAAGAAGCGAAGCAATATAATGATTACGTGAAGGAAGGTCGCATCCTGGTGCTGGTAGAGTCCGATATGAAGCGCGACAACTACGCCTATGACAGCTTCCGTGACAACAACTCGCTGAACGCATCCTCCTATGGATCCGATTATGGCGCAGTTGCGAATCCGAATCATATCCGATAGATTCACGCAGCAGGACAGCCCTCAGCCGGATAATTATCCGAGCCCGAGGGCTTGTTTTGCGCTAAGGCTGACGAATTCCTTGGTGGTTAGAAAAAAAGGAGGAAGACGAGAAATGTTCAATCGTGCACTGTTGATCTATAACGGCAATGCCGGGCAGGCGGATGTGGCCAGGCAGCTGCAGATCATTGCGGGCCTGCTTGCCCCTGCCATACCAGAGCTTACGCTGCTCGCGACAGAGAAGCAAGGAGATGCTGAACGATATTGCCGGGAGCGGGGGGAGCAAGTGGAGCTGCTGCTGGTGCTCGGCGGTGACGGAACGGTGCATGAATGTGTGAACGGATTGGCAGAGCTTCCGCGTCCTCCAGTCGTTGGCATCCTGCCCGGGGGGACGTGCAACGACTTCTCGCGAGCGCTGCATATCCCTCAGGGGCTCGAGCAGGCGGTGCAGACGGTGCTGCAGGGCAAGACACTGGAGGTAGATATCGGGCGAATGGGAGATCGTTACTTCTCTAACTTCTGCGGAATCGGCCTTATTGCCGATACCTCTGAGAACATTAATTCCGAGCTGAAGGGGGTGTTCGGCAAGCTCAGTTATTTTCTAAGCGCGCTTCAGAAAATGCGGAGTGCGGAGTCTTTTCACTATAGGCTTGAGACGGATGATGGTGAGCTGGAGGGAGAGGCGGTCATGATCCTCGCTGCGAACGGGCGTTATCTGGGGACGAATGTGCTGCCGGGGTCGGATGAGCTGCTAACGGATGGGCTGCTGGACGTATTCATTATTCGGGAGGCGGGGCTGCCGCTGCTGAAGGAAGTGCTCAGTCACAAGGCTTCGCCGGATTGGAATCCGGAGAACAGCTCCATTGACTATGTGCAGACGAGTCGGCTGCGGATGGTGACAGATGAGCCGATGAAGGCCGATACGGATGGGGAGATGTATATGGAGACGCCGGTGGAGCTGTCGGTGCTGCGTGGGAGGCTGACTTTTGTAACGGGATAGGCTTATAATAGTACTCATTGTGCAGATGATATAGAGAGTAGAGAGCACACATGAGGAGTGGAGAGAGATGACTGTACAGCAAGTTGTGAAGCAATCCCCGCTGGTGGAGGCGCTCGGTCTGAAGCCGCACATTGAGGGTGGATGGTACCGGGAGATCTGGAAGGCGTCGTTCGAGATTCCGCAGGAGGTGCTGGGCGCGCCGTATTCGGGTAATCGTTACGCGGCATCAAGCATCTACTTCCTGCTGCATCCGGAAGAGTTCTCGGACTGGCACACCGTTCATTCGGATGAGCTGTGGCTATGGCATTCGGGCAGCCCGCTGCTGCTGACGCTTGGCGGTACGGAGGAGAATCCGGGCGTGAGGCAGGAGATTGTGATTGGTCCGGATGTGCTTGGGGGCCAGCAGCCGCAGGGGCTGGTGCCGGCAGGAGAGTGGCAGATGGCGAAGCCGCTGGGTGACGAACCGGTGTTGGTGTCGTGCATTGTGGCGCCGGGCTTCCACTATGATGACTTCCGGCTGATTGAGAAGAAGCAGGGGTAAGTGTAGAGGGAGCAGGCAGAGGCAGTTGCTACTGCAGGCTGGGTTAAGGGATGGCTGAATGGCGGGTGGCGGGTTGGATGTGCCGTCGCCGCGTTGAATGAATAGGTCGAGTTCAGATGGAGCTGCTTGGGGCTTCGCTGAGCTCGGCCTATTGTGGCGCTGGCATGGCAGCGGTGGGGGTGCAGGAGGGCGCGCCGGAAGGCAATAGAGCCAGAATGTGGCGCTGCAGCGAGCCGGCAGGCGCGCTGGAGGGCAATAGAGCCAGAATGTGGCGCTGCAGCGTCGCGGTGGGCGCGCCGGAGGGCCGCGGCGCAGAAGGGCAATAGCGCCGGAATGTGGCGCTGCAGCGTCGTGGAGGGCGCGCCGGAGGGCAATAGCGCCAAAATGTGGCGCTGCAGCGTCGTGGAGGGCGCGCCGGAGGTCAATAGCGCCAAAATGTGGCGCTGCAGCGTCGTGGAGGGCGCGCCGGAGGGCAATAGCGCCAAAATGTGGCGCTGCAGCGTCGCGGAGGGCGCGCCGGAAGGCAATAGCGCCAGAATGTGGCGCTGCAGCGTTGTGAAGGGCGCGCCGGAAGGCATTAGCGCCAAAATGTGGCGCTGCAGCGTTGTGAAGGGCGCGCTGGAGGGCAATAGCGCCAAAATGTGGCGCTGCAGCGTTGTGAAGGGCGCGCTGGAGGGTGATAGCGCCAAAATGTGGCGCTGCAGCGTTGTGAAGGGCGCGCTGGAGGGTGATAGCGCCAGAATGTGGCGCTGCAGCGTCGCGGTGGAGGCTAGTTGGGAGCTATAGCATCAAAATGTGATGCTGCAGCAGGAGGAGTGGGCTAGTTGGGAGCTGCAGCATCGGAATGTGATGCTGCAGCGCACGGAGTGGGCTAGTTGGGAGCTATAGCATCGGAATGTGATGCTGCAGCAGCGAGAGGAGGCTAGTTGGGAGCTATAGCATCGGAATGTGATGCTGCAGCAGCGAGAGGAGGCTAGTTGGAAGCTATAGCATCGGAATGTGATGCTGCAGCAGGAGGAGGAGGCTAGTTGGGAGCTGCAGCATCGGAATGTGATGCTGCATCAGGAGAGGAAGAGGAGGCTAGTAGGGAGCTATAGCATCGGAATGTGATGCTGCAGCAGGAGGAGGAGGCTAGTTGTGAGCTATAGCATCAAAATGTGATGCTGCAGCAGGAGGAGTGGGCTAGTTGGGAGCTGCGGCATCGGAATGTGATGCTGCAGCGCACGGAGTGGGCTAGTTGGGAGCTGTAGCATCAGAATGTGATGCTGCAGCAGCTAGAGGAGGCTAGTTGTGAGATGTAGCATCGGAATGTGATGCTGCAGCTGAATGTGTCGGGCTAGCTGGGGTTGTGCAGTAGAGGCGGAATGCGCCTCGGCCCCTGCATCAACCCGCCTGTCCCCCCCGGGCTCCCCGCGCCCCCGCGCCCCGCGCCCCTAATCAAACGAGCGAATGAACAGCTCCGTATACAACGGATCCCACTGCTCCCCCTTACCGCCCTCCAAGATGGAGAGCGCCTTGGCGCGGTCCATCCCCTTGCGATAAGGGCGGTCGGAGGTCATCGCATCATAAGCATCCGCGATGGCGATGATCTTGCCGAGCAGCGGAATCGCATCGCCGGCGAGGCCGTCGGGGTAGCCGCGCCCGTCGTAGCGCTCGTGATGCGAGCGCACACCGGGCAGCAGGGCGGCCATGGCGTCGGCGGGCTCGATTCGGCGCAGGATATTTTCACCCTGTACGGGGTGCTGCTTAATCTGGTCGAACTCCTCGTCCGTCAGCTTGCCATCCTTCAGCAGCACGGCATCGCGTACGCCGATCTTGCCAATATCGTGAAGCAGCGCTGACTTGCGAATGGTCTCCACGTCATCCTTCCCCAGTCCAGCGAGCTCCCCAATCCGAACCGCATACTGTGCGACACGCTCCGAATGGCCGGCGGTGTAGGGGTCCCGGGCATCGAGGGCAGCAGCCAACGTGAAGAAGTAGCTCTGAAGCAGCTGGTTGTTCCGCTCCTCCCTCTCCCGCAGTCCCTCGACCATATGGTTGAAGCCCGCGGCAAGCCTGGAGAATTCATCCGAATACGTATCCGCCGTCCGAATCGTGAAGTTCCCTTCCTTCACGAGGCTCATCGCTTCATGAATGGTCTGAATCGGCTGCCGAATGTCGGCGGACATGAGCTTCGCGCTCAAGATGGAGAATAGGACTCCAATGACGAGGATGATAGCCGCCCACTTCCAATAAGCGACGGTATCCTCTCCAGTCAGGCCGGTCAACCGAATCTGTGCAGCCAGGCTGAACAGGACAAGCGGCAGCGTGCCGATCAAGAAGGCGCTGAACAGGAACTTGCGGTTAATGGAGACAATAACTTCCCCGCTCAAGGTTAAGTCAGATTGATACAGCCTGACATGAGTCTCGCGAATGTGGACAACAATCGGTTGAATCGACTTCGACGTGAGGAAGAATTCAATGAGCGCATGCATACTGGCGACGAGGAAGGCGGCAAGCACGGCAAGCCCCACATAATAGAGCGGGAAGCCTACATCGCCAACTATAATCTGCCACGAAGTCATCGCTGCTGCAGGAATCGACATGCCGAGGAAGTGGGGACCGAAGATGCGCTTCACCGACAGGACAGGGAAGTGGTGCGTGCGCAGGTATGCCGTCTTCAGCTCGTCAGAGGTAGGTGTCACTCCGCTCCGGAATACTGCCTGAATCGGCTTCAGATGGAGACGGAATACATAGAGTTCGCACATTAGCATGAGAATAAGGGAAGCTACCAGTATGACTGCGAGGCGCACGGTCTCTTCCCAAGAGATCTGAAGCGTGGAGAAGACTAGCGTGCTCCCGACACCGAGGACGGCAATCATCGAGCCGAATACATAATTGCGAAGGAGCTGGGTTAGGAATACACGGTACACAGTTGAGGTGGCGTTCACGAATCCCAATCGGTTAAGAGCAGTAGCGGCAGGCTGTGTCATGAGGATCCTCTTTTCCAACAATATGAGTTGCGATATATCCATAGATTACCTTAACGCTAGGTGAAGCGTATACAGCATCTTCTCTTGTATATTTCGGAGGGGAGTTGCGCTATGATGAGTAGATGTCTTAATCTCGGAGTGAATGACACCATGAATCCAACCTTATGGACCCGCAACTTCATCTTACTGACGCTGGCCAACCTGTTCCTATTCCTATCCTTAGAAATGATGCTCCCAACGCTGCCCGTCTTCGCCGAGCAGCAAGGGGCGAATGAGACCCAAGTCGGACTCGTCCTCAGCTTCTTCGCCTTCGCTGCTGTCCTTAGCCGCCCCTTCGCCGGGGCCGCTGCCGGCACGCGAATGAGCCGCAAGCTGCTGCTGGCCATCGCGGTAGCCATCTGCCTCATCGGCACAGGCAGCTACTTCCTCGCCACCTCGATCCTGGCGATCATGCTGCTGCGAATTGTGCATGGCATCGGCTTCGGCGCGGCTACGACGCTGTACGGCACGGCCGTATCGGACGTCATACCAGCGTCCCGCAGAGGAGAGGGGATGGGCTACTTCGCGACCGGCAATGCGGTAGCGATCTCTCTCGGGCCGTTCATCGGCATCTGGCTGATGGAGAGCTACAGCTTCACCGCCCTCTTCGGGGTGGGGGCCGGCGTACTGCTCATGGCCATCATCTTCACTCTCTTCGTATCGGAGAAGAAGCCCGTGACAGCCTCGAGCCGGGCCGCCCAGCAAGCGAAGACGGATAAGGAGTCGGAGAAGGGGCAGTCTGGACCAGCCGCCTCCGTCAGACGTCTCCGTCTCTCCGATGTGGTGGAGCGGAAGGCGCTGTTCCCTTCCGCCCTAGGCTTGCTCGCCGGACTCTCGCTCTCCGGCATCGTCAGCTTCATCTCCCTCTTCGGGAAGGAGGCGGGCGTGAAGAACATCGGAATCTTCTTCCTCGTGCTCGCGGTAAGCGAGTTCCTGATCCGCTTCATCTCCGGGCCGCTGTTCGACCGGAAGGGGCGCAGCTGGGTACTCATTCCTTCGGCCTTCAGCTGCATCATCGGTGTTCTCCTCTTGTCGATAACCGATTCCACAGGGATGCTGCTGCTCGCTGCGGTGTTCTATGGCATGGGCTTCGGGGCGGCCTTTCCCGCCTTGCAAGCTTGGGTCATTAATCTGGTCGAGTCGCACCGCAGGGGAGCAGCTACAGCGACGTTCTACAATGCGTTCGATATCGGCATCGGCTCGGGTGCAATTCTGCTTGGTTACATTGCGAGCTTAACCAACTATTCGACGATGTACTTGGCTTCGGCCGTATTCTACGTCATTTATCTGGTGATCTACATCCCCTATGACCGCCGCCAGTCCAAAAAGACGCATGCCCATTCAACAGAATGAGACATGCGTCTTTTTTTCTAATACCATATTACACTTCTGACAAGCTATTCGTCCTTCTCCCGGCCAGCCAGCAGGAAGATGGCGATCAGGATGAAGGAGGTAAGTGCCATGAGCGGGATCGTAATCCAGCCGAACAGGTTCAGGTAATCGAAGTTGCACGGAATGCCTGCCTTGCACGGCAGCATCTCGGCGAGCCACGGGAACCAGATCTCGGCATTGTGGTAGATGGAGATTGCCATGCCGATGAAGTTCAGCGGCAGCACGTATCCGATGATGCGGCGGTCGCCGCGGTAGCTTGCAATGCCGAGGAGAATCGCCTGCGGGTACATGAAGATGCGCTGGTACCAGCAGAGCGAACAAGGGGCGTACCCCTTGATCTCGCTGAAGTACAGGCTTCCGAGCGTGGCCACCATGGATACGACCCAGGCGAAGTATAGTCCGTTGCGTCTCAGGAAGGAGGAGGGGGAGGAGCTTGATTGGGTATCGGCAGCTTCCACTCGCATTCGCGGTTACTTCCCTTCTACGGCCTTGTTGATGGCGGCTTGGATATCCTTGTAATCGAGATCGCCCTTGTACATCTTGCCGTTGATGAACACCGCGGGAGTACCTTCGACACCCGCTGGACGGACCATCGCTTCCTGGTCATCCACTTCCTTCTTGTACGTCTGCTTCTCAATATCCGTCTTCAGCTTGTCGAAGTCGATGTCGAGCTTCGCATCACGGGCAAGCTGGACCAGAACTTCCGGTGTGGCCCATACGGTGCGCTCGTCCTTCTGATTGTCATAGATGGCCTTATAATACGGCCAGAATGCTTCGGGATTCTGATGATAGACCGCTTGCGCGGCATAGGCAGCCCAGTCTGAATCAGGACCCAGGAACGGATAGTTCACGAAGTACATCGATGCCTTGCCGGTATCAATGAAGTCCTTCTTAATCTGCGGCTCGATGTTCTGCGCGAAGTATTGGCAGGTCGGACACTTGAAGTCGCCGAACTCGACGATCTTGACAGGCGCATCCTTGCTGCCCTGCATCGGCAGGCCGCTATAGTCGAAGTCATAGCCCTTGGATTGATTGTTCATGCCGAGGACAATAATAGCAATGACGGCTAGGAAGATTAGAGTTAACCAGATGAGGGCTTTGTTGCTGCTCTTGTTAGCCGCAGCCTTGGTGGAGCTGTATGTCTGACGCTTCTTCTTGTTCTTCGTGCTCAAGGTGAATACCCTTCCTCTCTATATGGGGCTTGTCCCTCTAAGTATAATGGAACGGCTTGTGGAGGGCGATAGCTAATTGTCACAATGTGTTGAAAATAATCCTCAGAACTCACAGCGCTCATCAGTGTCAAGATCTTACGCTTGTTGCTGGGTACGTTCCTTCCCCTTGTCGGTCGCCGCGAAGGAGCGGGTGAGCGTCTTGATCTCCTCTACCGGCTTGAAGCGCAAGGCAGACCAATCCTCGTCTATCGCAATCTGACGGACAGGCTCGAAGCCCTCGGCCGCGAGCATCACGCCGACCGTTTCTCTGCTGCAGTCCAGCTTTTTGAACAGCTTGGAGGATTTTTTAGGATAACATAACCACAAGAGCCCGCCGGGTGCCAGCACTGAGGCTGCCTGTCGCGCGAGCGTCTGAATGTCCTCGTTGCTCGTCCCGAACACCTGCACTAGAGGGTAGTTCGCACCCGTGCGAATATCCTTATGCACTTCGCCTTGGAAGGCTTGGAGCACATCGTCATAGCTATGCGGGGCGTTCAGAATGAGCACGGCTTCTCCGTTGTCTCTGTATTGCAGCTTCTTAAGAACAGGGTTCTCGGTCGTCAAGGTGTTCAGTCTCCTCTGCAGCAATGTGAATATCCTCTAGTATACCCTGAACTTCTTAGGACCGCGAGGAGGATGGAATTGGATGAGATACTCTTATCCGCGCCGCCTTCATCGTGCATTGTCGTGCATCGTCATGGTCCCGATGGCTTCAACGTACGGCTCCCCTTCGGTGCTCACTGGATTCCGTACTTGGCGCGGTAGCGGGCCAGGGTGCGCAGCGGCCAGATATAATTGTTGCTGTCGTAGTGGGAGTAGACACTGCCTGGCAAGCCGGCGCCAGTCGGATAACGATGTGTCCAATGGGCGGTCGGCAGCTCCAATTGATCCAACAGGGAGTGAATGCCTCGGTTCAGCTGAATAGTCGGCTGCGAGCTTGCTGCCATAAGTCCGTCCAGTGCCCATGCGGTCTGGGAGGGTGTGCTGCTGCCCAGCGGAATATAGAGCTTGCGGTGATCGCTGCTGCATGATTCTCCCCAGCCGCCGTCTTCCAGCTGAATGGCTTCCAGCCAGCGCACGCCGCGCTGGATCTGCTTGTGACCTGAGGGGAGGCCAACAGCTGTAAGAGCTTCAATGGCGGCGCCAGTCCCGTGCGTGTAGGCGATACCCCAGCGGCCATACCAGCTTCCGTTGTCCTCCTGCTGGTTCAGCAGCCATCGGACGGCCTTAAGCAACCAGGGGTAGTGGCTGCTCCTGTTGAAGCCTAGATCCTCGCCGAGGAAGAGCAGCGTTCGGGAGGTTAGGTCGGTGGTGGAGGGATCTACGACGATATCCTTCGCCCCTTCGAACGAGAGGAGGGGGAGGAGCGGGGAGCCGTTGTTACGCTCGAAGGCGGGCCATCCGCCATCGTCATTATGCATCGCCAACACCCATTGCAGTCCTCGCTCCCAGCTGTCTCGGCGCTCCGGGGTTGTCTGGTGATGCTTCAGGGCGCGCAGGGCGGCTACGGTATCATCCACGTCAGGGTAGAGGGTGTTCACATCAGAGAAGCCCCAGCCTCCGGGGACGGTATGCGGACTGCGAATGGTCCAATCGCCGCGCTTCGTATGCTGGCGGGTGCGTAGATACTGGGCAGCTCGAGTGATGGAGGGGTGAGCCGCTGCCGTGCCTGCCTGCTGGAGGGTGGAGCTGAGCATCGCCGTATCCCATACGGTAGACGTTGCTACAGGAATGTGTGAGATGGAGGAGCATAGGAGGGACTTGATTCCTTCCAGGGCGCTGCGGATACGCGGGGACTCGGGCTTATAACCAAGCTGGAGCAGGGCGAGCACCATGAGCATGGTCGAGGTGGAGTAGGTAAGAAGCGTCCCATTAGGTTCAATGCGGCTGAGCATATACTCCTCGGCATCCTTCGCGGCGGACGGATAGACGAGGGAGGCGATGGGATTGGATGTGAAGGCTTCGGCGAGCGAGGCGAGTAAGGCTGCCCAAGGGGCGTCATTGCGGAACGGCTGCTTGCCGCTGATGTAGAGGTCGGACAAGTCAGGTGTTCGTGCGGTGTGCAGGGTGAAGCGGCTGTTCGCTAGGAGGAGGACGGGGATGAGGTGTGCGCGAGCGTGTCCGGACAGAGAATAGAGGTCAATACTGAGAGCGTGCTTGGTGAGGAAGAGCTCGAGAGGCAGATGAAGAGAACGAGGGTAATCTGCTTGTCCCGTCACCGCCAGCATCACCTGCGTGAGCATCGTTCCAGTCTGGGACAGCCCTCCGCGGGAGAGGATATATTGCTTCGCCTGCTGCATGCGCGGGTGCTCTATGGAGTAGTGGTTGGTGTGAAGCAGCGCATAATAAGCTTCAATTGTCGTATCGAGATGACCTTCCACATTATCGTGATACAGCCGCCAGCTTCCGTTCGTCTCCTGCCGGCCAGCAATCCGGGCGGCTAGCTGCTGGATGAGCGGCTGCTCCTGCTCCAAGAGTCCGAGGGAGCCGATCAGGATGATGAAGTAGCAGTCCGGCATGATGCCGGACTGGCAGCACATGCGCCAAGCTCCGTCGGGTGACTGGAGCTGCAGCAGCTCCTTCGTCATCCGCTCGATTCGCTCCGTTACTCTCGCCAGTAGTGCAGTCATCGCGCTCACTCCCCCTGCTTGTTGTTGGGCAGCTGCACGTAGGTGCAGCTGCTCACAAGTGCAACTCCCTCAGATGTATATGCCCTGAGGGAGTGGAGTAGAGCAGATGCGTGAGATTCCACGGCGGCCGCCGCACCAGCGCGGCGGAAGGGGAATAGCGCCAGAATGTGGCGCTGCAGATCCGCGCAGGCCGCGGCGGAGGGCAATAGCGCCAGAATCTGGCGCTGCCCCCGCCAGCCGCGCCTCTCGCCGCGGCCCCGCGGCCGCTACACCGCCATGTCCGCGACGATGCCGCGGACGAGGGCGATGAACTTCGGCCGCGCCTGCGCCGCTACGCGGACGACCTGCTCATGCGTGAGCGGCTCCAGCTCGTCGCCGAGCGCCATGTCGGTGATGCAGGTGATGCCCACCGCCTGCATCCCGCAATAATTCGCCGCCGTGACTTCGGGCACGGTGGACATGCCGACCGCATCCGCGCCCCATGCGGCGAGCATCTTCAGCTCAGCACCGGTGCAGTAGGTCGGACCGGTGATGTGCACATAGACGCCTTGCTGGAGCGGTACGCCCAGCTCCTGCGCCTTGCCTGCCGCGAGCGTGCGCAGCTCGCGGTTGTACGCTTGCGACATGTCCGGGAAGCGCGGGCCTAGCTCGGGGATATTTTCACCAATGAGTGGATTGCTGCCTGTATGGTTAATGTGATCAACAATTAACATCAGATCACCCGCCGCGAACGCGCGATTCATGCCCCCCGCCGCGTTGGTCACGATAATCCGCTCGATCCCTAGCCGCTTCATCACATAGACCGGGAACACCACTTCCTTCATTGTATACCCCTCGTAATAATGGAATCGGCCCTTCATGACGAGCACAATCTTGCCCTCCAGCTTCCCCACGACGAGCTCGCCTGAATGCCCCTCAACCGTCGACACAGGGAAGTGCGGAATCCGTTCATAAGGAATCACGACCGCTTCCTCCACTTCATCTGCCATCACGCCAAGCCCCGAACCGAGGATCATCCCGATCTGTGGAGCAGCCCCATCGTGGCCAAGCTGACTGCGTATGTAGGAAGCAGCCTCATCTATTTTTGCAAGCATGTGATCCATTTTTGCATCATCCTCCTGCCGGAGACCGGCATTATTTCCTCCATCATAGCTTTCCATCGCCTTTCATGCAAAAACCATTGTACTTTCCCCATAACCTCCGTATAATTTATCTGAAATTATGCTAATTTATAGTGAACGGATTTTCACACCACCTGAGAATCTCGTCGCCTGGAGGAGAGCTTGCCCATGGGAGATCACAAGCTGGACAAAATTATCGAAGCTGCGCGCATGTATTATCAGCTTGATTACAATCAACAGGATATCGCAAAGCGTCTTGGCGTATCTCGTCCAACCGTGTCCCGATTCCTGCAGCTCGCGAAGAACGAAGGCATCGTGCAGATTAAGATCTGCGATCCGAATGAGAATAACGAGGAGCTCGCCCACAAGCTGCAAGAGAAGTTCGGCCTGAAGCGCGCCATTGTGGCGATTACCCCTCAATACGAAGATACAATTGCCAAGCAAGCCATTGGGGAAGCGGCAGCCGCTTATATTGAAGAGATCGTCAAGGAAGGCGATACGATCGGGACGACTTGGGGCACAACGCTATATGAGGTGGCGCTAAGACTGCAGAGCATCCATGTCAAGAACGTGAAGGTCGTTCAGCTGAATGGCGGCGTCAGCCATTCAGAGACGAATACGTATGCGTATGAGGTTGTGTCGCTTTTTGCCAAGGCATTCCATACCAATCCTTACTTGATTCCGCTCCCTGCTATCGTGGACCATGCGGTCGTGAAGCATGCCATCGAAGCCGATCGCCATATTCGCAAAATACTCGACATGGGCAAGCAAGCCAATATCGCCGTCGTCACCGTTGGTGCTCCTACCGATGATTCGGTGCTCATCCAGGCGAATTACTTCACGGAAGAGGATCTGCGGACGATCTATGCTTGCGGGGTAGGCGATATCTGCTCCCGATTCATTGACATAGAAGGGCGTGTGTGCAGCGGCGAGCTGGATCTGCGGACGATCGGCATTGACCTTGAAGAGCTTAAGCATAAGGAGACCTCGATCCTAGTGGCCGGCGGGCCTTCGAAGATTGAGGCCATCTATGGCGCCCTACGCGGCGGGTATACGAATGTGGTCGTTACCGACCATATTACGGCCCAACATCTGCTGGACTATGAGTCCAAGGCAGAGAAGAAGGCAGAGGAGAATAAGGATTCGGTAAGTGCATTACAATAGATCAGAATAGATAGATTAGAGATATAGTGGAGGCTGCTATCATGGACAACAACAAGGTGCAAGTGACAGGAGAGCAAGTAGCTGGAATGATCGATCATACGCTGCTGAAGGCAGACGCGACGAAGCAGGAAGTTGAGAAGCTGTGCGAAGAAGCAAGGGAGTACAAGTTCGCAACCGTATGTGTGAATCCGACATGGGTAGCTCTATGCGCCAAGCTGCTGGAAGGTTCAGGAGTTGGCGTGACGACGGTCGTAGGCTTCCCACTTGGCGCAACAACTACGGCAGCTAAGGCAGCGGAAGCTCAGGATGCCATTGCGAATGGTGCAACAGAAGTCGATATGGTGCTTAACATCGGTCTGGTGAAGTCCGGCGATCTGGCCGGCGCTCGTGCGGATATCGCAGGTGTGGCTGCGGTATGCCAAGGCAAGGCGGTGCTGAAGGTTATACTGGAGACTGGATTGCTCACGGATGAGGAGAAGGCAGCAGCAAGCAAGGCTTCGGTCGAGGCGGGAGCGGACTTCGTGAAGACGTCCACCGGCTTCGGTAAGGGTGGAGCAACGGTAGAGGATATCGCGCTGATGCGCCGCACCGTGGGACCAGACCTGGGTGTGAAGGCTTCAGGCGGCGTTCGTGATTATGAGACGGCTGCGGCGATGATTCAGGCTGGCGCGACTCGTATTGGAGCAAGCTCCGGTATTGCCATCGTAACTGGAGGCAAGGGAGAAGGGTATTAATGGAATAGCTGGAATGCAAGGCCGCCCTTATTTTTTCGACTCCGTCTGATTTTGGAGTTATAATAGCTTTACTGTATGTTCATATGAAGTAAGGGTGGCGGTAGCATTGGTTAGGCAACACGGAATAAGAGTGCTGTGGGATAAGCCCTTCGTGCTGTTCTCATTGATTCTCTTATTGAAAGCGAGCCTGACGTACGGCGTCGTGTTCAGCGAATGGACGTGGAGACCGCTTATTGCGGACATTCCTTTTGTCCTGTTATGCTTCTCTCTCATTGAAGTCATGGCCAAGAAGCGGAAGCTGCTTGCTTATATGATCGTGAACTTCTTGGTTACTGCGGTTTATTTCGCCATTATTATGTATTACAAATATTATGGAGTCATCGTCACCTATGTCGCGCTGCAGCAAGCGGGACAAGTGACGGAAGTGAAGAGCAGCGTCATGACGATTATGCATCCGTACTTCATGCTGATCTTCGTAGATATCGTGCTCTACCTGGTACTGTTCGGGGTCAGCCGCAAGGTGCGCGGGTGGCGAGAGCTGTATGCGGTACGGGAGCCGAGGAAGCTGGCGCTCTCAGCAGCCGCGGTCATGCTGATCGTGTGTCTGGCGAATGTGATGCCCTTCCGGGAGAGCATCAATGAACTCAAGAAGTCGCAGCAGATGGGGCTGCTTAATTATCAAGTCTACTCGGCGGTGCATGACTTGTATGCTGCTCGCAGCAGCATTAGTGCGGCAGGATTGCCTCCTGTGGAACAGGCGGACATTGATGCATTGAAGGGCGTTATGCCTCCGGCCAATCCGGCTCATTATGGTGAGGCTGCTGGACGTAACGTCATTATTATTCAGCTGGAGTCGTTCCAAGACTTCTTAGTCGGATTGAAGCTGGATGGCAAGGAGATTACGCCGAACCTGAACAAGCTCGTGAGTGAGCATTATTACTTCCCGAACTTCTACCAGCAAGTGGGGCAGGGGAATACGTCGGATGCCGAATACGTCGTCAACAGCTCCCTGCTCATTCCGCTTAAGGGCGCTGCGTCACAGGAGTATAGTGACAAGGAGCTGCCGAGCTTGCCGAAGCTGGTTCGGAAGCACGGCTACGAGTCGATGACTTTCCATACGAACGACGTTACGTTCTGGAACCGGAATGAGCTGTATGCGGCGCTGGGGTTCGATAAGTATTATGAACGCGAGTTTTTCAAGGATGAGGATATGATGTTCTTCGGCTCGTCGGATGAGGTGCTGTATAAGAGGACTTCTGAGGTGCTGGGGGAGAAGCAGGCTGCAGGCAAGCCCTTCTACGCGCATGTAATCTCGATGTCGGGTCATCATCCGTTCGATCTGCCGGAGCGTAAGCAGCAGATGGAGCTTCCTGCAAGATTCGAGAATACGTTCGTGGGACACTACATTCAGGCGCAGAACTATGCGGACTATGCGTTGGGGCAGTTCGTTGACGAGCTGAAGGCGAACGGCGTGTGGGATAACAGCCTGATTGTGCTGTACGGCGATCATCTCGGCCTACCCATCTACTCGCTGACAGGCGAAGACAAGAAGCTGATGCAAGAGGTGCTCGGCCGGCCTTATGACTATGCGGAGATGATGAATATACCGCTGGTGGCGATAGCGCCAGGAATTACCGAGCCGAAGGTGCTGGAGCAGGTAGGCGGTCAGTCGGACATTCTGCCTACGGTTGCGAACTGGATGGGCTTCAGCCTCGAGGGGCAGATTCACTTCGGGCAGGACCTGATGGGCCAGTCGTCGAACCTGCTGCCGCAGCGGTATTACTTGCCGTCGGGCTCGTTCATCGACGACAAGGCCGTCTTCGTGCCGGGCAACGGCTTCAGCGACGGCAAGGTGTATCCGCGCGAGCCGGGTGTCTCGGCCGCGGAGGCGCAGGTGAGCGAGGAGCAGTTCGAGCGCGCGCTGAAGCTGCTCCGGCTGAGCAGCCGCTACGTGGAGCAGCTGCCAGCGAGGGAGTGAGCTGGGATGCTGCCAGAGGGTGCTGGCTGCGCTCCCTTCTAGGGAGCAAGCTGAGCAAGATGGCAGCAGCCCCTGCGGGGTGAGCTGGGATGCTGTCAGCGGTTGCTGGCTGCGCTCCCTTCTAGGGAGTGAGGAGGCCTCGTCAGTGGCAAGCCGGCGTCTCCCTGCTGAGGGTTAGCCGATCAAGATTGTGCTGCTCCCTGCGGTTCCAACTGGGGCGGGGAGCAGTCTGCGGCTCAATCCGGCGTCTCCACATCGCAGGAGTAAGCCTTTCATATACTTGAATATGTGTTGTAATAGAGCTAGTGTCCACGTGCAGACCCCAAGTTGTTGGGTCAGACTGGGATCACTGGCTTTTTAGTTGTTTGGGGAAGTTAGAAGTCAGTTTCGCAAGGGGACGGAACTGAGCGCCGTTATTTTAGTCTTAATGGTCACTTTCTCTAATCTATCGGAACTGAGCGCTGCTATTCACCTATTATGATGCCAATTCTTCGCAAAAGAGAGACAATAACGGCGCTGAGTTCCGCAAGACTTCAGAATTGGCTTATTTACTATCGCATAACGTCTCTCCGTTCCGTTAAGTTTTCTCAAGTAGTAGGTTCAACCACCTATCAGTGTGCTGTTGCTCCTTACGGCCCGCAGGCCTCTGATAGCTACGGATGGTATCCTACTTTTTTCCTTTTTGTTCACTATCCCCTTCGTTCAGGAACTGGATGTCGCGCGAGTGCGATCGGTAGGGTAGCTGTGTAAGTCCTTACATAGGAAATTACATGAAAATGCATTTGGATGCAGGGAGCAGCATGCTTCTCTTGAAGTTAACGAGGAAAACCCTCGTTAAACCCCCGGCCGATACCCGGTTGAGGGCACTTAACACGGAAAATCCGTGTTAAAGTATCTCGGCCCAGCAGAGTAGCATGCTTCTCGGGTTGAGTCAACCTTGGGAGAAGGTAATTTGGCGCAATAGCATCGGAATGTGATGCTGCAGCGGCTGGAGCGGGTTAGTTGGGAGTAATAGCATCGGAATGTGATGCTGCAGCGGCTGGAGCGGGTTAGTTGGGAGCAATAGCATCAGAATGTGATGCTGCAGCGGCTGGAGCGGGTTAGTTGGGAGCAATAGCATCGGAATGTGATGCTGCAGCGGCTGAAGCGGGTTAGTTGGGAGCAATAGCATCGGAATGTGATGCTGCAGCGGCTGGAGCGGGTTAGTTGGGGTCAATAGCATCGGAATGTGATGCTGTAGCAGCTGGAGCGGGTTAGTTGGGAGCAATAGCATCGGAAAGTGATGCTGCAGCAGCTGGAGCGGGTTAGTTGCCAGCCAGCGGAGGTTACTTAACACGGAAAATCCGTGTTAATGGAGCATCTCCGAACCGCCGCACTTACCCACGCCCCCTAATAAAGTGGTAATATGGGAAAATGGGGGAGGAGAAGCGCTATGAACGGGCCTGTAACAGAATCAGCATCAGCCTCACTATCAACACCAACAACACCATCACAACCATCACAACCATCACAACCATCACAACCATCACAAGCATCATCAGCCTCACTATCACCATCAACAACACCACCACCATCATCATCAGTAAGCCGACATAAAATAATGTTCACACTCATTATTTTGCTTATTGGAGTCTCCTGGGCAGGGAACCTATGGACCTACGAGCGCTCACAGCTAGAGGAGCCGCTGTTCCTGAAGCACTACATGACCCTCGACGGGGCAACGGGCGAGATCATGAAGCTCACATTCCTTGAGAACAGGAACAGTAATCGGACGGTCAGCGGCATTCGGATCGACGAGCTGCCGATGGTACAATTCAACCTAAATGAAGAGACTCGGATGAAGCATCAAGTCATAAGGAGCGCCTCAGCGGAGCTGGACCCTCCACTGTTGAGAGACGTGGAGGGGAAGCCCCTGTCCATCAAGCATATCACCGTGTTCTTCAACCATGGGGAGCAGACTAGGGTGCCCATCGGGGACATTCAGATCGTCTGGCATTCCAAGCCGCCTTCCCTAACGAACGCCACTTCAGGCGGCAGTTCCAACGATGGCAGTGGCTTCGATCATCTCATCGTTGACCATACCGCTGAACTAGAGGCGATTACCTACACGCATAACGAGCACGTAAGGCCTTGGTTCGAGCTTAAGTTGAACAATGATCCGGTGGAATCCATCAAGTTCCCTCTATCCGTCCGTCAGGGCGACATCCTCCACTTCACTTACAAGTTGACCATACCGGAGGACAACCCTGCCGCGATGGACGTCCTGTACGGGAAGGCGCTCATGCACTTCAAGCTTCCCGATGGTCAGCAGAAGATAGAAGCTTTTCACCTAACGAGAGATCCTTATCTGTCCGAGAAGCAGATTAAGAAGCTGGTTCGTGCACAGAGAGGAGGAGAGCGATGAGCAAGGGGGCATACCGCAAGCTGGGCTGGGGATTGTTGCTCACCGTCATTGATATCCGTATCGCACAGCTGGACATCATACCCGACTTCGTTGGCTACATCCTAATCGCTGCCGCTCTGCGTACACTCTCCACGGAACAGGAGGCGTTCCGCCGAGCCAGCTGGATTGCGATACCCATGATCTTCCTATCAATGCCGGATCTCATTCTCCCTGCTGTGTCAGCCTTCATAGACATCGCGGCTATTCCGATGAAGCTTCATCTCTACTTCCAGTCCATGCAGGCGCTGCGCTTGCTCATGGTCTATTGGATATTCCAAGGGATGTATGCTTCAGCAAGGGAGCTCCGCGCATTCAAGCTGCTGAACTCGATATACAATCGACGACTACTCTACCTGCTAGTGAACGTAACCCTGATGGCTGGATACCCCTTCCTGTTCAATATGGAGGATTCCATGGAGTTAGCTCTCATTGCAGCAGGGGTGCTGGCCTTCATCCTCGAATTATTATTCATCAGACTGGCCTTCCGAATGGCTAAGGCGGAGCATCAGAAGCCTTCGGGACCTGGCCAGACCATTGATATAAGATTACTGCCACATGAAGGAGACACAACACATGGCTAAGACGAAGTACTACGTGGTCTGGGTTGGCGCGAAGCCCGGTATCTATACGAATTGGGGAGACTGCCAGCGGCAAGTGAACGGCTTCCCTGGCGCGAAGTTCAAGTCCTTCGAGTCCAAGGCGGAAGCCGAGCAGGCTTACAGCAAGGGCTCCCCGAAGAGCTGGGGCCAAGGAGCGGCATCATCTGGAGGAGCGCAGTCCTCACGTAAGTCCTCCTATCCCCTTAAGCAATCAGCCTCCTCATCAACCGCCGTCTCCAGCATGGCGGATATCGACTATGACAGCATCTCTGTCGATGTCGGCACGAGAGGCAATCCGGGTCCTGTTGAGTACAAAGGCGTGGATACGCGGACGGGTGAGGTTATTTTCAGCAAGGGGCCGGTAAGCAAGGGGACGAACAATCTAGGCGAGTTCCTCGCCATCGTTCATGCTCTGGCGTATCTCAAGTCGCAGAATAGCAGCAAGACCGTCTACAGCGATTCAAGGAATGCGCTCAAGTGGGTGAAGGAGAAGGCGGTCGCCACGACGCTGCCTCGCGATGCAAGCACGGAGGAGATCTGGAACCTCGTAGATCGTGCCCTTCACTGGCTGAAGACGAACGATTATCCGAATAAGGTGCTGAAGTGGGAGACGAAGGCTTGGGGCGAGATTAAGGCCGATTACGGGCGGAAGTAATGAATTGGATACGAATCGAAGGGGCATGACGATGGAACTGCTATCAAGAGAACGATTACAGCAATACTGCCGAACGATATGTATGCCTGAAGGGGCGACGGAACGATTGGTGGACATCACGGATCAATTAAGTGAAGATCAACAGCTCTATGAGATTTACACGGAATTCTATGAAAATTATATAGAGAGCGGCTATTGGACAACGGTATGGGAACCGCTGAATATCCATCCTTACGCATTAGAAGTACTCGGTAATGAAGCTTCGCTGTTGTACCTGCATGCCGCACTTCAGAGGCTGCCTATGACAGAACAGAAGTACTCCGAAAGGGGACTGAGTGAACAGTTATTCGTGGATACGTTGAGAGATATTGGGGTATGGGTGCAGAATGCCTATCAATTAGTGGGATACTACGCGATTAGGAACTTCAGCTGGATCTGGAGACATCTTGAAGCTAGAATGTTCAGGCTGGGCAGCATGCAGTTCATGGAATCCAAGTTCACCGGAATTGTCAAAGGGTTCTACAATGAGAAGGAAGAGAGATTGTTGCTCCTGTGCGGTGATGGGATGAAGTTAAGAGCGAATGGGGATCGGCAGGGAGTATGTAATAAAGAAGAGACAGCCGATGGCTTCGTGACGGAATACGAGGAGACGGAGGACTATTACATTGGAAATCCAGTTACTCCGATCGGCAAGGGGTTAAGCCAGCGTGTCCAGCTAAGCAAGGATGAATGGGAAAAAGTGCTGGATGAGGGGGACAGCCTGTTTGAAATCCACATTCCAAGAGACGCGGCATTTGATATGCAGAGCATAGCAGACTCATACTTGCAAGCTAAGACGTTTTTTGCGAAGCATTTTCCAGAGGTGCATGGTAAAGGGATGGTCTGCCATACCTGGCTATTCACCCCCCAGCTTCAGGAAATGTTACCCCCTTCCAGTAACATTATTAGGTTCCAACAGCAGTTCTATCTGTACCCGACAGCGGGCTCCATCAGCTTCTTGTGGAACTTTGTGTTCAATGAGATGACCGAGGTCAAGGATGCCAAGCCCGATACTTCACTTAGAAGAAAGGTGCTCGAATTCGTAGAAGAAGATAAAGAGATATTCGATATGAATGGGATTTTCCTTGATCGATGCGGGGAATTTGGAACGGTAACTTATAGCAAGTGATAGACAATCATTAGTTCGTTTACTCCGCAACCTTTTGGTTGTGGAGATTTTTTTGTGCAACATAATGAACTTAATTGGTCTCTATAATCTCTTAACTAATCTTAGCCGAACAAGACGCTTATTACCGAGAGTCTGCTGCTGGACGGATTCCATTACATTAAGACTTACAATAAGACCCTCTCTAGCAGCTCTTATTCTCCATTCATGAGAGACTGTCCAAAGATTGTCCCTTATAGTCCCAAATATTATCGGAGACATGACCCAATGAATTGGGATTATAATTAAGGACAAAGGGAATGTAAGCGTATCCACTCGTGAAAATGAACATCAAGCATTGTCCCTCAGAAGGAGCTGTTCATGTTGAGATTGAGATTGAAAAGAGTAATCAGTCTAGTGTTGATTACGGCCTTATTCATGACATTCATGGTCGAGATGGTCCCTGGGAGCAGAGCTATTGTTCAGGCGGCAACCATCAGCAACAACGAATCACAACTCGCTAATGAAGGCACGCTATCCCCATCACCATACAAGTATCCCTATGCCCCTACCCAGCAGTCTTACTTAGACAAAGCTATGCTGGACACAGTTAATATTGCGTTCCAGAATAGAGATGCTGCCAATGATGGCAATGTTAATATTACAACCGCATTCGCCTCTATTGCTCAGGCAATCGCTGGTGGGAATCATAAGCAGGAGTATGTGAATCACTATGTTGCCACGATTCGCAAGATGCTGACTGTTCCAGCTAACATGCCTAACCTGCAGGCTGGACTTGATTCACGAGGACAATCACCAATGGTCTATGCAATCGCTCTACTCTGGCACAATGAAGAGGTCATGTCACAATTCACGGATGCCGAGAAGCAGAAGCTCATTACGTTCATGAAGGCAGGCCTATATGCGACAGCCTATACGATCAGTGACTATGATCATAATGGCAATCTGCGGCCTGGCAATCGGACTTCCATGAATGGGGATACGAATAACTGGATTGGGACGGGTCCTAACTATTGGGAACCGAACTTGACTATCTTCTACGCTGCATCCTTCATCTTCGGTCTGGAGAATGTTAAGGATATGCTGCATCAGTATGACCATGCGGCATTCATCCAAGAGCTAGGCGCGCAGGGTCTGAGCACGATCAAGGCAAGCTACGAGAAGACGATTAATTATGAATCTCTGGCTAGCAAGGCAGCGATCGTTGAAGGCACATTGAGAAGTGAGAAATGGTCATTCAAGGGGGCAACGCTAGACCAATTCCTAGCTAATCCTATGGCCCTGTTCGAAGCGGTTGAGCAGCACACATGGAGCCATGTATCCGATGAAGGTGAGTTCATTGGAGAGGTAGGCATGCAGCATGAATTCGACTCAACCGATGCAGCAGGGCCGAGAGAATCCATCTCCTACGTCGCATTCGGCGTCTCGCCTTCCGTTGCCAATCTGGTGCTCATGAAGTACTTCGGATTTTGGGATGTGCCTGGCAACGAAGAACGAGCACACAACATAATGAAGCTCTATCAGGTTGGACTGTCAGACTACTATACGAAAGCGGTCAATGGCTACTTCACCCAATCCTGGTTGGGCACGAAGACAGAAAGCTTACAAAATAATGGAGTTCTCCTACTGCCTATGGAGCTCATGACTTCCACCAATCTAGTTAACCTGTCTATCTGGAATGATACCTTCAACTATGCGAATCTGTCCGGCATGACTGGTCAGAAGTGGACCCTTGTTGGGGAAGGAGCAGAGCTATCGCAGGAGACCATCATTCCTTATAATATTAAGTCACCGCTTACGACTGCTCCGGGTGCAACAGCTAAGGATCCTGCCGAGAAGGTGTTGAAGCTGCCTGCCACCTCCTCCGCCAGCCTTGGATACTCTAACCAACGCTTCGCAGATATCTCCTACCAGGCTTGGGTCATGAAGAGCGAAGAGGCCGCTGGAGAAGCAGCTATTCTCGGAAGAGTACAAGATGCTGATCATTATTACAAGATGTCTCATCTGAATGGGAAGCTGCTCATTGTGAAGGTTACAGGTGGTGAATCAACAGTACTGGCTGAGCAGGCCTATACGATGAATGCGAATCAAGCTTATCGGCTGAGAGCCGAGCTCATCGGTGAGAGCTTGAAGCTGTATGTGAATGGGCAGCTGCAATTAGAAGCAACGGACTCTGAATACAGCGAAGGATCGATTGGCGTATATGCCTGGGGCACTACGGCTAAGTTCGATGGGCTCATCGTACAGCATGAGAAGCCGCCTGCACCGGAGCTTAACTCCGTGCGAGTCGGACAGAGTCAATTAAGCCTGCAATTCAGTCCAGTGCCGGGAGCGAACTATTACAAGGTGTATTATGGCACAGCACCTGGTCAGTACACACACTCCTTCCTGACGGGAACGACCAACCCTACGCTGCCAAGCCTTAACAACGGAACCGTCTATTACACAGCCGTAAGTGCAATTGCTGGCAAGGGGGAGAGTGAGCTGTCTCAAGAACGGTCAGCGTCACCGGCGGTCCCTACAGCCGTTGTCCCTGAGTTGAAGAGCATTGTAAGTGATGGTCCGTTCGTAACGGTTAACTTCACAACAGATGCGGGATCCACTTCGTACTCCATTAAGGTAGGAGATCAGAGCGGTAACTACAATCGTGTGATTGAGAACGTAACGGGCTCAGGATATAGAGTGCAGCTTCAGGCAGCGCAGACTCCATACTACTTTGCAGTGTCAGCAACGAACGAGCAGGGAGAGAGTGCTAATTCCAATCAATTAGTCGGCATGGCGAATTCATCGACGCTTTATGCGGCTGATTTTGCAACGGAGGCAGAATTAGATCAGTATCAGATCATTACAGGCACATATTCCTTAGACCAGAATGGATCTTCAGGAAGATTGAAGGCTAACGGCTCAGCATTCGAGCGTATCTGGCTGAAGCAAGGGAAGGGTTGGAAGGACTATTCTACAACGGTGAAGATGTCCTACAGCTCGGCTAAGACCACCAGTATTAATCAGACCTTCATGCTGGGACGGGCAACGGATACCGCCAATTATTACCTAACCGGATATGAGCATAATCCAGTTACGAACGTTGGTACGATTAGAATTAATCGCAAGATGAACAATGTCATGACTATGCTCAAGGAGAAGGCGATGATACTAACTCCTGGGCAGGAATATGAGCTTAGAACCGAATATGAAGGGAATCAAGTCAGGCTGTATATAGATGGACAACTCCAGCTTGAGGTAACGGATGCTACCCCGCTGTTAGCTGGTAGTCCTGGCTTCCTGTCGGTTGATGCTTATGTGTACTATGACGATCTCGTAGTAGAGAGCAGGAATGGTCTAGAAGCCCCAATATTGAGCTCCGTCACGGCAGAGACGAATCAGGCAGTCGTCCAGTTCAGTGAAGTGGCTGGAGCTGACGGCTATAAGATCAAGTATGGCGAACAGGCAGGTTCATACACGCATGAACAGATCGTAACAAGTGCAGCCGAAGCTGGAGTGCGAGTGACTGGCTTAAGCGCAGGCCGAACGTATCAATTCGCAGTCAGCGCCTTCCACTCTCATTACGAGAGTGCGAATTCGGAAGTGAAGTCCATTACCTTAGCGGGGGGAACTCCGTCAACACCAGCACCATCGCCTACTTCAACGCCGTCACCAACACCAGTGCCGACTGCTGCTCCAGGGAGCAGCACGGTGGAGCTGACACCGACTCTTGACGGAGACGTTGCTAAGGCACAAGCTGATGCGCAAGCCCTGCGTCTGGCATATGAGCATGCAGAGGCGGATAAGGAAGGCAATCGTACAGCAGGCGTATCTATTAAGTCCATCGAAGGGGCAGAAGAGTATCGGGTAGAGCTGCCTAGTCAGCTGTTCACGGAATCCATGAAGATGGATAGACGATTCCTAAGCATAGAGACGGCTATCGGCCAGCTGGTAATTCCTCTTCATATGTTCAATAAGACTGAACTAAGCGGTGATTCGGTTACTCTTGCTATTGGCAGAGCAGATACGTCAAGCTGGCCGCAAGAGCTTCAAGACAAGATTGGCGATCAGCCTGTCATCGAGCTGCATGCTTATATAGGAGATAAGCAGGTGAACTGGAGCAACAAGGCTGCTCCTGTTACTGTACATATCCCTTATGAGCCGGCAGATCAGATGCGCGGTAAGAGCGAGCATATTACGATATGGTATATCGACGGTCAGGGGCAGATTACGAGAGTACCTTCTGCGCGCTACAACGAGGAGACGGGCGAGATCTCGTTCAGAACGACACACTTCAGCACCTATGCCGTTGCCTATGCTCCTGAGACCTATAAGGACTTGACCCGTCATGAATGGGCACGACTGGCTATCGAGGTTCTAGCATCCAAGGGTATAGTTCATGGAGTGGCTGACAAGGAGTACGCGCCGCAGCAAGCCATTACGAGAGCGGACTTCCTCCTGCTGCTTGTTCGTACACTCGAGCTTGAAGGGGATGGAGATATAGACTTCGAGGATGTATCGGACTCCGCCTATTACTCTGAGGCTGTTCGCATCGCCGGGGCGCTTGGTATTGCACAGGGCAAGGGTGAGAACCGGTTCTATCCAGAAGCTAAGATTACACGTGAGGACATGGCGGTGCTCCTTGCAAGAGCAATCGAAGCTGCCAATCCAGCTGCAATCAAGGGAGAACAGGTTGATATGAATACGTACTTCGATGCAGATGCAATAGCAGATTACGCTCGTACGAGCATGGAACGGCTAGTAGAATCAGGATTGCTGCAGGGCAATCAGAACGAGCTGCGTCCCAAGTCGCATGCATCAAGAGCAGAGATTGCAGTCCTTCTCTATCGGTTGTATAACAAGCTGAATTAAGCTGTAACGGTTGTGGTTGAAGCGCGATGTGCATGGATGCACATCGCGCTTAATCAGTCTAAGATGACGCGAGCTATTCATTGATAGGCGGTGATGCCAGCAGATTATTAAGCGGTATGTTCTTGGTTTGGTTCAGGCAGGTTAAGAATGTACGTGGTATTAATAAAAAATGAAACGAGAAAGGAAGCTGAGGTTAATGAACATGAGAAAATGGGTAACTTCGATTGGCGGTGCCGTTTTATTCGGAGGACTGCTATGGTCAATTCCTGCTTATGCTGCTAATGGAGAGCTTATCTTTCAATCCGGATTTGAGGGAAGTTCGACTCGTTCCACGACAAGCGCTCAGATTGATGATATCACAGGGACAGATACTTCGAAGCTTAGCCGCAATAATTGGGTAACGGATCTAGAGGATCATCCGCAAGTGGGCACTTTCAGACTCTATTATGAAAGCGGTAACACTGGAGATCGCAAGGCTGAGATTATTCAGGAGTCCCCTACGAATACGAATAAAGTACTGAATTACTGGTTGAAGAATGCGACTACGCCAGATAGCAACTTCTTCAAGGGGCGAATTCAGACAGACATCTATGATGATGCCAGCAGTAATCAAGAATCTCTGGATGAGATGTACTACAAGGTAAGAATGAAGCTGGACTCCGATGTACAGCAGCTGGAGACGCTTCAGAAGAAGATATCTTGGCTCACGCTGGCAGAATTCTGGAATCAGCCTACTTGGGATGGGAGCCCCAAGCCGTTCCGAATCACATTCGGATTGAACAAGGACGCCCCTTCGGTTGCTGGCGAGTCCAAGCCGCTGTACTTCCACGTAACGTCCGAGAATTATGCACAAGGCGTCGGATATACGGAAGTCTGGAAGTATGACAACAAGTCATTCCAGGTTCAGTATGACTCGTGGATGACTCTGGAGATCTACTATAAAAAAGGGAACAATACGACAGGCAGCAAGGGCCGGTTCTACGTAGCAGTAACACCCGAAGGTGGAAGTCGGCAGGTCGTGTTCGACATCTACAACTTCACCCATAACTCTACCGATACGAATCCTAGAGGACTCAGCCACTTCAACCCTATGAAGCTGTATACGTCTAACGAAGTCATTGACTATGTTCGCAATAGCGGAACAGGTAATGCCCTGCAAGTGCAGTGGGATGACTTCGAGCTGTGGAATGGCTGGCCAAGTCTATACGAAGCAGAGGCGATGAGAGTGGGGACGACCTCTGGCGATGCCCTGACCGATTCAGCTGACACAAGCTGCAGCAGAGCGTACTGTAAGATTCTATCCAGCAATGCGCCAGGAGACTTCATGAATCTATTCGCCTCTGTTCCTAAGGACGGCTTGTATGATGTGAAGGTTGGTGTCAAGAAGTGGACGAATCGCGGTCAGTTCCAGATGTCGATTGATGGAACGAACGTAGGCTCGATTCAAGATCACTATTCCTCCGTGCCAGAGTACACCGAGCTGACCATCGCGAGCAATTACCAGCTGTACGCAGGTGAGCGAAGGTTCAAGTTCTATGTGACAGGTACGAGTTCAACCGGTCATCAATTAGGCATAGATTATATTAAGCTGGTTCCCAAAAATTAAATAAAAACTGCGGCACCTCCCTTCAATTGCAGGGTCGGTGCCGCAGTCATGATTAGCCCTTCATGGATTGGATGAACTTCTCCAATGCGATTATACCAGCAGCTGCGCGGACCGTACAACTCCTTCAAGAGTGCTGCAGGGGGATTCATTTTTTGTTTTACATACATACAGTATGTATGTTAAGCTCGTATTACAAAATTTGAGAGGAGATCATTGCATGCTAACCAACAATTTCTATCCGGTCGTTATGACGGATCAAGTCGAGAGAAGTGCCAGCTTCTATACCGAGTATTTCGGATTCGATAAGGTGTATGAAGCGGATTGGTATGTAAGCCTGAGATTATCCAAGGGGGCTGTTCCATTCGAGCTTGCTATCCTTGATGCTTCACATCCTACGGTTCCCGAAGCGTACCGGAAGCGAGTACAGGGGCTCATTCTCAACTTTGAGGTGGAGGATGTCGATGCCGAGTACCGTAGACTTATAGAAGTAGCGGGGCTGCCATTGGAGCAGGAGCTAAGAGACGAAGAGTTTGGCCAGCGGCACTTCATAACGAGAGATCCTAGCGGGGTATTAATTGATGTCATTAAGGTTATCCCGCCAGCCGACACGGAGAGTTCTAATTACTTGGTATAGCGACTGACGCGGCATAGATGGGAGTAGAAGGGTTAGATGAAGAGGAATAAGGAAGATACGAGTGGGACGATTGACCTGCTGATCCGAACGGGCAGACAGCATTTTACTGCGCGGGGATACGCGGGAGCAGCGCTCGAGGAGATTGTTCAAGAGGCACAGTTGACACGCGGAGCGGTCTACCACCATTTCCGCAGCAAGAGAGGGCTGTTCGAGGCTGTGCTTGAAGCTGTGCAGAGAGATGTAGCAGAACGCGTAGAGTTCGAGGCGAGCAAGACCGATGATCCGTGGGAGCAGCTTGTGCTCGGGTGTCGTACGTTCGTTGCGGCGGCAGTTGAACCGTACAATAAGCGAATTATGCTCATTGACGGACCAGCCGTGCTCGGATGGGAAGCATGGCGCAGAATGGACGAGCGCAATGCGATGAGGTTATTGCGTGATCAGCTCGAGGAGATGCAGCAGCAAGGCTACCTGGTTCCCCTGTCCATTGAGGCAATCACTCATCTCATCTCGGGTGCTCTCAACGAATTTGCCCTGTGGCTTGCCCATCAGCCGGATGCAGACAAGCAGCTTGAGGAGCAGATGTCGGTCATTACCCTTATGCTGGAAGGGTTCCGTGTGCGTGGTTAGCAAGGGAGGGACGGTCTGGCGAAAAGCTTAAGCTTTTCGCCAGACCGTCCCTGTTCATTTATTTTACAACGCTAATGATTAAGTTCGCATGGAGGGAAGTGCCTGGGGCGAGCATGACCAGCTCTTCCTGGCGGTTCAGCTCCCCGGTCATGGCCATCCACGGCTCCACACAGACGAACGGCTTGTCCTTCACGGACCACAGCACCATATACTTGAAGATCTCATCGTACTTCATGCGCACCTGCAGCCCGCCGGCTACGGGGAAGGTAATCTCAGGCTTCTTCGGATCGAGCAGCGTAACCGATTCAACCAGCCCTTCCAGATCAAGCTCGCCGGTGAACGGCTTCACTTCATTGTCATTATAGTCGAGGTACTGCGTCGCATCTGTCCCATAGGCCAGCCTCTTGCTGTCGGCCTTGAAGTAGGGGTGGAAGCCCGCGTAGAACGGCATCGTAGACGCGCTGAGATTGCTGTAAGTCTGCCGAGTGTGGAGCTCTCCGTCCTTCAGAGCATAGGTGAACTCCAGCTCGAAGTCGAACGGGTAGGAGATACGTGTCATCTCGTTGCTCCGCAGCCTAATCGTAACCGAAGCTTCGCCTTCGCTCTCCGTCCCCACCACTTCCCAGACTGAGGTGCGTGCTACGCCGTGATTCGCCATCTCATAGCCTACTCCATCCCACTCATAAGACTTGTTCTCCAACTGCCCGCTGATCGGGAACAGGATCGGATTGCCCCCGCGAATATTCGCCTTGGGATCGATGAATGTATCTCTATCCAGGTAGAACAGCTCCTCCCCATGCAGCTGGCACCCTGTGACAATTCCGCCTCGCTCCGGGCATACTAGCACCTTAGATGAGGTGGATTCCTCTGTTAGCTCATAGATCGTATACGTATCGTCATAGGTTCTCACTTCATAATTAGCCACGATTATACCTCCAGTAGAACGGGAATGGGTTAAGGTGATTCGCCTAACAATATACCATATTTATGAAGGGGTTACCTACACTAGCAGCCATCCCAGCACAGAGAGAAGCACAGAGGTCATCACCATAGCCGCAAGCGGACGAAGTGCCCGGCTCCTTAGCTGCCCTAGATCTACAGTAAGACCGAGCCCGACCATAGCCATCGTTAGCAAGGTCGTGGTGAGGAGGGAGATGTGGCTCATCGCTGCATCCGGTACAGCTGTCACAGGCCCAATCACATAAGTGCCGACGACACTCATAGCGGCGAAGCCGAGCAGGAACCAAGGGAACGCGATGCGGTTGCTGCCTGAGCCGGTGGTGGAGCCAGAGCTAAGCCTGGAAGCCCGTACCCTCATGGTGCAAATAACCACAAAACTAACCGGCACCAGCATCAGCACCCGTCCGAGCTTCGCCATCAGGGCGTAAGACAGGGCCTCCTCTCCTGCTGGAGCTGCTGCAAGCGCTGCATGGGCTAGCTCATGCAGGGTCAGCCCTGCCCACATGCCGTAATCTGCTGCATCCTGGAATGGCAGAATCGGCAGCAGCAGCGGATAGGCAACGGCGAACATCGTTCCGACGAGGGCAATGATGCCAGCGCCAACCGCCGTATCCTGCTCCTTGGACTGCAACAGCGGGGAGACGGCGGCTATGGCGGCAGCACCGCATACCCCCGTTCCGATGCCTAGCAGGAGAGAGAGAGGGAGATCCGCCTTGAACAGCTTAGCTAGGCAGACGGTAGTTAGGATGGCGAAGAGTACGACTGCCGCATCCTTCAGCAGGAGGCTGGGCCCTTGAGCAAGGAGAATATGAATATTGAGCTTCAGCCCGAACAGGATGATGGCGGTCCTTAGCAGAATGCGGGAGGAGAAGGTAATGCCTGAGCGAAGCTTCTCCGGATAGCCGAACAGCTGGCGGTACAGGACAGCGAGCAGGATGGCTGCAGCCATTGGGCCGAGCAGTCGCAGCACTGGAAGGTGAGCGAGGAGCATACCCGAGAGCGCAATGATGAGGGTGAAGGTGACGCCACCGACTAGGGATATAGTTGTAGAAGGCTGCTTTTGCACAGTGTGAAGTGCTATTGCCATAGACGTCGGAGCCGCAGCCGGAACGGGAGCCGATTCTGGAATTGCTGATGGTGAATGTCCTTGTGCCCTAGGCAGCGACAGTAAGCTCATGGCGTGATTCCTCCGAGTTGTTGAAGTCTAGCTTCAGCATAAGGGAGGGGAAGCGGAATGTGAAATCAGGTTTTCTAATGGAAGGTATAAGGGGGGAGTGAGAAAAAGCCGCCCTCATGTAGAGGACGGCTGCAGTGGTATTCGGTATTATTGCGCGGCTGGAGCGTCAGCTGCTGGATCTGCTGCAGGTGCGAGCGTGTTCGTAATCTTCGCTTGCGCCTTCAGGTCTGTCAGCCATTGCTGGGACAGCTCGCCAACTTGCTGAGTGACTAGGGTGTCCTTAATCTCGGCCTTCTTGTCTTCCAGAGTAGGGATAACCGCAGCCTTGGAGTCGGTCTTCTTAATAATGTGGAAGCCGTTAGAGCCTTGAACCACTTCGCTTAGCTGGCCCTTCTCTAGCTTGAATGCTGCTTCTTCTAGCGCGGGATCATTCTCACCCTTACCGAAGAATCCGAGGTCACCGCCCTTGTCCTTGGAACCGGGATCAGTCGACTTCTCCTTGGCCACGGTTGCGAAGTCAGCACCACCCTTCAGTTCCTTCAGGATGGCATCGGCTTCTTCCTTGGTCGCTACGAGGATATGAGAAGCCTTCACTTGCTCGGGCTCGCCGAGGGAAGCCTTATTCTCATCATAGAACTTCTGGATGTCTTCATCGCTAACCTTCGTCTTCGGCTCAAGGATCTTCTTAATCTGAACCTGGGACTTCGCATCGCGCTTCAGGTCATCGATGGTCATGTTGTACTGAGCAAGAGCAGCATTGAACTCTTCTTCCGTATTGAACTGCTTCTTGAGGGTGTCAATCTCCTTGTTCACATCTTCGTCGGTGACGGTAACCTTAGCCTTATCTGCCTCTTGCTTGATCAGCTCGTTAGTGATGAGATTGTCCACAGTGGATGCGCCTCCGCTGACAACCATGGCATCATATAGCTGGTCCTTTGTAATATCTACACCGTTAACAGTCGCTACAGCTTCACCTGAAGCGCCGTCATTCGTGAAGGCGAAGATGGACACTGCAACTAGTGCAATAGCGAGGATCGTTGAGATCGCAACCCATGGTCCCTTGCCGTTACGCGTCTGCTCCGCTGTATCTGTGTCTTGTGAAGTAACGGGCACTTGGATAGGTGCTGGCTCGTTGTTGTCTGCATCGGTTGCAGGAACAGGAGCTTGGTGTGCAGCCTCTTGGTCAAGTTCTTTCTCAAGCTCACGTTCGATCTCAGCGTCAGTCGCCTCGACCTGATCTAGCTGCTCGTTCTTCGCAGCGTTTAGCTTGTTTTCCTCGTCTTTGCCGCGCTGCGACTCATCGTTATTCATGTGCAGGTGAACTCCCTTCTATTTGTAACGCTTGTACAATCTTCAACTACTATAACAAAATTAAAACACAAAAACCTTAATATAAAATAAAAATGTCACCTACTGGTCAAATTGTGCGTGCGTGGGGGAGAGGATAGATGGGGGAGTAGGGGAGGTGTTGGAGGTTGGGCGATAGGACGATAGGGCGGTAGGGCGATAGACATAGGCGGGTGAGAGTGGCGCCGATGCAGCGCTAGACATTGGTGGTAAGTAAGGGAGAGAGTGCGTGGAAGGAAGTGTAGGGTGGAGTTGTGGAGAAGGGTGAGTGATAAGGCGGAGTGATGGAGTAGAGTGAGGGGGGGAGTAGTCAGAGGGTGGGAAGCACAGGCAGAGTAGTCTCAGTAGTCTGAGTAGACAGGGGAGGTTGGCTAGTGCATTAGAGATATGTTGTGATTCCTTCCATTACTCCCAGGTGCTCCAAGCGCGCTAACCCCGCTAACCACCCAACCAGCCACTCTGGCCCAACCTGGCCAAACCTCCACCAACCCCGCCAACCCCGCCAACCCCGCCAACCCCCGCAAATCCACCAACCTCACCAACTCCGCCAACCAACCCTATGCGCCTGTGCAACGCCAGAATTTGGTGCTACAGCTCTCTGGAGCGGCCTCAGCGCCTCTGCAGCGCCAGAATTTGGCGCTATAGCCCTCCGGAGAAGCCTCGGCGCTCGTGCAGCGCCAGAATATGGCGCTATAGCTCTCTGGAGCGGGCTCTGCGCTCGTGCAGCGCCAGAATTTGGCGCTACAGCTCTCTGGAGCGGCCTCGGCGCCTCTGCAGCGCCAGAATATGGCGCTATAGCCCTCCGGAGAAGCCTCGGCGCCCGTGCAGCGCCAGAATATGGCGCTATAGCCCTCCGGAGCGACCTCGGCGCCCGTGCAGCGCCAGAATATGGCGCTACAGCTCTCCGCCGTAGCCCCGCCGCCGCGTGCTTCGCCATCCCCGCGCCCCCGCCCCCGTCGCTTGCTCCGCCATCCCCGCGCCCCGCCGCCGCGTGCTTCGCCATCCCCGCGCCCCGCCGCCGCGTGCTTCGCCATCGCCGCGCCCCGCGCCCCGCTGCCTCGTCCCCCGCCGTGGGTGGCCTCGGCCCCCCTGCCCCGCCATCCCGCGTGTTCCCGCTACGCAAAAACGCCAAGGAATGCTATGATATAACCATTGTACATTCCAGCATTATCCTGCATAGGCAGACAGCGGCTAAGGGCCGCTCAGGCGGCTGCACATAGAAGCAAGCAGCTATCATTCTTAGGAGGAGTAAGTGTGGGGAGAAAAGCGAGAATCCTTACAGGTGTTGCTCTATTCATGCTCATCCCTTGGGTCTTCTTCCTATGGCTGCAATCGAATGCAGCCTGGGATCTTCGAGTGAAGGCGCCGATGGAGCACTTCTACATCGTCAGTATCGTATCCGCAATTGCATTAGCGCTTGCTGCAGCGGTGGGATATACGGCCACACAGCTGCGCAATATTAAGATCAGCTTCCTCGCCCTGTCTTACATCTCGCTAGCCGCCATGTTCGTCCTGCACGGACTGGCTACGCCCGGCTTCCTCTCCCATCATAGCGGCATATCTGGCAGCGCCGCGCAGCTTAGTCTGCTGCTTGCAATCTTCTGGTTATGGTTATCCTCCATGTCGGCCGACCGCGCCTTCATTCGACTACTCGCGAGCAAGCAGAGAATGCTGATGCCAATCTGGTCTGGCATGCTGCTCTCCGCCAGTCTGCTGCTATGGTTCCACCCGCATCTGGCTCACTACATCCAGTTCAAGGACGCAGGAATGAAGTGGACCATTACCTTGCTCCTTACCGTGCTGGGCTTGTGGTCTATGTACCGATACCTGCAGTCATATCGCCTCTCCCGATTCCCGCTGCAGCTTGCTATTGTGTACAGCGCGGGCTGGATGCTCGTTGCTCAATATATTATGGTCACCGGACAAGTGTGGTATATCAGCTGGTGGCTCTACCACTTCCTCTTGCTCGGCTCCCTCATCATCATGGTTGGAGGCATGCTGCGGCAATACGTCAGCTCGCGATCCTTCCGTTCCTCTATGAAGCTGCTGTTCCGCACGGATCCCCGTGACTGGCTCAAGACCTATATCTCCCCAAGTGTGAAGTCTCTCATCGCAGAGACCGAAGCGCGAGACGCATACACAGCCGGCCATAACTACAGGGTTGCACTCTATGCTCTCAAGCTCGGGGAGGAGCTAGCCTTGAGCTCTGACAAGCTCCGAGCTATTGCCCAGGGAGGCATCGTCCATGATATCGGGAAGCTGTCCATCTCTGACCGCATTCTGAACAAGCCGGGAAGTCTGACGCCGGAGGAGAGAGCGGTCATTGAGCTGCATCCCGTGACAGGCTATGATCTCTGCAAGCGGCTCGGCTTCATGCCTGAGGAGCTGTCAGTCATTCGCTCTCATCATGAGAGATGGGATGGAGACGGTTATCCTGATCGGCTGAGCGGGGTACAGATTCCGCACCTTGCCCGAATTATAGCAGTGGCGGATGTATACGATGCGCTGACCTCCTCTCGCTCTTACCGGAAGGCGATGTCTCATGACGAGGCTACGGGACATATTCTCCGGCAGCGCGGCAAGCATTTTGACCCGGATGTTGTGGATGCATGGGTGAGGCTTGTGACGGAGCAAGCCGAGTTCTTCCGAGAGACAGCGGAGAACAGCCGGCATCTGAAGCTCATCCGCCAGGCAGCTAGATAGACACATGAAGGAAGGGGCTCCACTGCATTGAGAACGATGTCATTACGGACCAAGGGATTAATCGTAATTCTCCTCATCTCCTTCATTCCGCTGCTGCTTGCAGGGATAGGCAACTATCAGGCGGTGAAGCGAACGGTTACCCAGTCTCAGCTAGACAGGATACAGAATCAAGTACATAGCAGGGCGATGAATCTCTCCTCATGGATGGCGATACGCAAGGCGGAAGTAGAGGTCATTAGCCGGACGGATGTAGTCAGACTGGGAACGGATGAGGAGAAGCTGAAGTATCTTCAGCATGAGCTGATGCGTGCTGGGCTGGTGTATCGTGCGATTGGTTACGTCGATGGGGAAGGGAATGTGCTCGCTACCGATGGGAATCGGCTGAATATAGCGGCAGACAGTGAATATCAGAAGGCGATGAGGGGGACTACCGTCATTACGGACCCTATCACGACAGCCTTCACCGATGTACCGCACTCCTATATCTATGTTCCTATCTTAAGCGAGCGTAATGAAGTGACCGGACTGGTGTATGCAGCCATACCCACCTCCGTAATCAAGGCCTATTCCATCTTCTCCACGGACAAGAGCAACACCATTCGGCTCTATAACTGGTCAGGCGACGTTCATTACCGCGTGCATGCTCCAGGCAACGAAGAGGCTTACAACCGAGTTAGTGAGCAGCTGCTGTCTACGATTGACGGCATAGTAGAGAGCGGAAGCGGGAGAGATAAGGAGTACTTCGTGCATTCGAAGGTTATCGGCACGCCATGGTTCCTATCCCTGCAAGTTCCACAGGAGGTTATCGAGCAGTCGCTGGGCAAGCTGTTCTGGAGAACCTTCTATACCTTGGCGCTGTCCGTGCTGCTGATAGGCATTCTATTCCTCCTCTTCTTCGAAAATATCATCAACCGACTCAAAAAAATATTGTCGGTTACCGAGCACGCCGCGGCAGGCAAGTTCGACGCCGAGCATCTCGTTCAAGTTCCGAATGATGAGATCGGGCAGCTTGCCGGCTCCGTCAACGGAATGATGGAGCATCTCCAGGAGATGTTCGACCGGCTGAATGCCATTATTAATCAGAATCAATACGGCTTCATCGTGCTGGACGAAGAGTACCGGGTCAGCTATATGAACCGTACAGCAGAGAATATGATTGGATACACGTCAGAGGAGCTGGCGGGTCATGCTACTCCGCTGCTGTTCATGGATGAGGAGGAGATTCGCAAGGAGGCGGAGCTGCTCTCAGCGTTGGGCGGGTACGAGGTGCAGCCGGGCATTGAGGTGTTCAAGGAGCTCCGGAGACGGAAGTTCTCCTATGAACGGGAATGGACCTTCGTACATAGGGATGGCACACGCATCCCTGTCGCTCACAGCTCAAGCGGACTGCGTGATCGCAGCGGCAAGTTCACCGGCGTTGTCGGAATTGTCCGTGATATTACAAGCCGGAAGCAGATGGAGAAGACACGCGACCGGCTGCTGAATATTGTAGATGCCGCTAAGGACCCCATCGCCTCCGTAGACTCTAATGGCGATCTCATCTATATGAATCAAGCAGGCCAAGATCTGCTGGGCATTCGGATGTCTGAGGACAGCGCCCAGTCGATGAAGAGACGAGTTGCAGAGGTGCTTAATCCTAAGCTGTATGAACAGCTGATCCAAGGCGCTCTGCAAGCTCGAGACCGCGGCTATTGGGAGGGAGAGGCGGAGCTCCCAGGCGCTGAGGGTGAGATCATCTATCTCTCCGTTATTGTCGTAGCTCATCGTGATTCAGATGATGACCTATTCTTCTCCTGCATTGCCCGTGATGTGACGGATCAGAGGCTGACACAAGACAAGCTCGTTAAGGCAACCGCTGCTGCGGAGGAGGCAAGTGAAGCGAAGGGGCGATTCCTCGCCTTAATGAGCCATGAGCTTCGTACTCCGCTGAACGGCATTATCGGTCTAACGCAGCTGCTGCGCAAGACTGAATTGAATCGCGGCCAGAGAGATTATCTGGAGAAGATTAATATGTCCTCGGATATGCTCTTGCGCATGATTAACGATATTCTAGACTTCTCTAAGATTGAAGCAGGGAGAATTGAGGGAGAGCGGCTGAACTTCGATCCGGAGGAGCTGCTGCATCGATTGGCTGGACAGCTCAGTCTGTTCATGAACGGCAAGGATCAATTCCAATTCATCATAGATACGCCGGGAAGTCTTCCGAGAAGACTGATCGGCGATCCTATGAGACTGGAGCAAGTGCTGCTTAATCTATGCGCTAACGCCATCAAGTTCACCGAACGGGGCAGGGTCATCCTGAAGGTGGAGCTGGAGGAGCAGACGGAGCGAAGCGTAAGACTGGCCTTCTCCGTGGAGGATACGGGGATCGGTCTGTCGGAGGAGCAGCTCGCTAAGCTATTCCAGCCGTTCACGCAAGCGGACAGCTCTACCACGAGGAAGTACGGAGGCACGGGGCTTGGGCTAGTAATCTCTGATGCGCTCGTCCGAGGGATGGGAGGAAGCCTGACCGCGAGGAGCAAGCTTGGCGCCGGCAGCCGGTTCAGCTTCGCGCTTAAGCTCGAATGGGAAGAGCACGATGCGCTCCTTCGAAGTGAAGCCCAGTCCTTGCACTCCTATATGCGAGAGCAGCCGATCTGGCTGGTGGAGGATGACGTGCAGGTCCTTCATTACTGGAGTGAAGTGCTGGAATCCATGCAGCTAACCGTCATCGGATTCAGCAGCTGGAAGTCAGCTGAGCACAGGCTGCGAATTGTTGGCCAAGGAGCGCGGCCAAGACTTATCCTGCTGGATATGGAGATGCCGGACATGTATGGACTGGATACGTGGCTCTCCTTCCAGCAGGAAGCGGGCAGGATGGGCATTCCTCTCATGATCATGACAACATCCTTCGGCCGTGAAGAGATGCTGCAGCTGCCTCCGGAGGTGAGGCCGCATGCGGCACTCGTGAAGCCGCTGACGAGGATTGGATTGCTGCAAGCGCTAGGGACGATCTCCGACGAGGAAGGCAAGCATGCAGCAGCTGGCCGAGGAGCGGCTGGCCACGCGACGACTGGCCAAGGAGCGGCCGGCCATGAAGCAGCCGGCCAAGTGGCGGCTGGCCAATCAGCAGGCGGCTATGCACCTGCTGGCCAAGCAACGGGCTTCCAAGCCGCTGCCGGCCAAGCAGCAGCGGCAAGCGAGCAGCTGCAGCGCGTGCAGGGCAGAGTTCTGCTGGCGGAGGACAATAAGATCAACCAGCTCGTTGCGATGGAGCTGCTGAAGGAGGAGGGCTTCGAGGTCGAGCTCGCAGAGAATGGACTTGAGGTGCTGAGTAAGCTTGAGCAGGGGGGCTGGGACTTCATCCTCATGGATATTCATATGCCCGAGATGGATGGGACGGAGGCCGCACAGCGAATTCGCCAGCAGTCTAGATATAGGGATATCCCCATCATTGCGGTTACGGCGAATGTGGTGGGGAGCGACCATGAGTACTACCGGCAGCTGGGGATGAATGCGGTAGTGACGAAGCCGATTCAGATGGATCAGCTGCTGAAGGTCATGGACCGCTGTGTGGAAGACTCCGGTCAAGGGAGAGTGAGGCAGACGCTGCCTCTGGATGCTATCCCTGCTGAGCTGGAGGCGGTGCTGAATCGTGCTGAAGCACTGGCTATGGTTGGAGGGAAGGTGTCAATCCTGAAGCATATGCTGAAGCAATTCAGTACAGATTATGAGGAGTTCGGTCATCACTTCAAGAGAATGATAGAAGCAGGCGATAGGCAAGGAATGAAGAGACTGGTGCATACGCTCAAGGGAGCATCCAGCTATCTCGCTGCGGAACGCGTCAGGAAGGCTGCGGCAGAGGTAGAACCCCTTCTTGAGGAGATCATGGAGGAGAAGCCGCTGGCAGTGGAGCGAAGTGAGAGGCTTGTGAGCGAGGTGGATGAGCTGGTGAGAGTGATTAACAAGGCTAAGTATACTTAGCAGGGTAGAGAGTGCCTAACATTTTTCTAACAAATGATTGTAGCCCCTCCTAAGGTTATTGTATAGTTACATTAACGGACTAGATTCGACAGGAATCTCTATCCTGAAGAGGGTGGCATGGATATGAACAGAGTGCTAGTAATTGAAGATGACCATATGATGAGCGATATGCTAGCCATGTACTTGACTGAGGAAGGCTTCCATGTGGCCCAAGCGGGAACGGGGCAGGACGGACTGCAGCGTGCGGAGGAGTTCCACCCGGATGTCGTGCTGCTCGACCTCATGCTGCCGGATATTGACGGCATGGAAGTCTGTGCGGCTCTGCGCAAGGTGTCCAATGTGCCGATTATGATCCTGTCCATGAAGAGCGAAGTATCTGACCGGATAGGGGCACTTAAGGCCGGCGCGGACGATTATATGTGCAAGCCCTTCTCCATGCATGAGATGACAGCCCGAGTGGAGGCCTTGATTCGCAGATCGCATAACGTATTCTCGGAGGCGAAGGCAGAGACGGCTGCAGCTGCTGTGCAACTGAAGACCGATGAATTAATAGGGCTCGACATGGAGCGCAGATTGCTGCATGTCAGAGGAAGCTTAGTAGAGACAACCTTCTCCGAATTCGAGCTTATGAAGCTGTTCCTGTGCCATCCTGGCAAGGTGTTCAGCAGGGAAGAGCTCATCAACACGATTCGCGGCTTCGACTCCTTCGTGACGGACCGGGCGATCGACGTACATATTGTGAACCTGCGAAGGAAGATTGAACTCAGTCCGAAGGAGCCAAGACTGATTCGTACCGTCTGGGGCTTCGGCTACAAGTATACCGCGGAAGAATGATTAGATAAGCGCTTAGGTCCGTCTCTGAATAGAGACGGGCCTTTTGATATGACCGCTCGGACTTGGAAGAGTGGGGGAGGCTGCCTAGGGAGAGGGCTAATGTGGCGAACGTTGGCTGACGCGTTGACGTGGCTGGCGAATGCGAATGAGGCTGGGCTAACATTTTCATATGTGAAGACCGTAATATTCCTAATACTTCTATGTCATGATAGAGGGAAATATGAGAACAACACGGGAGATTAACGATGAACATGACGCTGGATACATTAAGCTCAGGAGAAGCCTACGCTCAGCTCGAGACCGCTCTGCAGCTCGCGCGTGCAGTGGGCAGGCGCATTGCTGCAGTGTACATACATATCGACAGTCATCCTTCCCTGCCATTGGAGACTCTTGAGGAGAAGATTCTGCAGGGGCTGTCTCCCTCGATCCCGGTGTTCCGCACTGGTGCAGGAGGCAGCACCTTCTTCCTGTATGTAGAGGCAGGAGAGAAGCTGGATACCTGTATAGCCGAGCTGGAGAGGAGAAGGCAGGCAGCTGAGGCGGCATTCCTCCTCGAAGGGAACGGAGAGTGCGGGCTGTGGATCGGAGCGTCTGTCTTCCCGCAAGACGGACATACGAGTGTAGCCTTAATGGAACGTGCAGGCACGGCGCTGGCGCAAGCCCGGGAGCGAAGCGACAGCCGCATCTGCTTCTACAGCGGGAATGAAGTGGCGGAGAAGGCATATCGTCAAGCTGTCATACAATCTACAATGAGGCAGGCCTTGTACAGCGGCCAGCTGGACATTAGCTATCAACCGATCTTCCGAACTGGAAGCGGCAGGCTGAAGGGGTATGAGGCACTCATTCGCTGGATTCACCCTCAGCTGGGTGTAGTCTGGCCAAGAGAGCTGATTCCTGTCGCGGAACGGACGGGTCTCATCGTGCCGATAGGCGAGTGGCTCATCCGCCAAGCTTGCATGAAGCTGGCTGCCATTCATAAGTATAGTAAGTCTGAACTGACCATTAGTGTGAATCTGTCGCCCGTGCAGCTGCGGGATCCGAGCTTCGCTCCGACGGTCCTCAGACTGCTGGATGAAGCAGGAATACCCGCTGGTTGCTTGGAACTTGAGATATCCGAGCATGACTCACTGGGCAGTGACAGCGAGGCGATACTCGTCCTGAAGCGTCTAAGTGAAGCAGGGGTGCGGCTCGTGCTGGATCACTATCATCAAGGGGGCTCATGCGGGGCTGATCTTAAGAATCTGCCGCTGAGCGGATTGAAGCTGAACAAGTCGTTCATGAAGGGGCTAGCCGTAAGCGAGGTCGAACAGATTATGGTGCAGACGATGCTGGAGCTTGCGCACAAGCTGGGACTTGAAGTAACAGCGACCGGGGTGGAGTGTGAAGAACAGTACCTGCTGCTAAGAGAGTGGGGCTGTGACAGCCTGCAAGGCTTCTTGCTCGGCAAGCCGATGGAGCCGGACCAGCTCGATCTCTCCATGATTAAGCGGTAACCTCTTCTAAGCAGGGCATACAACAAGAACAACATCGAGCCCGCTTCAGCAGCGAGCCCGATGTTGTTTTTTATAGAGATGCTGGATTTATGAGACCTCGAGGTACAGCTTCGTACCGTCATTATATTGGAAGATTGCGACGTCGCGGATCACTTCTACTTTAGCAATTCTTTTCCACTTCTTGCGAAAATCAAAGTTCAGTTCCATCTCGACCAATTTATGATGAAGTAATTCTACAGATGATAATTGCTCGCTCGGATAATACACAGGAACGGAACGGTTTTTGAAGGTAATGACTCTCATCATCTCCTTTTCCCCCTCCCACAGATCTAATCTTACAGCTTATGATAGTTATTATATAATAAACCCTTTAGGGGGTTATAAAACAGCGGTAAGTCTTTTGTTTGATTTGCTCATAGTTATCTAACAAATAAGACCGCAGCGTGTGGCTGCGGCCTTGTGGAGCGAATTAGCTGGAGTAGCTGCTGTACTTCTTCTTATAATGGGAATGTCCATAGTGCTTGTGCCCCTGCGGCGGGTAATGAGGGGGCTGCTGCGGCGGATAGTGCGGCTGCCGCGGCGGGTATTGGTGGCCCTTCTTGTAGGCACTGCTGCTATAATGATACTGTCCGTGAGGGCGGTGACCCGTAAGAGAATGCAATAACCGCTTGACTATATGCTTCAACATAACGTTCAACCTCCAATGATTCTGAATGTACTCCTTATACGGCTGAGATGAAGGATGGTTTCTACTATGGATAGATTAGGGCAGTTATATACGGGGAGAGGGGATTAGGTGACTTCTGTGATAAGGCGGCTCGGCAGCTGGCAGGATTGGCTCCGCAAGGCCGAGCAGATAAGAAGCAATTGGCAGGACTACCCGCTGCGCGATGGGACGGTCTGGGCAGGAAGGTACAAGGTGCTGCGATGCCAGGGGATGGGCAGCTACGGGCAGGCGTATGCTTGCTTGGATCGGGAGACGGGACAGACGGTGCTGCTCAAGCGGAACAAGCCGAGCAAGGGGAATCTCGGTCGCCAGCTGCTCAGAAGGGAGGATGCAATTCTTCGCTCCCTGAATGGGCCGATGATACCTAAGCGGCTGAATTATGTGCAGCGACACAGGGATGAAGCCTTAGTCATGGAGCTGGTTCCAGGGGACAATCTGGAGCATCGCATTATGGAGCAGGGCCGAGTGTATACGGAAGAGGAAGCGCTGCGGCTGCTTGGACAGCTGATGGAGGTGCTGGCATATGTCCACCAGGCAGGCTATGTTCACCGTGATGTGAGAATTCCGAATGTACTAGAGCATGATGGCAAGATTACGTTGATTGATTACGGCCTCTCCTGCCGCAAGGGGGAGGTGCTGCCCGAACAGATTCAGCGTGGTCTTGGCGATCTTGATGAGCCGGGGAGCGATGAAGGGGAGGAGCCTGCAGAGGCTGCAGGGTGGTCCGCCGTGAAGAGACGGATGCGAGTCCCTCAACCGACGAGCGACTTGCTGGGTGCAGGACATCTGTTCCTGTTCATGATGTACTCCGGCTACGAGCCTCCAGTGGAAGGTGAGGAGGGGGCAGGATCCTCAACTCCGTCGGAGCGGACAAGTGAGCTGGAGCCTGCGGTGGAGCTGAGCTGGGAAGAGGAGCTGCAGGTATCTGAGGGAGTAAGTCATCTCCTGAGGCAGCTGCTGGCAGCTGGCCCTCATTCCGACCCCTCGCTTACAGCAGAGAGCTGCCGGCGCGAGATTGACGCGCTTCTCTCGCGATCGTAGCAGCGATTCTTGCACACTCAGCCGGCCCAATATGGTGCATTATTGCACCAGGATGGCTGTCGGCGTTGGGAATAGGTCCAAATATGGTGCATTATTGCACCAGGATGGCCGCCAGCGTCGGTAGTCTGTCCGATTATGGTGCATTATTGCACCAGGATGGCTGTCGGCGTCGGGAATTGGTCCCAATGTGGTGCAATATTGCACCAGGATGGCTGTCGTCTTCGGGCATTGATCCCAATATGGTGCATTAGTGCACCAGAATGGCCGCCAGCGTCGGTAGTCTGTCCGATTATGGTGCAATATTGCACCAGAATTCCTCCAACGAGCCTCGTCCTTCGGCTGCAACGCCACATTCCGGCGCTATTGCCTCCAACGAGCCTCGTCCTTCAGCTGCAGCGCCACATTCTGGCGCTATTGCCCCCAACAGGCCTCGTCCTTCTGCTGCAACGCCACATTCTGGCGCTATTGCCTCCAACGAGCCTCGTCCTTCTGCTGCAACGCCACATTCTGGCGCTATTGCCTCCAACGAGCCTCGTCCTTCAGCTGCAGCGCCACATTCCGGCGCTATTGCCTCCAACAGGCCTCGTCCTTCAGCTGCAGCGCCACATTCTGGCGCTATTGCCTCCAACGAGCCTCGTCCTTCTGCTGCAACGCCACATTCCGGCGTTATTGCCTCCAACAGGCCTCGTCTTTCGGCTGCAACGCCACATTCTGGCGCTATTGCCTCCAACGAGCCTCGTCCTTCAGCTGCAACGCCACATTCTGGCGCTATTGCCTCCAACAGGCCTCGTCCTTCAGCTGCAACGCCACATTCTGGCGCTATTGCCCCCAACAGGCCTCGTCCTTCTGCTGCAACGCCACATTCCGGCGTTATTGCCTCCAAAGAGCCTCATCCTTCGGCTGCAACGCCACATTCTGATGCTATTGCACCAGAATGGCCGCCAGCGGCAACATATATGTAAGGAGCCTCCGCCCATGAACGTGCGGAGGCTCCTTAAGCTTTGGCTCAGATACTAATTATAGAAGAGTAATAACTAATAAGTTGTACAGTACGAGTGGAAGGATTGCGCTTGAAGGACCGAATCCTCTTGCGTCGTACATGCTGCAATGCAGGTAGAGGAAGCAGGGGTCCATATGTGTGATCATGCCTTCGTGCATCTGACCGTCAACCGTCTGAATCCGTACATACTTATGCATGTTGTTGCTGCACATATGTGCAAGCTTGTTTCTTACATCCATTACCATCTGTTTGTGCTCGGGTCCTGCTTCGTACAGAATAGCTTCTACTGGCTTCTTGCCTTGCTGCATTGGAGCAACGGCGTTCATATTGCTATTCATGCCACCTACATTGCCGTTCATATTGCCATTCATGCCGCCTATATTGCCGCCCACATTGCCGTGCATATTGGCATTCATATTAGCATTAGCATTCGCATTCGCGTTAGCATTGGCATTAGCGTTCGCATTCGGAGCCATCGGGTAATTGTACACGCGGATATCCGCCTCCCTAGTCGTTTGTACATAGGTATGCATGCACATGCCTAAGCGTGATACGTAAGGGAGGAGGATCTCATCATGATCTCAATGACCTCAACAGGTTCTCAATAATCTCATCATACATCTATGATGATTGGCAGAATCATGGGTCTTCTTCGTGTCTTCGCATAGAGGAACTTGCCCACTGTCTCTCGGATATTCGACTTGAGGTGCGACCACTTCCAGTCATTGCCCGATTGCTGCAGCGTCTCAATCGTCACTGTCGCAAGGCGAACCACCTCGCTTAACAAGCCCTCGGATTCCTTAATGTAGACGAACCCACGTGTAATGACATCTGGACCTGACAGCAAGATATTATCCTGCCTGCTCAGCGTAATGACAATGACAAGGATTCCATCCTCCGACAGATGCTTGCGATCACGGAGCACGGCGACGCCGACATCACCAATGCCGAGGCCGTCCACCAGCGTATTGCCGGCCGCGACCTGCCTGCTCTGCACCGCCTCTCCGCCAGCAAGGTCCAGCACATCCCCGTTCCGCATGATGTAGATACGATCCCGATCCACTCCGACCGCCTGAGCCAGAATTCGGTGCTGATGCAGCATGCGGTACTCTCCATGAATCGGTACAAAATACTTCGGCTTCATAAGCGTCAGCATCAGCTTCAGCTCTTCTTGGCTGCCGTGGCCGGACACATGCATGCCCGAAGAGGTATGGCCTCCATGTATCACGTCCGCGCCCAGCAGATAGAGATGGTCGAGCGTGCTCGCGACATTCCGCTCATTGCCTGGAATCGGAGAGGAAGCGAAGATGACCGTATCCCCCGGTTCAATGGAGCTGAGGGGGTGAGTCGAGCTGGCCAGCCTCGCAAGGGCGGCTACAGGCTCGCCCTGGCTGCCGGTGCATAGCACTGCAACGCGATTACGCGGGAGGTCCGCCGCTTCCTTGGCCTCGACGACCATATCCTCCGGCATGTTCAAGTAGCCAAGCTCTCGGGCTACCTTAACGACGTTAATCATACTGCGCCCGAGCAGCAGCAGCTTGCGATTCGTCTTCTGCGCCGCGTCTATAACCTGCTGGACTCGGTTGACGTTGGAGGCGAAGGTGGTTAAGAACACCTTGTGCTCCGCTCTATGGAATGCCTCCTCGATGCGCTCACCGACCATGCGCTCCGAGGGAGTGAAGCCTGGACGCTCGGCGTTCGTGCTCTCCGAGAGGAGGAGGAGGACACCCTCTTGCCCGATATTCGCCATCCGGTGGATATCAGGGAACTGGCCATTGGCCGGGGACAGGTCGAACTTGAAGTCTCCGGTATGGACGACCTTGCCCTCGGGTGTGTCAATGACAACACCCAGACAATCCGGAATACTGTGATTGGTTCGGAAGAAGCTGAGCGTCAGTTCACCTAGCGGGATGAGCGAATCAGCCCGAATCTCGTGAAGCACCGTCTGCTTCAAGTGATGCTCCTTCAGCTTGCCTCTAATTAAGCCAAGGGTGAGCCGTGAGGCATAGACCGGCATATTCAGCTGCTTGAGCACGTAGGGAATGGCTCCGATATGATCCTCGTGACCATGAGTGATGACCAAGGCGCGAACCTTGTCCTTGTGCTCCTGCAGATAGGAGATATCTGGAATGATGAGATCGACGCCAAGCAGACTCTCGTCAGGGAACTTGGAGCCGCAATCGATGACTACGAGGTCATCGCCGTATTGGACGACATACATATTTTTGCCAATCTCGAATACGCCGCCAAGTGCCATTACGGACAGTCTATTGTCGTTCCGGGCAAGTTTCTTCGTGCTCATAAGCATCCTCCTGTACCTGCTTGCTGCGCTATCAGGGTTACCAATTATGGCAATAAGTATGCAAGGCGAATGGCACAGAGGTACTTAAGCCTGATGGTATACCTGACTGTCCAGGACAGCTGCAGCATGACAGAGGGGTACCCCGATTGCAGCTGCGCTTACGAATAGGAAGATGACGGTGGAGTCTTGTCCAGTCGACGAATCCATCCGTGCATAGAATAGTACATGCCTGTTAGAGAGGGGGGAATAGGTATGTCTCTTAGAGCTAAGATCAAGTTCAGCCGCGTTCAAGTGAGCCGCAGACCATCATCCGGAGCACGCGCATCAGCACGCATCTCCAGCAGCAAGTGCTGTGATCCCGTAGAGTCGGTCCAGGAGGCTGGAGCTGAGCTGAGTGAGCTGTTCGGCCGGCTTAAGAATGAAGAGCTGGCAGCGAAGCTCATCTACGCGATTCGTTGTCACGATTGCCGCAAGCTGGAGCAGCTGCTGGGCTGCAACTGCCGGGTTGTGAACTTCTTCTGCACCTCCTGTGCGGACTGTGTAAGGATCTGCTGCACGTTCGGCCGCTGCAAGGATGTTACGATCTCGTTCACCATCTGCGTCGAACGCAGCCGGAAGTGCTGCTCGGGCCGCAGCCGGGGCTGCTAAGGTATAATTGTTCTTCATTGTGCCTAGTCAAAAGAAGGCTGACCCGCAAACAAAGGGGTCAGCCTTCTTCTAGTGGCAAGCCATTAACGCCCTCATAACACCGGCATAATACCCTGCTTCGCGCGGTACGAACTCATCAGCACGAACGCTCCGCTCCGATACAGCAAGCAGCTCACCTGAGGGTGAGATCTCGACGCCATGTACATTAACGGATGACGCTTCACCCTCGAACAAGGCGAGCATCGCACCGAGCTCAGCCTCGTACACGCCGGCCACTTCCGATGCCTGCAGCTTCAGAGAGGCTAGGGAGAAGCGGGCATCCACGACGCAGGCGAACTCCTCGCTAACCTCACGGTCAATGAAGGGGACTCCGCAGGCTGTCCCATACGATTCCTCGCGGTGCTGACCGAGAGGAATCAAGGATTCGAATGCAGCGACGATTCCAAGCTCCTCTTCCAGCTCGCGGGATGCTGCCCGTACGTTCTCCCCGGCAGACAAGTGTCCAGCCGCCGTAATGTCGTAGCAATTCGGGTACGTATCCTTGCCGGACTGTCTCAGCTGGAACCATACATACAGCTGATCGCCAGCCTTGCGAATGACCCAGCAGTGGAAGGTCCGATGCCAATACCCATTGGCATGCGCCTCCGACCGGGAAGCAGTACCGATTGGATTCATGGCCTCGTCATAGATATCGAAGCGCTCCTCGGTCATACTCCCTCTGCCCGTCCGCTCTCCAGCTGGGAAGTACAATGCGCGCATCGGGTTGCCTTGACAGGTACCTTGGACAGGCAGTAAGGGCATTCCTTCTCAGCAGGCTCCGCCGCAGGGGCATCAGCTTCTTCTCGCAGCTTGAGCCGGTGAAGCATGTTAATGCCCTTAACGAGCGCGAATACGCACAAGGCCACGAGCAAGAAGTCAAGCAATACATTGATGAACTGGCCATAGGCGATGACAGCCTCCCCTTTTTCAACCGCCTTAGCCAATGAATCCACTACCGTGCCATCATCCGCAATCTTGTCCTTCTCGAGGTTAATATACAAGTCCTTGAAGTCCGCCCCATTCAGCAGCACGCCGACAGGAGGCATAATGATATCATTCACAAGCGACGTGACGATCTTGCCGAATGCTCCTCCTATGATGACGCCGACCGCCAGGTCAATGACGTTTCCGCGCATGGCGAACTCTTTGAATTCTTTGACAATTTTCATAGGCTGCTCTAATCTCCTTCCAATTCATGAGGTACATCTATCCTAGTATTCTATCCTGATTCGATAGATTTGAGAATCACCCGCCTCACAAGTAGGTCCCAAGTGCGATATTCCCGTTGCACAAAAGAAAGGAATTTATACAATTATGTCGAATCTGAGTATATTGTAGTAAATATATGGATATTGAAGGAGTTCAATAGTGTGAATCATCATCACTCCATGCTGTCAGGAAGCTTCAACTACACCTTGCTGTCACTGGCTATCATGTGCGTCTCTGCTTACACCATGTTCAGCCTCATTCACTCCCAAGGCTTGTGGGGCAGGGCGCTTCGGTTAAATGTGTTCATGGGAGGAGCGGCCGTCTTCGCGCTAGGGCTATGGGCGATGCACGTCATCTCTCTGCTCGGCTCCGATTATATGATCAGCCTTAATTGGCGCATGGCAGCGGCCTATATCTGTGCAGCTGTGCTGGCCTACGCGGCTCTCCTTAATCTCAGGAGCGCAGCGAGATATAGGGGCAGACTGCTGGTGGCCTCTCTGCTGGCGGCTCTGTCGGCAGTATGGCTTCATTATCTGGCTATGTTCTCAGGGGATGTTGCCAGCTATGCAATCAACTGGGGACTTGTCCTGCTCTCCTTCGGTATTAACTTCTTAGGTGCCATCCTCTCCTTCTACTGGTCAGAGCGCAGACAGAGCCCTCGCAAGTATGCCAGCAGTCTCCTGCTCGGCTCCTCCAATATGGCTATGCATCTAATCGGGATGGAGGCACTCCAGATCGAGTACAGCACGGTGCTTACAACAGAGATGCTGAACCGGTATCTCATGGTGCTGGTGTTCCTGGTCGGCTTCGCCACCTTGATTATTCTATGCTTCAGCCTCGCCATCTGGGCATCCTCGCGCAACTTCGTACTAATGAACGAGCGATACAAGCTGCTCGTTGAGAACTCACTGGACACCATTGCTCTCATAGCGGAAGACAAGTGGGAGTTCATGAATCAGTCAGGACTCTTGATGTTCGAGGCACAGAGCAAGGAGGAGCTGTACGGACAGCCTATCTATACCTTGTTGGATGAGAAGCATCACGAGTGGGTGCGAGCCTGGTTGGCGAATGAAGAGAATGAGCCGCTGCTCCATATGGAGACGCCAAGCCGCGCAGTCGAGCTGGAGTGGAGGTCCCTGCAAGGCAAGCCGCTCAGTACGGAGATCGTCCGCACCAGCACGACGCATTCCGGCAAGCTCGTGACTCAGGTCATTATCCGGGATATATCCGAGAGGAAGAAGAACGAGGAGCTGCAGCTGAATTCCGAGAAGCTGTATATCGCTGGCCAGCTGGCAGCAGGCATTGCCCATGAGATTCGCAATCCGCTAACCGCGCTGAAGGGCTTCCTGCATCTCATCGCCTCAGGACGAGCTGTTAACAAGAACTACTATGATATCATGAAGTCAGAGCTGACCCGAATCGAATCCATTGTGAGCGAGCTGCTCATGTTATCTAAGCCGCAAGCAGCTCAACTGAGGCACGGGGATATCCGTCAGCTGCTGGCGGAGACGATTGCCCTGCTTGATGCTCAGGCTAATCTGCATCATGTTACTATTGATTACAAGCCTTGCTCGCAGCCTCTATGGATATACGGGGTTCCAGACCAGATTAAGCAAGTATTCATTAATGTCATTAAGAATGCGATTGAAGCGATGCCGAGCGGCGGGTATGTGAAGGTTCGTACGTATCTGCAGGAAGGGAAGCGGGTCAGAGTACATATCGAGGATGAGGGAGGCGGCATTACGAAGGAGCAGCTGGCTAAGATGGGCCAGCCCTTCTACACGACGAAGGAGAAGGGGACAGGTCTAGGTCTCATGGTGTCGTACAAAATCATTAATAACCACCAAGGCTCCATTGCAGCTGACAGCAGGCTCGGACTGGGGACAACCTTCTTCATTACGCTGCCCTATGCTCAGCCGGGCAAGGTCACTTCCATTCACAGTGCAACGCAAGCACAAGAGCACATACCAGTATTCTCCAAGGTGGAATAATCATTCGTGAAACCTATATTATACTGCATCGTAATATGCTGTAGAATGGAACTAATCTTGTAGCTTATTGGAGGGCTCCCTTATGTTCAATCGGTTCTTAGCTAGTATTGGAATTGGATCTGCCACAATCGACACTCTGCTGGAGAAGGCTCGCTACATGCCCGCTGAAGAGGTTCGCGGAATCGTTAAGATTCGTGGCGGCAACGTGGAGCAGCGGATAGAGACGATTCAGCTGTCCGTCATGACGGAATACATTCGAGAGAGCAATGATCATAAGTATACACAGCACGGCGAACTGACCCGCTATCAGGTCAGCAGCCCGTTCACCCTGCAGCCAGGCGAGAATCGAGAGGTGCCATTCTCCTTCCAGCTGCCGCACCAGACTCCGCTAACGATCGGCAGAGCTCCCGTATGGATTAAGACGGAGCTGGACATTCGCGGCGGCGTAGATCCAGGTGACAATGACCGCATTGAAGTAGTGCCAACCCCGCAGATGAATACCGTGCTGGAAGCACTAAGTCTGATTGGGTTCCGCCTTCGCAAGGCGGAATGCGAATATGCTTCCCGGTTAGGCGGAAGAATTCCATTCGTGCAAGAGTTCGAATTCGTGCCAACTACTCAGTTCCGCGGGCAGCTCGACGAGCTGGAAGTGATCTTCTACCCGTCTGATCATGAACTTGAATTGCTCCTTCAAGTAGACCGCCGGGCTAGAGGTCTTGCCAGCCTGTTCGCTGAAGCGATGGATATGGATGAATCCTTCGTTCGTGTGCGCTTCTCGAACGAGCAGCTCGCAGCTGGGCCGCAAGCGATTGCTCATCAGATCGCGGATATCATTGGCAGATACGTGTAACGGATACGCCTAACCGTAAGAGTGAATACGATGTCATACCTGCAGTTCAAGTCAGCGTCCTCGGGGAGGATGAGGGCTTGAGCTGTTTTTTTGGTACGAGGAGGGCGGGTCATCTAGATAGGGCGGCGTGCGTCCGTTCCATTAATTCCGTATAATAACGGCAGGAGGCGATTCACAGATGGCTGAACCGTTGAAGGCAATGTATGACGATCGATTCATTAAGCAGTTCGCTCGGCTCGTGAAGTCGGTCTGGGAGCCGTTCCAGGAAGTGTCCTACTATGAACGTGTAATTGCGGGAGACTGGGAGCAGCTGGAGCTGAAGGCCAGGACGAGAAGGCTGACCGAGTCGCTCGGCGCCGAGCTTCCTTCGGATTACGAAGCAGCTCTCTCGATACTGTATCGCATAGACGCGGAGTGTCTGGGGATGCCCTATCTGTTCTTCCCTGACTTCGTAGAGGTGTATGGTCAGCAAGAGGAGCATTGGGGGCTGTCGATGGAGGCACTGGAGCGATTCACTGCTCGATCTACGGCGGAGTATGCGGTGCGTCCCTTCCTGCTCCGTAACCAGGGACGGATGCTTCGCCAGATGATGGAATGGACGAGCCACTCGAATGAGCATGTGAGGAGGCTGGCCAGCGAGGGGGTTAGACCTCGGCTGCCTTGGGCACAAGCCTTGCCGATGTTCAAGCAGGATCCTGCTCCAATTATTCCGATCCTCGATTCCCTGAAGCAGGACAGCTCGCTCTATGTAAGGAAGAGCGTGGCGAACTGCCTGAACGATATATCGAAGGATCATCCTGAGCTTGTCATAGAGCTGGCTGAGCGGTGGCAGGGTGTTCATCCCCATACCGACTGGATCATTCGAAGAGGGTGCAGGAGCCTGATTAAGGCGGCGCATCCTGCTGTAATGAGCCTATTCGGCTACACCAGTGCTGGAGGAGATGGCGTGGAGGCGGCGGAGGCGGGTTCAGGGTCACCCCTAGTTGCTGAAGCGACGCTAAGGCTCACGCCGGAGACCTTATTCGTAGGCGGTGAGACGCTGCTTCAGTATCAGCTGAGGTTAAGGGACGGAGAGCCGATTAAGGCGAGGCTGGAATACGGCATCGACTTCGTCAAGGCGAGGGAGAAGACGTCGCATAAGCGCTTTTTATTAGCCGACAAGGTGTTCCCCGGAGGGAAGCTGGTTGACGGTGTGAAGGTCCACCGATTCGCAGACCTGTCGACGAGGAAGCATTACCCCGGGTTGCATCGCATCTCGCTGTGGTTCAACGGGAGGGAGATTGCAGCTTCTGAGATTATGGTAACCGATCTTGATTAATTGCTCGTCCCGGAGTAGGAAGGAGAGCCTCGCATGACCATTGGGGCACGGGTTCTCAAGACAGGTATGGCCGTGGCGCTTGCCATCTACATAAGCAATCTTATAGGTTTTCCGTCTCCGCTCATTGCGGCGGTTGCCGCTATTTTCACCATACAGCCTTCGATCTACCGTTCATGGCAGCAGATTGCGGACCAGCTGCAGACGAACTTGCTCGGTGCGGCTATTGCGCTGCTCGCGGTCCGATTGTTCGGCCACACGGAGATTGCTGTTGGTCTCGTCTGTATTGTCGTCATTCTGATTAGTATTCGGCTGCGAATGGAGAGCACGATCGGGCTTACTCTCGTGACGGTCGTCGCGGTGATGGAGGCGAATACGGTGGGCTGGACGTTCGCCGTGCAGCGGGTGCTCATGGTGCTGACGGGAATGGGCGCTGCCTTCGTCGTGAATGTTGCGGTGTTCCCGCCGCGGCCGCGCAAGCAGTTCGCTGTTCAGATGAATGAAGCTTATCGCCAGCTGTCGCTGCTGCTCAGGACGGCTATCAGCAATGAGATGAAGGAGCAGGTGTACCGCAAGGAGAAGGAGAAGCTCCATGGCACGCTGCGCAAGCTGGAGGAGCGGTTCCTAGTCTTCGAGGAGGAGCGGAAGCTGCTCGCCCGTACGAGGCAGAGTCACGCGCGGAAGCTGCTGCTTACGAAGCAAGAGATTAAGGTGCTCCACAAGGGAACGGACCTGCTGGACGCCGTGGAGGAGCATTACTTCCCATCCGCTGGAGGCGGAGAGTGGGGACAGCGGTTCGATCATCAGCTCGAGGAGCTGACGAAGTATCATGAGCATATCCTGCTCAAGAATGAGGGCAAGATGAAGCCCAGCGCGCTCATCGAGCCGAATGAGGAGCGGGAAGGGCGGCTGATTGAAGACCTCACCCGCTACCTGCAGGAAGACCCGGACGAGCACAAGCGGCTCGTCTTCGTCGCCTCGGCTATGTTCGAGTATGCGTACCACCTGCGCCGGCTGGAGAAGCTGGTTGACCAGGTTCAGCAGCGGTCGGAGGACAAGGGGAGAGAGCAGGATAAGGCCGAAGGCTGAGCGGCTGAGGATTAGAGGTTAGCTCTGTGGAGGAGAGGGCGGCGCAGCTGAGGATTAGTACTCTTAAGCCCCCTAAATGAATTGGAGTCTTTCTCTGGAACCCATTACAATAAAGTAGTAGGACAGGGGGAGGACAAATGGTGCTAAAGGAATATCAAAAGAAAGCAGCACAAGAAACGTTGTCGGGGATAAAGGTGGCGGTAGTCGCACGAAAGTATGAGGTGACACCAAAGACAATTAACAAGTGGGTAAGGAGCTACCAGGAGTTGTTCAGTGAGGAGTCCCTCCCTCCACTCGAGGAGTCTATGCTTGGATTCGATGAAAAACGTAGCTAAGGAAGTACTTTGTTTTGAGCGCCCTTTGGGGCGCTTTTTTTCGTGTAATGGCGTCGACGTCGCCGGTGACCCGATCCATTGTGGGGCATCGCCGTTTAAAGGAGTGTCAGGTGCAGCCGCATCAAGCCGCTCGCTATGTCTACTAAATCTCTGAAAACCCTTATAAAAATTTATTTGGAATAAATACCACACATCATTTGTTTAATTATAGAATATAGTTCAAAAGAAATATGCTTTATTCACTATGTACTACAAGTTTTGTTATACCATATAATGATGTTAGGAGGTAATAGAATAAGTTCCAAACAAAGGGAGTGAAAAAGTTAGTTTTTACTCGTCCATAAGCAAGGATGTAAATCGAAAAAGTCAGGTACGTACGAAGCCTTTTCCCATATACCTAGGTATATGCAGAGAGACTATTAATAATTTAGGAGGAATTATTTTGTTTAAAAGGACAGGGATTATAAGCTTCGTTTTATCTATTATTATGATTTTCACTGCTGTAACGTCTGCTTTTGCTGAATCATCCAGCTGTACCGATTGTAAGTCCAATGGTAAGTCCAATGTAGTTTATACCAATGAAAAAACTGGGAATAAAGTTGTGGAAATTCAGAAGGATGGAAAGTCTTATTATGCAGCAGTATCGGGTTCAATTGTAAATGATGAGTTTAATGAAACTAAATTGAAAGAAATGAAAGAAAAAGCAGAAATTCAAAATACTGAGGTACCATTTGATAAAGATGTACCTATTGTTTTAGAGAGAGTCTATTTTCAATTTGAAGAGACTTTAGATGATGCCATAAGTACCGCAAATACTCCTGTTTCTGTTGAAAGTTCCGACTCGGTAGAACTACTAGCTAAATCGGGGTTTTGGAAAGGAAGTTGGATTGATAAGATATGGGATTTGTGGTACGGCACAGGATATAAGGTTCACGTTTCTAGTGGTGATGCCAATTATATTATAACTGCAGGTGCAACTGTTGTAACAGGTTTGTTTGCTGTTTTAGCTGCGACTGGGGTAATCAGTGCGGCAGCAGCAGCAGCCGTTCCTGCTATTATAGTTGTTGGAATACTTACTCTTTATCAAACCATTCGAAATGAAGATGGTTCAGTCGATTTTGAAATGTTTGAACCAAACTTGGTGAATATAGGTATTTGTGTAGCTGCTAGTCAATATCTTGGGCAGGCAAGGAACAAAGGAACTTTCCGCAATTTCTACTGGGGAGTATATTGGCCAGGTATGTGTTTTTAAGTTATGTAATATAACCCCCTTAATTAGAGGCGGGTTGAAGTAAGGGGATGAGTTGAATAGAGCTGTTGGAGCTGATATCATGAGGTATAAATATAAGATAAAAAGGGCATATTTGACCAGATTTTGGAAAGGGAAGGAAAAGGCCTTTTCCCGTCTACCTCGATATGCCGAGAGACTATTAATAACTGATATTAATAACTGAGGAGGTAAAATGAACTCCGAAAAGAAGTCAATGAAAACACGCTTGATACTTGGAAGTCCTTCTTTGATATTCGTAATTTTAGTTTGTATTAGTCTTTTCTGGATTTCTAATCTTTTTGTTGAGATGGGTTTAAAACCTCAAAATCGTTTGTATATTACCCTTGTAGTGATGGTTACTTACTTAATTGGTTTACTCACTGGCCAACTTCTCTCTTTTCTTCAATCGAAATTCAAATAAAGTTCTTACTTCACAGACGGATTCTTTTATAGTGAAGTGAAAAAGTCCCAGGGGCGCTGCCTCTGGGATTTTTTTTTTGAAAATTCCCTCACTTATAGATGCTGTAAAATAATGAATATAAAAATAGATGGAGACGGTTGCTTTGGCTACTTCAAAAGAAACACACTCGGTGCGCCACCTCCGTAGGCAACGAAGAGAAAGAGAGCTTTGTGCGCAGTACGGTTCTACATTCAACACTTATTTATGTAAAACCTGTAAAGTGAATAGAGATGATTCGACAAATAGACGGATGTCAGATCGAGCATCTCGTAACCTATGCCTCACATGTGGAAGAGCTAAGCAAGCCCACGAAGGAGTTTGCAACTCTTGTTTGATACAAGAGCAATTAAATTATCACAACCGGCCGAACCGCAAACTAAGGGCCTGGGAACGGGCAGTCCTCCGTTGGCTATTTCAGCATTCAACACCGCTTAAAGAGACCGTGACAAAAGTAGCTTCATTTTTTGAAATGCCTCTGGAAGAACTGTTCCCGATCTTTAAAGTTCGTTCAAATCAGATGAAGACAGAAAAACAGCCCCCATCTTTTAATGTGGAGTGCGGGAAGTAGTTGACGCGAAGCAGCCTCATTACAGTGAAAATTAAGCTGATAGCAATCACCTCGGGGGGCTGAACCGAGTACGGATGAATAGAGGTCATTTTGACCTCTAAATGCCGGAATAAGCTGAGTTTGAGTGAAATAGAGGTCATTTTGACCTCTATTTTGTAATATAAGAGTTGAAGCTCGGAAGTGAAGCTATAGTCCGCAGCGGATAAATTAGCCTTGGAGCTAAGCAGTCTGCGACACAGAACCAAAAGCTGCAGCAGCAAGAAAGTGCCCTTGCAGCAACGAAAAAGCGGGAGAGCACAAGCGCCTATGGGCGGCTTAACTCTCCCGTTTTTTTTTTATCACTCGTGGCGCTTGGGCTTGGAGATGGGGCGGATCTTGTGATTGCCGTCATCCTTCACCAGTCTGGGATCGGTCTCGCCGTCGTGGTGATTGTTGATGTCGTATTCGATAAGCTCCCACTCGGTTGTGCCGAGCTGCTCATCCGCTGGGAATGTCCGTCCCCTGTTCAGCTTCATCTCGTGGCCCCATTCGTCCTTGTAGACGCCCTCTACCTCTACGGGCTCACCGGACATCGGCTGCATCTTGTGCTGATCATCGCTCATTGCTGTTCACCCTCCCTTATAATCCGTGCTTAGGTACCGCCGCGCGGTCTGCCTCAGACTGAAGCTGCTCGGAACGCTCCTTGCCGCTGCCGGTTCGGTCCGCCTTGGATTGAGCTCTGCTCGCTTGACGCTGCTTATTGGACGGTTGTTCACCTGACATCTCGCTTATCTCCTCTCGGTATAAGGAATCCATGAACAGTGTTCCACAACGGATAGGAAACTATGAGCAGCACGTGTCAAAAACCGCAGCACCGAACAAAGCACTATCCAACAAAGCTCACCACCAAGCAAGCTCACCACCAAGCAAAAACCCCTGCATGCCAGCTCAATGAGCGGGCGTCAGGGGTTCAGCTTCAACCTTATTGCAGGCGAAGGCCGCAGGAAGGGCATTCCGCATGCTCTTCTGTGACGATCTCACTGCAAGCCGGGCATGGCTCACGGAAGGGCTCGCCTGAGGCGCGCTTCAATCCTTCGGTGCTGCCTTCAGCAGCAGCGGATTCCGCCGAGCCAGGGCGGAGATGAGCCGGTGTGCCGAATAGCGTCTCGACCATCTCCCTAAGCTGGCTGTGCTTGCCGGAGTCGTCCGTGCTTATTCGGATGAACATATACATAGATCCGAGCAGCAAGGCAGTCATGAGGAGGACGAAGATCGTCGCTCCTACATTAAGCCAGCTGATCATCGGATAGGATAAGAGCAGCTTCATCGCATTCGAGCCTTTCTATACGCAAGTGTAACACAGATGAATATCGTTGGAGACGCCTCGCAGTTCCCTCTAACCCACATGGTAACGGGCTTCAATTCGCTTGCCTCCGAACCACATGATGCCGACGACGGCCACAGATACAATGACTCGCCATGGCTCCTGCAGCATCGACGTAATATCGAAGCTCAGCAGGGAGATAATGAGGATCATAACGGCCTTGCCCAAGATCGTTGCCAGTAGAAAAGTGCGCAGAGGAACCGTACTGATTCCAGCTATTAATGTAATGACTGCCGAAGGAGCGAACGGGAAGCAAGCCATCAGGAAGAGTGGGGTGAAGCCCTTCTCCTCAATCCAGTTGAAGAATCGCTCCGACTTCGGGAATCTGCGCATAATACGGGGCTTCACTCGGCGGCCAAGCCTCCGGGCAAGAAGGAAGAGAAGGAAGCCTCCCGCAGACACGCCTATCCAGGAGTAGAGGAATCCGAGCCCCAGTCCATAGATGTTCACATTCGCCGCAATGAAGACGACAAGCGGAAGGAAGGGGAGGAAGGACTCAATGAACGGGAGAAGAATTCCCGGCAGAGGTCCGTATGCGGAGTAGCTCTCAAGCGTCCTCTGCAGGTGCTCAAGGTCGATATTCTGAACATAGGAGATCCATTCTTGCCATTGCCATTGCCATAACGTCATATCCTTAACTCCACTCTATCTGGGTGTGCGGCCGCCGCTCCTGTCCTCAGGGAAGGGGAACCATAAGTAGAACAAGCCAATAACTCCGAACAGAACCGCGCTAACCCATACGACCAGCGACTCGGTGTGCCAGGAGGCTAAGAATCCTCCAGCTAATGGTCCAATCATAACGCCAATTCCCTCCACTGTCGAGAGAATCCCCCAGCCCAGCCCCTCCTGCTTGGGAGGGACATATGCAGCCAGCAGTGCGTTCCACGCGGGAAGGATAGCCGAGTATGACAGCCCGAGCGCACTTGCGATGAGCAGGCATTCCCAGAACTTCAGCCCAAGCGCCAGCGCGTAGAGCGCGATGGAGAAGGAGCTGAAGCCGAGCACGAGGAACCACTTCTTCCCTCCAAGCTTATCGGACAAGCGGCCCATCGGCATGAGCCCGGCAACGGCGAACAGTCCTCCGGTCGTTAGGAGTATGGAATATTGCGCACCGCTGAACCCGAACTGATTCGTAGCCAGACTTGGCAGGATCGGTACCAGCATCGAAGCTCCTGTCGTCTGTAGAATCATACCCGGAAGCAGCAGCTTCATCTTGCCCAATCTCTCACGAAGCACAACGAGCTGCTCCTTAATAGGAATAACAGCAACCGCGGAGGACCTTGATTCCACGATCCAGATGGACAGGATGCAGGCAATGAGAGACATCCCCAGCAGCAGATAGTAGGTGAAGGAGGTACTATAGTCGAGCAGAATATTACATACTATCGGCCCGGCGCCAAGCCCCACCATCCAGATCGTATAGAGATAGCCCATCTGTGTCGCTCGCTTCTCCTCCGTCACCTTCGTTAGACACATGATCCAGATCGGTGATACTCCAATGCCATAGAGGGCAGAGGCTGTGATGAATACCCACGGCAAGGTCGCGAATTGGAACATAAGTACACCTGCGAGGCAGATGACGAGCCCTGCTTGTACGATGCGGCGCACGCCGAACCGGTCCATCAAGTAGCCGATTGCAATCCGGACGACTGTATCTGTGAAGTAATGGGCGGTAATTGCGATTCCAATAATATGCAAGGGCAGACCAAGCGTCTTCTCTCCGAAAATCGGCAAAAAACTGACGAGAATAGCTCCTCTTACAAAGTCTACAACAAACAAAATGACGGAGATCAGCCGGATCTCCGCACCGAATGAGCGAGTGGCAGCTTGAGTCATGGATAAACTCCTCTCTTGCAGTCCTACAGGCTGGAGGATGCTTCTTCCATTATATTCAAACCGGACAAAATATCCAAAACGATCGTGTCCGCAGCATTCGTCATTCGAAGCTTGCGCAGAGCTGCTTCTGTATTTTTATAACGTATGGGGTCGGTCAATAGTTTCGTTATCTCGCCGGCCAACGCGGAAGGAGTGCTCGCAATGACCGCTGCACCCTTGCCAGCCAGATAGAGGGCATTCTGCTTCTCCTGACCCGGCACCGGCCGATAAGTGAAGATAGGCAGACCTGCTTCAATGGCTTCGGCCAGCGTAATGCCTCCCGGCTTGGTTACGATGCAGGAAGCCAGCGACATCAGCTCATGAATGGGCTCTACGAATCCGAAGATTCGCAGGCGAGCTCCTGGCTGGGAGTAGGAGGTAGAGGCGGTGGCCTCGTACGGCGCGGGGAGTGCTGTTCCTTGAACAGATGAGACAGCTGCAGGTTCAGCAGGAACCCTTGAGTGGAATTGCGCCTCCAGCGCAAGCTTCACCGCTTCATTGCGTCCGCAGACGACGGCAACTTGAAGCGTGCTCATCGCAAGCAGCTCCCTGCATAGCTCGGGAAGATCTGGCATGACCCCTTGTGCTCCAGCCATAATAAGGACGGTCGGTAGATCGGGACGCAGCCCATACTCCATGGACAGGTCAGAGGGACTGGAGTGATTGGAGTGATTGGAGTGATTGGAGTGATTGGAGTGACAGGAGCGGAAGCCTCTCCTCAAGGGAATGCCCGTGACGCGAACCTTGCCGCCCGTAATGCCAAGCCCGGAGAGCTCGCGCTTCAGATCAGGCGTGGCCACATAATAGCGGTCAACGGCAGGATGAACCCACCTGCAATGGAGGTCATAGTCGGTAATGACCGCATACGAAGGTATGCGTGCAGTTCGAAGCTTGCTGCGGCTGCGGCTGCTGCTGAGAGCAGGGAGAGCGAACAGGGGGAACGTATGGATGACGGCATCTGGCTGCTCGGCAGCGACGATTCGCCGGATTTTGTCCCGGCCGAGAGAGTGCAGGAGACCGCCGAAGAGCGAGTCATGCTTCATCGGACGTGTGACATCATATACCCAGCCATACAAGGAGGGCATATAGGTATAGCTGGATAGATACATGCGGCGGGTCATCTCATTCAGCCATGGATGGGATTCGGCCATGAGGTCGACGAGTACAGTACGGTGGTTGCCTCTCTCTTGAAGGGCCTCTTGAAGCGCCTTGGCCGCTTGAAGATGGCCTTGACCATAGGATGCATACAGGATAAGCAGCTTGGGCTGTCTGCCGGTATCATTGGAATGAAGCATGTGACACACCTCCTGCCGCCAGTATAGCGGGGAATTGTCAAGCGAGCGTGAACGACGGCTTGGTTCCTTTGTTTTGTTTTTGTATAATAGGGAAGGAAGCGCAGTTAATATTATCCATACTACTAACCTCGAAGGAGCGATTGATGCATGGAGTATACGGCACTTGGCAAGTCAGGGCTGCGGGTGAGCCGCCTCTGTCTGGGGACGATGAACTTCGGCGTGGACACTAATGAGAAGGAAGCCTTCCGAATCATGGACTCAGCGCTGGATGCGGGAATCAACTTCATGGATACGGCGAATATCTATGGCTGGGGAGAGAATGCCGGCCGGACCGAGGAGATTATGGGTCGGTGGTTCAAGCAGGGAGACGGCCGCCGCGAGCGCACGGTGCTGGCTACCAAGGTGTATGGCGACATGCATGATCCATATGACGGACCGAATCGAGAGGCAGGCTTATCTGCTTACAAAATAAAACGTCACCTGGAAGGCTCGCTCCGCCGCCTTCAAACGGACCATATCGAGCTGTATCAGATGCACCATGTGGATCGGAGAGTGAACTGGAACGAGCTGTGGGGCGCCTTCGAGATTGCGGCTGCCCAAGGCAAGATCGGCTACGTCGGCTCCTCGAACTTCGCCGGCTGGGACATCGCAGTTGCGCAAGGCGAGGCGAAGGCGCGCGGCCATCTAGGGCTTGTCTCCGAGCAGCATAAGTATAACCTGCTGTGCAGGCTGCCAGAGCTGGAGGTGCTGCCGGCATCGAAGGAGCTGGGGCTCGGGGTTATCCCATGGAGTCCGCTCGACGGCGGGCTGCTCGCGGGCAATCATCGCCGCGGAGGTGATTCCGGTGGCCGGCGGAGCGGGGATGCGAAGCGGCTGGAGCAGCATCGCGAGCAGCTGGATAGGTATGCCAAGTTCTGCGATGAGCTGGGCGAGCCGGAGGACTTGGTGTCTCTCGCGTGGCTGCTGGCGAATCCAGCAGTAACTGCGCCGATCATCGGCGTGCGCACGCAGGAGCAGTTCGAGCGCTCGCTTCGCGCGCTCGATGTGAAGCTGGACGAGTCGGCGCTGAAGCGGATCGACGAGATTTTCCCAGGACCGGGCGGCGAGGCGCCTCGCGCGTACGCCTGGTAATGGAACGAGCCTTCCCGCTTGGATAGCGGGAAGGCTCGTGGTGTAAGGTAGGCAGGGGCGCGGGTATGGTTGGCCTCGGCTGGGATGTTGGCGCTGCAGCTCGAATGGGGCAGCCCGGCAAGGCTGTAGCGCCAGAAGGAGGCGCGTTGGGGAGCAATAGCGCCGCAATGTGATGCTGCAGCGCCAGAAGGAGGCGCGCTGGAAGCAATAGCGCCGCAATGTGATGCTGCAGCGCAAGAAGTAGGCGCGTTGGGAGCAATAGCGCCACAATGTGATGCTGCAGCGCAAGAAGTAGGCGCGTTGGGAGCAATAGCGCCACAATGTGATGCTGCAGCGCCAGAAGGAGGCGCGCTGGGAGCAATAGCGCCACAATGTGATGCTGCAGCGCCAGAAGGAGGCGCGCTGGAAGCAATAGCGCCACAATGTGATGCTGCAGCGCAAGAAGTAGGCGCGTTGGGAGCAATAGCGCCACAATGTGATGCTGCAGCGCCAGAAGGAGGCGCGCTGGAAGCAATAGCGCCGCAATGTGATGCTTCAGCGCCATAAGGAGGCACATTGGGAGCAATAGCGCCACAATGTGATGCTGCAGCGCCATAAGGAGGCGCGCTGGGAGCAATAGCGCCGCAATGTGATGCTGCAGCACCAGAAGGAGGCGCGTTGGGGAGCAATAGCGCCACAATGTGATGCTGCAGCGCCAGAAGGAGGCGCGCTGGAAGCAATAGCGCCGCAATGTGATGCTGCAGCGCCAGAAGGAGGCGCGCTGGGAGCAATAGCGCCGGAATGTGATGCTGCAGCGCCAGAAGGAGGCGCGCTGGAAGCAATAGCGCCACAATGTGATGCTGCAGCGCCAGAAGGAGGCGCGCTGGAAGCAATAGCGCCGCAATGTGATGCTGCAGCGCCAGAAGGAGGCGCGTTGGAAGCAATAGCGCCACAATGTGATGCTGCAGCGCCATAAGGAGGCGCGCTGGAAGCAATAGCGCCACAATGTGACGCCTCGCCTCGCCTCGCCCCAGCCGCCCCCGCCCCCGCCAAAAAAAGCCGCCAAGCGCCATCAGGCGCCTAGCGGCTTCATCTAGATCAACAGATTGAACAGCAGTGGATCCTTGTTCAGCTCCACGAACTGGAACCCCTTCTTGCGCATCCGCTCCACGAGCGGGTCGTAGTCGTCGCGATGCCCGAGCTCAACGCCGACCAGCGCGGGGCCGTTGTCTTTGTTATGCTTCTTCGTATACTCGAAGCGGGTAATGTCGTCGCCCGGTCCCAGCACGTCGTCGAGGAACTCGCGAAGCGCACCGGCACGCTGCGGGAAGTTAACCATGAAGTAGTACTTCAGCCCTTCATAGACGAGCGAACGCTCCTTGATCTCCTGCATCCGATCGACGTCATTGTTGCCGCCGCTGACGATGCAGACGACATTCTTGCCAGCAATCTGCTCACGATAGGCTTCCAGCGCGGTAATCGGCAGAGCCCCTGCCGGCTCAGCGACGATCGCATTCTCGTTGTACAGCGCCAGCATCGTCGTGCACACCTTGCCCTCCGGCACGGCAATGACATCGTCCAGCAGCTCCCGGCAGATGTCGAACGTAGCTTCGCCGACCCGCTTGACCGCCGCCCCGTCGACGAACTTGTCGATGTTGTCGAGGGTGACAACATGGCCTGCGTCTAGCGCCTCCCGCATGGAAGGTGCCCCTTCAGGCTCCACGCCAATCACCTTCGTGCCCGGCGATACCGCCTTAATATAAGAGGCCACGCCTGCGGCCAGCCCGCCGCCGCCAATCGTCAGGAACACATAATCCGGCGGAGTATCCGCCGACTCTATAATCTCTTGCCCCACCGTTCCGTTGCCGGCGATAATCTTCGCATCATCGAACGGATGAATGAAGGCCATATCGCTCCGCTTGCTCTCTGCAACGGCCTCGGCATAGGCATCGTCGAACGTGTCGCCGACGAGGATCACTTCAACATAGGAGCCGCCGAAGAACGACACCTGGCTGACCTTCTGCCGAGGCGTTGTGCTCGGCATATAGATCTTGCCCGTGACGCCAAGCGCCTGGCAGGAATAAGCAACGCCTTGGGCATGATTGCCGGCGCTGGCGCATACAATTCCCTTCACCAGCTGCTCCTCTGGGAGTGACCGCATCAAGTGGTAGGCTCCGCGGATCTTGAAGGAACGGACGACTTGCAGGTCCTCGCGCTTGAGATACACCTGGCAGCCGTAACGCTCAGACAGTACACGGTTATGCTGCAGCGGCGTGCGGGTAATGACATCCTTCAGATGCATCTGCGCGTACACGATATCTTGAAGCCCGACTCGGGCTGTATGGGACGGATGAAGATTCACGCCAATCATTCCTCTCACGAACTGACTATCAATTGCTCTATTATAGCACCATCCCACGCGCGGAATGAACCTAATAATTATTGGAGGAGGAGCTGCCGTGCCGAGATCGGTCCGCATCCTATTCACATCTATCCTTATCCTTATTCTGCTGCTGGGCGGAGCGTGCTGGGGACTCCTTCGTTATGCGGCACCTGAAGAGGAGCTAACCCTGTCCTACGAGCCGATCGACCTGCAGAGCAAGGCATTAGCCATGGCGCGCAAGCTGAAGCCGGAGCTCATCCTGACCGAGGAGGATATGAACAATCTGGTGAAAAGCTCCCTAGCCCAAGCCCCCCTCCTGAGTCCCGACTTCACGTTGCAGGGTGCAAGGGTGGAACTGGAAGGCGACCGCTTAATCGTCCACCTGAATGTCACATACCGTGATCGAATTCCTGTCGGAGCGGTTGCTGAATATCGGATGAGCTGGGAGGAGCCGAATGTGCGGCTGCAGCCGGTTAGTCTCAAGGTGAAGGGGATTCAGCTGCCGGAAGATCGGCTGGAACCGATTCTTGTTCCTCTAGATCTGAGAGAGCTGAAGGTGATACAGGTGCGCGAGGTGATTTTCGACGGGGATCGTATTCGATTGCTGTTCAGGGCCAATCTGCAACTCTAGCCGCATTGACAGGGTAACTGAGAATGTTTATCATAGAAAACAAACATTAGTTGATAATTATTCTCAATTAATACAACCGTCTCAACCAACACTAGGCTTCATGAAGGGGGCAGACCGATTGCGATCGGAATCAAGCAAACCTTGGAACTGGCTGCTGTTCCCGTTCACTTCGGTTCAGGCAGCAGGAGGGCGTCTGTATGCGGCTTCCGCACAGCATGGCGTCTATTGCAAGGGGGCGAATCAGGATTGGATGCCGCTGGAGGGCGGCGGGATGCAGGATGGTACGACCGTGAACCGCTTGAAGGAGCTGGAGGGGCGTCTGTCGGCATGTACGAATACGGGTCTCTATCATTATATAGATGGCAAGTGGCAGGATGATGGGCTGGCAATCCCTTGCTATCAGTACGCCAGATGGGGGCAGATCAGCTATGCGGCCACGGAGTATGGGGTGTGGTGCAAGAGAGGGCTGAAGTGGCAGCAATGCGACTATACGAACAAGCGGGTCTATGATCTGCTCCAGCTGCCTCAATACCTGGTCATTGGCCACGAGGAAGGGCTGTCTCTCTATGACCGATTCATGGATGAGTGGGCAGACTTCAGGGCAGGCTCGGCCGTCACGAGCGTTGCTGTATATAACAAGCGTATTATTGGGACGAATGAGCATGGGGAGCTGCTTGCAGGAGACGGCGAGGGCCGCTTCAACCGCATCCGCTACGGACGGCAATTCCTCTACTCCGTCAAGTGCTGCGGGAAGGGTGTCTATGTGTGTACCGACAGGGGGCTGTACAGCCTAAGCGAGATCGGCGGCAGGTTGATCCTTCAAGGAAGGAAGCTGGGGTATCCGGTGACGGATATTGACCTTGCCGGAGATGAGATGATGCTCGCCACCCTGTATCAAGGGGTTCAGTTCATGCCCGTATAGCGCAGACGCCTCTTCTTCCTCAGTTTCGAATACGGTGTCAATAAGGTTCGCAGCTATTTTTGGTCTATTTTTGAGCTTTTTTATGGTTTTCAGCTTTCTTTCCATCGTTTTTTTCTTATTTTTTTTCTGTTTAATCGTTTCTATTCCCTTCCTGTGCACGGCTGTGCCAATCTGCTAGAATATGAAGAATAAGATTGAGCGCACGCCATCATTATTGCAGATTTTCACACAGGAGAGGGTACTATTGTCAGATGAACTATTGCTAACGTTTCGCTCGCCGCCTTTGCCTTTTTTTGTAGAATCCAACAGGAAGACTTACCTCCCTGGAGAAGAGCATCCCAATCGGACGAACATTGGGGTATTCGATCTGTTATTCGTGCACCAGGGGAACTTACATATCTGTGAGGGGAAGCGCAAGTGGTCGCTCGGAGCAGGAAGCGTCCTGCTGCTTCGTCCCGATCGCCAGCACTATTCATGGAAGCCTTGCGAGGAAGAGACCGTGTTCGACTGGATTCACTTCCAGACGGTGAGCGATTGGGAGGAGACGGAGGAGGGTCAGCCCGGCACGGTGCGCGGCGATTACTATACCTATGCGATTCGGCTGCCGAAGCATATGAGGCTGAGCTATCCGGATGAAGCGAAGCTCATCTTCGCCCAGCTTCATGAAGCCGCTCGCAATTCCTCGCACGGCGCCTTCTGGGAGCGGCAGCAGCGGTTCCTGCATCTGCTGCAGATGCTTGACGAGGGGTGGAGGACGGATGCAGCCAAGGCTTCGGTGTCGGTAGCGGAACGTGCTGCCGCGTATCTCAAGCTCCATTACCGTTCGATCATATCGAACAGCATGCTGAGCGATGCGCTGCAGTTGCATACGAATTACATTACGAGGTCGATGTCTGAGGTGTTCGGCTGTACACCGCAGCAGTATCTGCTGTTCTATCGGCTGGACCAAGCGAAGCTGCTGCTAATCAAGACGGACTGGCCCATCGCTCGCATTGCCGAGGAGACGGGCTTCCGGCAGACGCCGCACTTCTCCCGGCTGTTCGCCGCCCATACGGGCATGCCGCCGCTGAAGTTCCGTAAGCGGTTCACGAGCTAGGGCGGTGAGAATGCAATACAGGAAGAGCCTGACCATGCTGCAATCTGTTGCAGCTGGCCAGGCTCTTCGTTGTTCCCACAGTCTATTGCCTGCCTGCTGACAGAGTAGGGTGTCAGCAGGCAATAGCAACACCTGAATCTAGCGAGTGTGAGGGGTTCCCAGCTGCTTGGCTAGCTCCCCGAACGCTTCATCCAGCTTGGCGGTCGGAATGTGCGCATAGCGGTCACCGATGCTGACCTCGAAGTAACAGGAGCCGGCAGACGTCGGCCTGAGATGAGAGCTTAGCCCGACTCCTGTGCTCTCGCAGACAGCGAGCAGATACGGCTGAGCTTCCTCTGCAGGCAGCTCGAAGTGAACATGGAACAAGTTCGACACCGGCTCAGCTGGCACGACAGTCGTCTTAGGCAGCTCCCGATATCGCGCCGCCAGCGCCCTGGCTCCCTCGTAGTACTCGCCCATCTTCGACAGACGCCGCTCCATATAATAGTCCGCGCTCAGGATGTAGGGGTACAGGGAGATCAAGTCGCCCCCATGACGCCTCTTCCATACCTTCGCCTGCTGCGTGAACGGTGCCGGCCCCGCCAATATCGCTCCAGCAATGCCCCCAATCCCCTTGTAAAAGGACACATAAACACTATCAAACAGCCGACATACTTCCGCAGCCGTCTTGTTATAGAAGGGAAGAATCTCGAACAGGCGAGCGCCGTCGAGATGGAGCTTAATCCCCTTGCTGCGGCAATAGGCGGATATCGCTTCAAGCTCCTCGAAGTCGGGCAGCTGGCCGCCAATCTCGCGCTGGGGAAGCTCCAGCAGAAGGCAGGCAATCTCCTCACTCAGGCTGGTGACATCTTCGAGAGTAATTAACCTGTTCTTGTCAGCGAGCAGGATCGGCTCTATGTGATGAAGCTCCTTAAGTCCATCTTGCTCATGAATCTCCACATGGGCCAGCGGATGATAGGCTACGCGCTTCAGTCCCTTCTCGTCACACCAGATGCGCAGCGCAATCTGCTGCGCCATCGTTCCGCTAGGGAAGAAGACGGCAGACTCGAGGCCTAGGAGTGAGGCTAGCTTACGCTCGAATTGCGTGATCAGCTCTCCCTGTCCATACACATCGCTCTCTAAGTGAGGGTCAACGCTCTGAAGGGCTTCGGTGAGCACGTTAATATGTCGCGGGCCATGCCCGGTTACGGGATAAGTCGTGTTATTGAAGGCTTGAAGCAGAGTGGGACCGTTGTTGTTCATAGCTGGGTTATGCTCCTTCTCGTGTTGTCTAATCGCTACTATGTTACCCTTCTGAGCCTGCACACGGCAAGTATTCGGCAGATGGCTGCATATTATGTGGTGCCAGATGCAAATACTGGATAGGTGCAGGTATGGCGGCTGCGGGCTGCCGAATTCGAAGGGCTCTCGGATGGGAGCCGGATGCAGGAGAGTGAGTGGCATGATCGAACGGTTCTCTATCACGGCAGAGCTAGGCGAGATGGCAGAGGCATTCCGAGTTGAGAAGATAGTAAGAGGCTATACGAACAAGTTCAACGTGGCGCCAATCCAGACCGTATCCATCGTGATGAACAATCGACTGGGCCAGCGAGTGATGGACGAGTCCAGGTGGGGGCTGTTCCCGTTCTGGGCGAAGGACTCCATTAATGCAGATGTGACGACGCTGGAGTCGAAGCCGTTCTTCGAGCGGATGCTGCGCAGACAGAGGTGTGTTGTGCCGTGCAGCGGATTCTTCGGCTGGCAGCCGGTCGAGCAGGAGCGTGACCCGCGGGCGATGCATATTGTCGTGAACGGCCAGCCGTTGTTCGGCATGGCAGGCTTCTACGATATCTGGACGAATGCGCGCGGCGAAGAGCAGAAGGCGTTCACCGTGGTGACTGCCGCTGCATCGGGAACGATGTCGAGGTGGCAGCAGCAGGTACCGATTATACTAGATGAAGAGGGCATGGAGGACTGGATGAATCCGGATCTGACCGAATTCCGCCGACTGCGCAAGCATCTCGAGCCTCTGGAATCTTATCAGATGCGGGCGTATCCCGTAACGAATGCAATCAAGAGCGAGGAATACGAGTCCGAGGATTGTGTCCGGGAGATCTACCCGGCGGACTTCGCGTTGTATTAGAAGTCGACGAACGGCAAGAGCCCCGGCGCGCAATACGCTGGGGCTCTTGTTGTGCGTGGCTAGCTGCCGCGGCGAAGGGTAGAGGGGGCGGTGCCAATGTACCTCTTGAACACCTTGCTGAAGTAGTAGATATCGTTGTAGCCGGTGGCATCCGCCACTTCGGACACGCTGAGAGAGGTGCTGCGGAGGAGCAATTCGGCGTGTCCGATGCGCACGATGTTCACATAGTCGGTGACCGTACGGCCAGTCAAGCTGCGGAATAACCGGCTGAAGTGGAAGCGGCTGAGGCCAAGCTGACCAGCGAGCCCCTCCACACTGAGCTTATCCTTGTAATGTTCGTCAATATAGCTGAGCACCGGAGCGAATCGTTCCAGATTGCTGCTTAGCACCCTCGAGTCTTCTGCACCTCGAACAGCTGCAACATAGTCTCGTACGAGGAGCGCAGCCAGCTGGAAGAGGAGCGACTTGACCGCTAATTCATAGCCGTAGCCCTTCTCGTCCAGCTCGTGGATGAGGGCTGACAGACAGGAAGTGACCGACTTGTCGCCTCGTATATGCCCGCAGAATGTCATGGAGTTATCTGCCATCCTCTCAATATACCGAGTAGAAGCAGTGTCCGATGACGGACCCATGAGCAGAGCAAGGTCTACGATGAGGGCATCATACTTCAAGTTGTCTGACCGGCTGAACCCGTGGTGAAGCTCTCTGCTGTTCACGACAACCACGTCCCCGGCTGATGCGCGATACAACTCTGACCCGCAGGTAATCTCTGCCTCGCCAGCTTGGATATACAGGAACTCCATGTGAGCATGCCAATGAATCGGGAACATCGGGAGGCCTTGCTCCCTTGATGCATGGCGATGTACCTTAATGGGAAAAAGCGGATTCGGCATATCCATCGGCTCCAAAAGCATTGCTCGTTGATCCATATGAACACCTCCTCCTTCTGTCTCTTAATCGCACATAATGACAAATATATAGCAAACGCCTTCATGGCATAACCCTGTCTAGTCATTATAATACAAGATATCAGGGAAAGGAGTGAGAGTGTGCAAGGACAACCTAATCCTTCTATACAGGTGGCCGTCATTGGCACAGGGTCTATCTCAGAGAGTCACCTGCAAGCGTACGCGAACCATCCGAATGTACATATTGCCGCGCTGTGCGATCTGAACGAAGAGCGCGCAGGGCGTGCAGCGGAGAAGTACAAGGTGCCGCAAGCTCAGGTCTATACGGATTACCGGGAGCTGCTGCAGAATAAGGACATTCAGGCGGTCTCTATCTGTACATGGAATAATACGCATGCAGAGATTGCGATCGAGGCACTTAGACAAGGCAAGCATGTACTGGTGGAGAAGCCGCTCTGTAAGACCGTAGCGGAAGCACTGCAGGTGGAAGAAGCGGTTCATGCCTTCGGCAAAATATTGCAAATCGGCTACGTACGCCGGTACGAGCCGAGAGCCCAGATGGTGCAGAGGTTCGCAGCGGATGGCGAGTTCGGAGAGATCTACTATGCGAAGGCTTCGCTGCTTCGCCGGCTTGGCAACCCGGGCGGCTGGTTCGCGGACAAGGAGCGCTCCGGCGGCGGCCCGCTCATCGATATCGGCGTACATATTATCGACCTATGCTGGTATCTGATGGGTCGTCCGAAGCCGGTTGCGGTGAGCGGCTGCACGCATAACAAGCTGGGTAACCGCGCGAACGTGCAGCATCTATCATCTTATAAGGCGGCGGATTATCGGGCAGATCTGAATACGGTTGAGGATCTGGCTCATGCACTCATTCGATTCGATAATGGCGCATCCCTGTCTGTCGAGGTCAGCTTCACTCTTCATGCGAAGGAGGATCGGACTTCGGTTGCTCTATTTGGGGACAAGGGAGGCGTCGAGCTTGATCCGGAGGTGGTCATGGTTACGGAGAAGCATGACACGATTATGAATCTGTATCCTCAGATGGATAGCAAGGGATTTGATTTTTCGGGAGCTTTTCAAGGGGAGATTGATCACTTCATAGATTGTGTCGTAACGGGCAAGCAGCCGATCTCGCCAATAGAGGACGGGGTGGAGATGATGAGAATCTTGTGCGCCATCTATGAATCTGCGGCTCTCGGGAGCGAGGTGCGGCTAGGATGAAGCTTGGTGTGAGCACATACAGTTACTATGCGGCGCTGAAGTCTGGGGAGATGACGGCTCTGGAGGTCGTGGACACCATTGCCGAGCTTGGCGCAGTTCATGTAGAGATTGTGCCGCTGGGCTATGAGCTGAGCCTTGAGCAACCCTCGCTTATTCATGCTCTTCGGGAGCGTGCTTCGCTGCATGGCTTAGTCATATCCAACTATGCGGTTAGCGCTAACTTCTCGGGCTTGCGAGGCGAGGCGTTCGAGGCGGAGGTGCTGCGGCTGTGCAGAGAGGTGGACATTGCGCATGCGCTGGGAGCGAAGCGGATGAGGCATGATGTGGCCTCGTCGCAGGATACGTCGATGGCCCATCTCATGTCCGAGCTGCCGAAGCTGGCGGAGGCTTGCCGGAGAGTGGCGGACTACGCAGCAGGCTATGGAATGGTGAGCTCGGTAGAGAACCATGGCTATTATATGCAAGGGAGCGATCGGGTACTCGCCCTGCTGGATGCGGTAGGTCATCCGAGCTTCAAGACGACGGTCGATATCGGCAACTTCATGTGCGCCGATGAGGATTCCGTTGCTGCGGTGAAGAAGATGATCGGGTACGCTTCAATGGTGCACCTGAAGGACTTCTATCTTCGGCGTACTGGAGAGGGGGCGGCCTTGCTGGGCGAAGGCTGGTTCCGGACAGCTAGCGGCAATTCGCTGCGCGGCGCGATTGTCGGCCAAGGCGATATCGACATGCCGGCTGTGCTGGGGGTAGTGAAGCAGTCCGGCTATGACGGCTTCATCTCCATTGAATTCGAGGGGCTCGAGGACTGCCGGCTCGGCACGAGGCTGGGATTCGAGTATGCGCGCAGACTGTGGGATGAGCTGGGGTAGCGGCGGATTGCATTTTTTAACTAGAGGGTATGAGCTTGGATCAGCAGCCTCAGCTGGGGGTATGTGAAGGCTGGTGAAGGCTGATTGATAGGGATTAAGATTAAGGATTGAGAGTATGGAATTAGGAATTGGCTGAGGAGGGGCATCCCATGGATAATAAGATCGGTGTTATCGTAGACAGCTTCAGGCTGGGCGTGAGGGAAGGGCTGGTGAAGGCAAGGGAGATTGGCGCGGACGGCGTGCAGATCTATGCAGTGAGCGGCGAGATGGACCCTGCTAACCTGAACGCGCAGCAGCGGAAGGAATGGCGCCAATATATAAGCGGCTTGGGGCTGGAGATCTCGGCCTTGGTCGGTGATCTAGGCGGACATGGTTTCCAGGACCCGGCGGCGAATGCAGCGAAGATAGCGAAGTCTAAGCAGATCCTGGATCTCGCGCTAGAGCTTGGCACGAGAGTTGTCACGACCCATATAGGTGTCGTGCCCGAGGATTCCAGCAGCCGCATCTATGAGACGATGCAGCTGGCATGCCGGGAATTGAGCGAATATGCAGCGAGTGTGGGGGCATACTTCGCAATCGAGACGGGCCCCGAGACGTCGGCTGTGCTTCGCGGCTTCTTGGATGGACTGGGCGGACGAGGGGTGTCCGTCAACTTCGATCCGGCCAACATGGTGATGGTCACCGGAGACGATCCGGCTGCCGGCGTTCACACGCTTAAGGACTACATCGTCCACACGCACGCGAAGGATGGGGTGCGACTGAGGAAGGTCGACCCTAGGAAGGTGTACGGCAGCTATGGCTATGAGGCTCCCGCTCTAGATCATGCTCATATCGCGAAGGAAGCGGAGTCCGGCGAGGACTTCCGCGAGGTGCCGCTGGGCGAGGGGGGCGTAGACTGGCAAGCCTACCTCCAAGCTCTAGTCGACATAGGCTACACCGGCTACCTGACCATCGAACGCGAAGTAGGCGAGCGGCCTGAGCAGGATATTTCGCGTGCGGTGCAATTCCTGAAGGAATGGAAGGGCAGGGTGTAGGGGGCGGCCCGCCCCGGCGAGGTCAGCAGCGCCAGATTTTGGCGCTACAGCAAGATGTGGGGCCCCGGCGAGGGTAGCAGCGCCAGATTTTGGCGCTACAGCGAGATGTGGGGCCCCGGCGAGGTCAGCAGCGCCAGATTTTGGCGCTGCAGCGAGATGTGGGGCCCCGGCGAGTGCTGCAACGCCAGATTTTGGCGCTACAGCGAGATGTGGGGCCCCGGCGAGGGTAGCAGCGCCAGATTTTGGCGCTACAGCGAGAAGTGGGCCCCCCGCGGGGGCTGCAACGCCAGATTTTGGCGCTACAGCGAGATGTGGGGCCCCCGCGAAGGCAGTAGCGCCAGATTTTGGCGCTGCAGCGAGAAGTGGACCCCCGCGAGGTCAGTAGCGCCAGATTTTGGCGCTACAGCGAGAAGTGGGCCCCCGCGAGGACAGTAGCGCCAGATTTTGGCGCTACAGCGAGAAGTGGGGCCTCGGCGAAGCCAGCAGCGCCAAATTTTGGCGCTACAGCGAGATGTGTGGGGCTAAGCGCACCTCCTCCTGGCACTGCAGCATCACATTCCGGCGCTATTGCTCCCAGCGCGCCTCCTTCTGTCGCTGCAGCATCACATTCCGGCGCTATTGCACCTAGCGCGCCTCCTTCTGTCGCTACAGCATCACATTCCGGCGCTATTGCACCCAGCGCGCCTCCTTCTGGCGCTGCAGCATCACATTCCGGCGCTATTGCACCCAGCGCGCCTCCTTCTGGCGCTGCAGCATCACATTCCGGCGCTATTGCTCCCAGCGCGCCTCCTTCTGGCGCTGCAGCATCACATTGTGGCGCTATTGCACCCAGCGCGCCTCCTTCTGGCGCTGCAGCATCACATTCCGGCGCTATTGCTCCCAGCACGGGTCCTTCTGTCGCTGCAGCATCACATTCCGGCGCTATTGCACCAAGCGCGCCTCCTTCTGGCGCTACAGCGAGATGTGGGGTCCCCGCGAGGGTAGAGTTCTACTAGTAACTAGTACAGAACCTATGATAACGAGCTCCTTCGTGCATGAGGGTCCCGTAATGCGGAGGACGTTCCTTAAGTATTGGTTCAAGCAGCAACATGTCCAAGTCGTTGACGACAATCATCTGAAAATAGCGCGACCACAAAGTATTGGATATCCACAGGATGTCCTTGCGTTCAGGCAGTGTGAGCGGTCTCACATGATCAAACATCATCGAGTGTACCTCAACTACTCCGACTGGAGGGATAGAGTGCCAATAGTCATACCCTTCGTTTTCAGGATTAACTGTTATACTTGACTGAATGGACTTGATTAGCGGTGATTGAGTCTGATGGAGATCAACGATGTGAAAGGTTAATGTCGTTAGCTTCGGGACATGGAGTGATACGATAGCAGTATTGTGGCATGAGGCTCCCGGGACGACGGACAACTGGTAGTTATGAAGGACATACAGCTCTTCAGTACTAGGCTGCTGGGAGTAAGGCTCGATATTGAAGGTATCCTGCTGAAGAAATTGACTTACACGCATCATTGCAGCTTCCCCCTCTGCCTGATTTATTGTAAGATTGTAGTATATTGGACAACAGATGAAGCACATCTGACCCTCTTTGGGTTAGGTGTGTTTTTTTTGCTGTGCAATGGACTTGATCATATGGATATAATGGAGGAGAAGAGAATGGAGAAGAGGCACAGACTTAATCCTAAAAACGACTTTATATTTGGGCGGTTGTTCGGTGAAGAGGAAGCCAAAGACAGTCTCATCGGACTGCTGAATGCTATACTTGGACTTGAGAGAGAACATCAAATTAAGGATCTAATTCTGCTGGAGAATAATAAGGAGCTAACTAAGCATCTTCTAGAAGATAAGACAGGCAGGCTGGACATTCGAGCAGAAACGTTAGAGGGCGTTCAGATTGACATTGAGATGCAGTTGAACAACTATCGCAATATGCCGCGGCGAACCCTTTTTTATCTCAGCAAGATGTATGTAGAGTCCATTAAGGCCGGAGACAATTATGAATCTTTGAAAAAGACCATTACAATAAACTTAACAGACTTTAATCTGTTTGAACATAACAGATTCCATAGCATCTACCGCTTCTATGAAGCGCATGAGGCTAAATTTCTGCTGACGGATGCTATGGAAGTTCACTTTATTGAATTCCCTAAGTTTCGTCGAGCGGCATTGAACATGAACGATGCCTTGCACCGCTGGCTGTTATTCTTGGAAAAGAACATATCCGAATCACTTAGAGAGGAGCTGTTGTACATGGATCCAATCATTCGTAAGACTGAGGAGCGACTCATTCATCTAAGCAGTGATGAGGAGACGCTACGGCTGTACGAGGCAAGGGAGCATGCCCGCATTGAGCTGAACAGCTTAATTGCTGATGGGGAAGCTATAGGTATCGAGAAAGGTATTGAGAAAGGCATAGAAAAAGGCATAGAGAAAGGCATAGAAAAAGTGGCTTCCAACATGCTCGGAAAAGGAATAAATCCTCTACTTATTGCTGAGGTTACCGGTCTGGAACCGGACCAGCTGGAGCAAATTGCGAAAAAACGAGCTCACCCTAAACAAAACTAACTCAAGCAGACCTTAGGACGTCGAAAGCCGTTTGCGATATGGAAAAGAACGCAGATCTGTGTAACTAGTGCCTGTAGGGCAAACGATTGCCGTACAGGCATCTTTATATTCTCCGCATCCCCGCATACACTCCGTTCAAGCAGACATGATCTTCGCTGCTATCACATATAAATAAATCATTTCAGCCAACTATTATGCAAGCGCTTTCAAGCGCTTGTCCGCGATTAATTTTTTCACCGGTCTCATACTCAAATGCATCCCGCCCACATAAATTCATATACCTGATCTTATGAAAGGAGTCTGCCGAAGCCACAGCCACATATGTACGCGGCCTGCGTCATGAGCAATACACCTTACACCAAGTAGAGGGAGGCTTGACGAGGATGGAGCGAGGCGAGATTGATGATGTGCGTGAGGAACTGAAGGAGCGGGTGGTGGAGCTGCCGCGCCCGTGGCTTAGGCATTATCCGAAGGAGATTCCTCACGAGCTGGAGTACCCGAATCAGAGTGTTGCCCAGTTCCTCGTGGATACGGTGCAAGCTTATCCGGAGCATGAGGCGATTCACTTCCTAGGGAAGAGCATCTCTTACCGTAAGTTCTACGAATCGGCCTTACGCATGGCGAACGGACTGCAAGCGCTAGGCATCTCCAAGGGAGACCGTGTCGCTATCATGCTGCCCAATTGCCCCCAGACGGTCATTGCCTACTTCGGCGTGATGCTCGCGGGAGCAGTCGTCGTGCAGACGAATCCCCTCTATGTCGAGCGGGAGCTTCAGCATCAGCTGTCGGACAGCGGCGCGAAGGCCATCATCACCCTGGATCTGCTCTACCCCCGGCTTGCCCGCACCCGCGGCGAGGACCCGGAGCTCGGACCGCTGCCAGAGCTGAAGCATGTGCTGGTCACTTCCATTAAGGACGGACTCCCCCTGGTCAAAAGCATGCTCTACCCCATCAAGCAGCGCCGTGAAGGCAACAAGCCGCAAGTTCCCTACGGCAGCCATGGCGTGCAGTCCTACAAGCGCTTCCTTAGCAGCAGTCCGGCAGCGCCGTTAACCTTGACCGTCCAGCCCTCGGATCTCGCTGTCCTGCAATACACCGGCGGCACGACCGGCACGCCGAAGGGCGTCATGCTCTCCCACCGCAATCTGGTTGCGAACACGATTCAGACAGCCGCCTGGTGCTATAAGGCGAAGGACGGGGAGGAACGCTTCCTCGCTGCGCTCCCGCTATTCCATGTGTTCGGGCTGACGGTGCTGATGAATCTCTGCGTCATGAAGGCGGGTGCGCTCGTCCTGCTCCCTCGCTTCGAGGTGAAGACCGTGCTGTCGACCATCAAGCAGCAGAAGCCGACGATCTTCCCGGGCGCCCCTACCATGTACGTCGCACTGCTCAATCATAAGGATGCGGCCACAGAGAATCTGTCCTCCATCGAGATGTGCATCTCCGGCTCGGCCGCGCTGCCGCTTGAAGTGCAGGAGAAGTTCGAGGCGCTGACCGGCGGGAGGCTCATCGAGGGATTCGGGCTGACGGAGGCTTCGCCGGTCACCCATGCCAACCCCATCTGGGGATATCGCAAGATTGGGACGGTTGGGGTTCCTTTTCCCGATACGGATGCCTTGGTGGTTGATCCTCAGACGGGAGAGCGCTTGCCGATCGGCGAGCTTGGTGAGCTTATCGTTCGAGGGCCGCAGGTGATGCTTGGTTATTGGCAGCGTCCGGAGGAGACATCTGGCGCACTGAGGGACGGCTGGCTGCATACGGGGGATCTCGCAGTGATGGATGGGGACGGCTTCTTCACCATTATGGATCGAATGAAGGACATGATCATTGCCGGCGGCTTCAACATCTACCCTCGTGAGGTGGAGGAGGTGCTCTATGAGCATCCAGCGGTGCGTGAAGCGGCGATTGTCGGGGTTAAGGACGAGTATCGAGGTGAGACGGTGAAGGCGTTCATCGTCTTGAAGGAAGGCTGGCAAGTCTCTCGGATGCAGCTGGACAGATGGTGTCGGGACCGGCTTGCCGCCTACAAGGTGCCTCATACGTATGAGTTCCGCGACAGCCTGCCTAAGACGATGATTGGGAAGGTGCTGCGGCGCAAGCTGCTGGAGGAAGAGGATTGATGGCGAGTGCTTGATTCTGTATAATATAACCTATATATGGAAAGTTAAATGTTCTGTAACGGACTGCATAATATAAGGGATTAAGCCGATATAATTAGTGGAAAGGGGGCGGAATCGCGAGTGGATTGGTTAACGCTCATTGTACTAACCTTCGGAATCTTGGTTGCGGTCTTCGGGGTTGTTGCGTACCTTAGGATGTTCCGTAAGGATTCATCATCTATCCTCTATCGATCAGGGACGGATACTCCGCCTCCTATAGGTACCGGCCAGCCTGTTTCACAGGACGAGAGCCTGGGTAATGATGGAGAGGACCGTCGGTAAGTGCATGTATAAGCATGAAGATTTTATGGAGGGGAAAAGTTCCCTTTCATAAATATTTTCATAATGATATAATAGTAAGAAAACTCACACAATTGCGACAACACTAACCATGGAGTTGCTACCGAGGGGGCTTTGCGGCAACATATACCGCATTCGGTCTAGCTTACATTGCTGTCTAGGACGACCATCCAACGGATAGGGAGGGGATTTCATGGCTAAGCACAGCCAGAATGAAGTCAAGGAAAGCCTAAAGGAACTCACGAGGATTTTTAGGCCGAAGGACCCGCGCAAATTTGTAAAGGACTACATCCGCAAGTATCGCATCACAGGCGGGTACGAGGATGAGCTAACCACCTTGGTAGAGCATGAATTAGGCAGGATGAACTCCTCCGTTGGTTAACATTAGGTATATAGAGCCTTGCCCCTTAGGGGGCGGGGCTTTTTTGTTGGGTTGGTGAGGGGGGTAATGAATTAATGAATTAATCCTTGACTTGCAGGCATGACTGCCCCTATCCCCGAATAAGCTTGAAGTAATGGAAGTGAGGGGGCGTGTGTCCACATGACTGAGTTGAAAAGCGAAGAAGACATCCGCCGCATACGGAAGGCGGGGCAAATTGTCGCGGCCTGCCACAAAGCAATCTCGAAGCGCATTGCGCCTGGCGTGACGACGATGGAGATTGACCGGTTCGCCGAGCGATTCATGCTGGAGCGGGGGGCTACCCCGGCGCAGAAGGGCTACAAAGGCTATCCGTTCGCCATCTGCGCCTCCGTCAATGACGTCGTCTGTCATGGCTTCCCCGACTCGGTGCCGCTGGAGGAAGGGGACATTGTCACCATCGACATGGTTGCCGATGTAGACGGCTGGAAGGCAGATTCCGCATGGACGTATGCCATCGGCCGGTCCACATCGCTAACAGAGAAGCTGCTCGGCACCGCGAAGCTGGCTCTCTATCAAGGCATTAAGCAAGCGCTGCCAGGTCGCAGGCTCGGAGATATTGGTCATGCGGTGCAGCAATGTGCGGATAAGGTCGGCTTCACCGTCATTACGAGCTTCGTCGGCCATGGCATCGGCCGTCAGATTCATGAGCCGCCGCAGGTCGAGCATCGGGGGGAGGCGGGCTGGGGCCAGCGGCTGAAGGAGGGGATGGTCCTGACCATTGAGCCTATTCTTACCTTCGGCCGGCGATCGGACATAGCCATAGGCCAGGATGGTTGGACCGCCAAGACCAACGATGGGGCATGGGCGGCACAGTTCGAGCATACGATCGCCATTACTCGTGATGGACCGGTTATCCTGACGGAATGGAGTTAATCATTAACGGAGTGAATCATGAGGTAACAGGAAGGCGCTGCCACCTTAATTCGGGTGGGAGCGCCTTTATCTATCAGACAGCTTAATTGTAGGATCGAATGACCTTCAGCCTCACAGCACAAGTCGCAGCGAACACGAAGAGCAGCGCTCCCGTAACGAACATGGTCGTCTCTGACCCATAGAGGTCTGCGTTGTAGGAAGAGATGACGAGTCCGACGGACGGGGCAACGCTCATCAGCGAGCCCATGGTGCCGAAGACGCGCCCCTGCAGCTCCTCCGCAATCTCCAGCCGCAGAATAATCGTAATCAGAAGAGTACAGAACGAGAACATATAGCCGATGAGCAGAATGACGGGAATGGCGGTTGTCGTATGGCTCGTGAAGGACAGCGCCATATAGAGAGGCCCCATCAGCAGCAGATGCCCCATAATGAGCCGACCGCGATGCCGCATCCGGGAGCCCATCAGCACGATGAGACCAGAGCCAAGCATGTAGCCAAGCGGGATACAGGCTTCAATGAAGCCGAACTGCATCGGACTTGCCTTCCATACCTTCACTGCCATTACTTGCGTCAGCATGAAGGCAGACATGAAGAACAGAAGCAGCATGGGAGACAACAAGGTAACCGCCTTCGCGAAGGGGTTGCTCCAGATGTAACGGATGCCGGTGAGGAAGTCGCCCCTGAGCGTGCTCTGCACATGGACTTCCTTAGGCTCCTGAATCGCAACACCTGCTGATGATGCCGTGCTGCTGCGCGCATGAGATGCCGGGAATGCGCCGGCGAGCAGCACAAGCAGGCAGGAGACGAGGAATAGGATACCGTCCAGCAATATCGCCATCGCACCGCCGAATGCGGCTACGAAGATTCCTCCGACGGCGAAGCCGACCGTTCGCGATACATTGTCTGCGATATTCATGAAGCCGACCGCGCGGCTAATCTGTTCCTTGCCCACGATGGTGATGAGCGAAGCCTGCAGTGCAGGAGACTGGAACAAGCCGAGGAAGGTGACCAGTCCGCTTAAGCCCACCAAGAGTGTGAATGACGGATGCGGCTGAGAGACGGCTAACGCGATGAGACAGACGAGGATGCACCGCAGCAGGTCTGCAAGCCAGATCATCGTCCGCCGGTTGAACCGGTCCGCTATCGTCCCCGCGAAGGAGCCGAACAGGAAGGAGATAAGCAGATTGGTTACCATCATGACAGTCATGAGCGTCGCGCTGCCCGTCGTATTCAGCACCCACAGGTTGAGAGCAATACTGTGCATAGAATTCCCGAACAGTGACAGCGTGTAGGCACACAGCAGCAGGAGATAAGCTCGGTTGCGGAAGAGAGCGGGTCTGGGCATGCCGAGACCAGCCTCGGGGTAAGCCGCTTCTGTCAATGAGGATTGAAGCATAAGGAATGGACCTCCTAAGTAAAAAAAAATCAAATCACTACGTTTAACTTAAACGTTTAAGTCATAACTTATAAAAGTAGCATACCACGTTCTCACTTAAACTTAAACGGTTAAGTTAACTAGAAAAAAATGGCAGTCCTGGACGCGTCGGATAACCGTCCAAAACTGCCTTGCATACAAAAGCTAATGAAGTCTTAACGTTCCTTAAGAGAATGCTTCTTCATCTATCTGCGAATGATGGGTATCCACACCTCGCACCGATAATCTGGAGCTGATGGATCCCCTGGAGGATACAGCTCGAAGTCGGGAATAGCGGCCTGCTCGTACCCTGTGGACGGGAACCAGTCCTGGTAGATGCGGTTCCATACGTCCTGAATGGCTCCTGGCATCGGACCAATTGAAGTGAAGACCGCCCAAGTGGCTTCGGGAATCGATACAACTTCGTAGGTAGGGTTGTCAAGCATCGCAGCATCCGTCTCTACCGCAATGGCGTAGCTGAATCGCTCACCGTTCCCTTCAGGGTTGTAGCACACACCCAGGATATCCTCTGTTCGGCCAAGGGCGCCAAGGGCAGCCACCGTTCCGTTCGCATGGCTGTCCTGCCAGAACTTAGGGATCTCTGAGGAGTTCTGTCCTTCTACCGAGGTGGTCTGTATGGATAGCCCGATGACTTGGAATGCCTCTCTCTGTACAATGCGATAGTCCATTTCCTTATCTCCCTTCAATGATAGGTGGAACGAGAGGCGAGGGAATGCCTTCAGCTGAGCACCAGGGCTCCGCGCTTCGGAGGGCGAGATGCCGTGCAGCTTGCGGAATGCCTTGGAGAAGGACTCGGGTGAGTCGTAGCCATACTTCAATGCAACATCAATGACCTTGGGACCGGTTAGGGCAAGCTCCTGCGCAGCCAAGGTTAATCGCCGCTTGCGTATATAGTCAGCTACCGTTACCCCCGTGAGCATATAGAACATCCTCTGAAAATGATAAGGAGAAGAACAAGCCGCCTTCGCCAGCTCCCCTACATCTAAAGGCTCCTCCATCCGCTCTTCCATTAAGTCCAGCGCAGCCATCATTCGATTCAGCCATTCCATTCGCATCGTTCCTCTCTACATTGATGGTAACATGCCTAAGCTCTATAAACCTGTCATTGTGTGCTTTCGGAGGACAGATTGTCAAGGGTTTTGGATTTTTCGCTTTTTCGATTTTTGCAAGGGAAGAGATTATAATGAGTATAGAACAGTGATCCGAATGGACGGATTGGGCGTACGAGAGGATATATAGGCTATTCATATAGGAGCGATGAGGAGGGGACAGTCGTGGGTGAGATGCTGAATCGCATGCGCAGAGGGTTCGGGAAGAAGCTGGCTCTGCTGCATACATGGAACGGGTGGATTGTGGTCATCCTGACGCTGACAGGGCTCATGCTGCTGGGCGGCTATTGGCGGGGTGTGCTTGGTGAAGGCAGAGTGTGGCTGAAGTGGGCACATATCGTAGTGGGGATTGCCTCTATTATGCCAGTTGTATTCTACTTGGTGCTGGCGGCGAAGCACTGGAAGCAGCTGAAGGAGAAGCCTTGGCAGAAGTTCAATGTGCTCGTCGTGCTGGGGCTGCTGCTTGGCTGGTTCCTATCCGGCATCTTGCTCTGGCAGTTCAAGGCGGTTGGCCCGCAGACGGCGAATGCAGCGCTGCTCGTTCATGACTTGCTCACGTGGATTGGTCTCCCGTATATTATCTACCACTCCATCACGAGGCTGAAGTGGCTGAAGGAGCCGGGCAGGCGCACGGTGAAGACCGGACGCGAAGGTGAAGGGGTGCCGATTCAGCCAGCTTCGCCTCAGGCGGTATACACGAGGCGCGCGTTCGTGAAGTGGACGATCGGGGCGGGGCTGGCGGTTGCCGTGGGTCCGTCGTTCCTGAAGTGGCTGGGGAGCTCGCTCGGCGGAGTTGGCGGGATAGGCGGAGGACAGACGCTGGATGAGATGATTGCCAGCGACGGCAATCGTCTGCTGCCTGCGCCTCAGCCGCTCCCAGACTCTGTGACGCCGCTTGGTGGCGGGGCTGAGGGGCAGTTCCGAGTGTACACGGTGACGCCGATACCGAAGTTTGACAACAGCAACTGGTCCTTCAAGGTCGACGGACTGGTGGATAACAAGATGGAGTGGGACTGGGAGAAGTTCGTCGCGCTGAAGCGGACGGTTCAGGTGAGTGATTTTCACTGTGTGACGGGCTGGTCGGTGTACAAGAATACATGGGAGGGCATTCCGCTGAAGGAGTTGCTGAAGCAGGCGGGCGTGCAGCCGAAGGCGCAGACGGTGAAGTTCTACTCTGGTGATGGGGTGTATACCGATACGCTCACGCTGGAGCAGGCGGACATGGATGACGTGATGATAGCGGTCATGCATGACGGCAAGCCGATCCCGAATGATCTCGGCGGCCCCGTGCGGCTGGTCGTTCCGAAGATGTATGCGTACAAGTCGGTGAAGTGGCTCAGCCGAATTGAACTGATAGAGGGCACGCATGTCGGCTACTGGGAGCAGCGCGGGTACTCGAATGATGCTTGGGTGTAATAGCTTAAGGACGGACTTGAGGCCGGCAACTTACCTGGGAGGGTAGTTGCCGGCCTTCCTTTGATTACGGATTTGTATATCGCTTAATTATTTTTAGTTCTGCTTATAAGAGACAAACATAAAACCATCATCATTATCTACCCAGGAATAGTAGGTTGTTGAAGTGTTTTCAGGTCCATTATCCGGGTTCTTAACACCAAACTGAAAAACGCCTCCTGAAGTTCTATAAGCATTTCCAGTCTGCCAATGCCAATCCACATCGGCATCAACCCAAGGAAACCACCATAGTGTATCCCACATGACCAATGGCGGTCTTGAGCTTATAACACGATCTTTAAACTTATCAATTGCACCAGAAGAGTCTGCGTTAACTGAAGTTGCAGTCCAACCGCTCATGTACATGTTTAGAAGTTGTGGAACCAGGTAGGACATATTTCCAGAACTTGTTCCAAAGATGTTAGATCCCAGAAAGTTATAATATCCATTAATCATTTCACTCATTGAATAATTAAAATGAGAAACGTCATGTACATTGTATCCTAGACTTGAGAGATATTGAACAGCCATTGCTAATGAAGTGGGGCCACAAGCACTTTTTGGATTTTCAACTCCGGGTTGTCGTTGGAATATTCTAGGAACATCTAACCAACCTGTTGAAGGATATGAGGCAAGGCCGACAATATTGTTACTTTCTAGATACTGGTTCCATAGCAATGGGGCGTCTGCATTACGATTGAAGGTTAATTGATCTATCATGTCTTGCTCATTTATAGTTGATTGATTACTTCTGGATGTCAAAAGTTTCTCATTTAGTTGATTGATGATTGTATCAGTATCATTGGCAAAAGTATAATTCTTACCGCTGAAATAATAAATCTTTGAAAGCTTATCTCTATTCTCAAATGCTTCGTGTGGAGATGCGCTATATTCAAGGATAGGAGTTATATTAGTTTTAGCTCCAGTTAAGTAATAGCCCACATTGATTCCTTTTGAATTGATTAACTTAAAATAGTATCCAACTACTGCATCGGTGATGTCGTATAATTCGGCAGAGAAAACTACATCAACTTGATTCCATAAACCATAAAATTCATGCTCAGGTGTTAGGGATGCTATGTCATTTATAACGACATTCTTTGCTTCATCAATAGAAATATCTTTTTCATTATTGGTTATATGCAGTTCATTTTCTGCAAATACGGTTAATGAAGGTGTCATTAACAAAAGCAAAAATAGAATTAATGTAATAGACTTTTTTAGCATGTCTATGAAACAGCTCCTTATTATAGTTTTTATTAGTTAATAACCATCATTTTCCTCTATTAATTTCATAGCGTTTGTTTTTCACATATTCGTAAGCTTCATCAATTTCTCTCGTAATATTGTTTTGTCCTATATAAAACTTTAGTTTTGGCTCATTCTTGGGGGTTGCGTAGGAATGATAGGTTCTATGCATGATATCAAAGCTAATCCTACCAACAACAAATTCTTGTTTATGCTTTTCTTCCAAGAATTTCTTGAATTCTCCCTTCAGTGTATAATATTTTATAGGGTTCCCGAAAAAAATAAAAATAATAAAGCAAAAAAATAAAATAAGAGATAAGAACCAAATAATTTTTTTGGATTTATTCATTATTTTTATCCCTCTCTATTTTTATGAATGGAAGTGATTATTCTCATTTTTCCTTAATGTTATAAAATTACCAAATTAACTTTTTCCAGTTTACTACAAACTTAGAGATTAATATATGGGTTGAAAGTCCTGTCATTATTATGAAATTTGGCTTAGTAGACAAGGAGATGGATTGGGACTGGGAGAAGTTCGTCGCGCTGAAGCGGACGGTTCAGGTGAGTGATTTTCACTGTGTGACGGGCTGGTCGGTGTACAAGAATACGTGGGAGGGCATCCCGCTGAAGGAGATGCTGAAGCAGGCGGGCGTGCAGCCGAAGGCGCAGACGGTGAAGTTCTATTCCGGCGATGGGGTGTACACGGATACGCTCACGCTGGAGCAGGCCGATATGGATGATGTGATGATAGCGGTCATGCATGACGGCAAGCCGATCCCGAATGATCTCGGCGGCCCGGTGAGGCTGGTCGTTCCGAAAATGTACGCGTACAAGTCGGTGAAGTGGCTCAGCCGCATCGAGCTGATCGAGGGCACGCATGTTGGGTACTGGGAGCAGCGCGGGTACTCGAATGATGCTTGGGTGTAATCGCTTAGGGACGGACAAAAGGCCGGCAATCTACCAGGGAGGGTGGTTGCCGGCTCTTTGTTTTTGTCTAAGATACCTTGATACGATAGGTAACTCTGTGTTCTCCTTTTGTACACAATCCCCTTCGCTCAGATAATGATTGCTTGGGTACAGTACAGTTCGATTCGATAGTTGTCTTTTTTACGTAAGTAATATATCTAGCTTGTAGAGAGTTCCTGATTGAGGGGGATAGTGAGGCAAGGGATTGAGAAAGGGCACCGCTCCTGGGCTATCAGTCTATTGCTAGTAACAAATATAGAATGTCTGAATATTCTATTAGTAGTAGAAGGAGGTGTGCGAGCATTGGCTATTCAGTTCATAGATATGAGACTCTCGCTTCAGAACAATGAGGGTGATCTGACATTTGTTGGTATCGCGCCTACGCCAACCCCATTGATGATAGGTGACATAGGCTTACAGACGGTATCTGTCGTAGGTACAGCTAACCAATCTAATGTAAGAGTGTGGTTGTCGGGGACCGTTGGTTTACGCTTCGCAACAACATCAGGAGAACCGCCGCCGAGCAGTGTTGTTACATTCATCGTATCTCGTAATAGCGATGGCGGAGATCCCGCATCCGGAACGATTATTCTTACAGAAGTCATCAATACAACAACCTATCCATTCAATGTTCCCGTCTCTATCACGTCAAGCGACTTCCCTCCAAGCAACGAAGTGGAGGCCGGAGAGATACGTTACTCGTTGTATGTACAGATTGATGCTGTCGTCGAGGGTACAACTGCCTTATTAACAGGCCCGACAGCCTTCAACGGGATGGCGGCAGCTGGAACGACCTAATTACACTTGCAAGGCCAAGGACATATTGTGTGTTAGAAAAAACAGAGCATGCGCGATGGCGACGTACAGCTCTGTTTTTTTGCTGCACATGTTGGAGGAGCATGGGGTACAGGTAAAGATTGAATTCAGCAATCTACTTAAGTTTCTAAAATTACCATTGGTTACTATTACAATTATCTGCGACAATCGAGGTATTAATCACAACACGAAGGAAGTTGATTCGGAATGAAGAAGCTTATCGCTGCTTGCGTCGTCATTGGTATGATCTGTTGTAGTTCATCTGTTCTTGCGGCCGGAAGTATTCGTATTAAGGTCAATAACCAACAAGTGCAAACCGACAGTGCGCCTGTTATTGTTCAGGGCAGGGTGCTGGTCCCGCTTCGCTTGGTCTCAGAATCGCTCGGAGCTTCAGTGGAGTGGAATCAACAACAGAAAACCGCCATCGTCTCTAAGTGGTCAAAGAAGGCTTGGCTCACTGTTGAGAAAAAGACAGTACGGGTTGAGAATCTTGCAGCCGGAGAGACGGTTGACGTCCCATTGGATGTCTCAGTCAAAATGATTAATAGTCGTGTATACATACCTATGAGATTCATCTCAGAGCAGCTCGGTTATAAGGTGGATTACCGAAGCCATACGGTCTTCATTCAGTCCCCGTACGCAGGGAAGTACAACGAAAGCTACTTCGCTCAGATTCTCTCGGGTGACTTGTCGAGAAGCAGATCCATCCTCGTAGCCAATATGGGTGCATACGGTTTGCGCAATTATGAGCACCCTCCACTGAAAACGACTTATCCTGCCTACAGTGAGGCATTTCTTTTTCCTGAGGGAGAGGCACTGAGGTTCTTCTTAATCGAAAACAATGAAACCATTACACGATTTGAGTATAAGGATGATTTCTTTGTGGCTACTTGGCAGGCTCATGTCGATGATACAGAGGGCAATGCCATTGAACAATTGTTCTCGGATAAGCTCAAGAACCGCACAGGGTCGACACCACAAATGAATAAGTCCTTTCTATATTTCTACGTTCAACCTTACGGGAGCACTGTCCTTCGATGCGGCCTAATTAATGTCGATGGAGGATATACACAAACGGGGTATAAGGATGCATCGCATTCATCGGGCAACCTATCACTCGTGCTTCCCAATGAGGTTCGTAAGGAAACCATAATAGTGGATTGAACAGTATTAGGCAGGAACCAGGACTGTTCCGGAGAGCGTATGAACATGCTACACTGAGAGGACATCTCGGACTAGCAGTGCCGGTTAACCGATATACCGCCGGCAAGCTTGTTGATCAGCATTACTCTATTCATCTATGGAGAGGATTGATTCATGATGTCGAAGTTAGCAATTATCGCAAGTATGCTGCATGAACGACTACAGGCGAAGGAAGACCAACTCGTAATCGTCGATTGCCGGTTCCAGCTAGGGCAGCCGTCATCAGGCCGAAGTGCGTATGAGGCTTCGCATATCCCTGGCGCGATGTATCTGGATCTAGAGCAGGACTTATCTGGTCCAAAATCGCCGGACGGCCGCGGCGGCCGCCATCCGCTGCCGGATGCGGAAGAGCTGGCGCGGAAGCTTAGCGCAGTTGGCATCGGGCAGACGACAAGTGTCGTCGCCTATGATGATCAAGGCGGCGCGATGGCTTCGCGCCTCCTCTGGCTGCTGCAGTGGGCGGGGCATCAGGGCGAAGCCGCGCTGCTGGCTGGCGGCTTCGCAGGTTGGCAAGCAGCAGGCTGCGAAGTGACGAGCGAAGTGCCGGCTGCCCGGCCAGCCTCGTTCAAGGCAGACGTGCGGTCCGGGTTAGTGGTGGACGCTGCTTACGTTCGGGAGCAGGCAGGCCAGGCTGGCGTGACGCTGGTCGACTCCCGCGAAGCCCCGCGCTACCGCGGCGAGCAGGAGCCGATCGACCCCGTCGCCGGCCATATTCCAGGCGCGGTCAACCGCTTCTGGAAGGACAGCTTCGCGGAGAACGGCACCTTCAAGGACGCGGCCTCCCAGGAAGCTCGCTTCCCAGGCGTCGGCAAGGACGACGAAGTCATCGTCTACTGCGGCTCCGGCGTCACGGCCACGCCGAACGTGCTGGCCCTTCAATCCGCAGGCTACCGCAACGTGAAGCTGTATGCGGGGAGCTGGAGTGATTGGGTTTCTTATAGCTTGAATCCGGTTGCGGTGGGGGACGAAGAAGCGCCAAGCGGCGAATAACAGTATCTGAACGACCAATACACCCCATGTAGCTCAAGAGCCGTGGTGGCTTGTTTTGTGTACCCGAAGTCAACACGGAGTCAACAAGCGGTTCTTGTAAATATTCGCAACAGTGGTAAGACCAAAAGTACGCTCGCATGCCTCGCAATACGCTGTACCGAGAGACAAGGGCCGGGATGCCCCCACCACTGCGGTGTAATGCGTCCCGGTCCGTTATACGAGTCAACAATTTAAAGGAATGAGTAAGTTATTCAACGCAAAGTCAACGAATATCTTTTTCCCCTCGGCCATTCCCCCAAACAATTCGGGCATTGAAACTTTATCACGTGGTCATTCCCAATAATTCCAATGCAGTAACTATAACGATATGGAGGAGCGCGGTGTTGCCGGTCTTCCTCGGGTATCTCCTCACCATCTAAATCTGCACCGTACAGTGAACAAATGTACACTACCAAAGCATCTTCCTCCTACTCTATTGTCCAACAGAATTTCTCTTAGCTAATCCAAAAGCGCCTCGTAGGAACCCATCATAATTAAGAGTACGTCTTAAGTTCCTATTTTCATTCCGAAATATGCAATGTAACTTCCTGCCATTAGAATAGGTATTCTGTCGAGAAACACTCTTCAAATTATTGGTAACCAGCTTGATCTATTATATAATGCTATTAATAAAATATAGAAAAGGGGATGTGCCCGTTGTCTGAACTAATCGAAGATTTTTTTAAGCAAAATAAACACATTGAAAACAAAGAGATAAATGATTTACTGAAGAATTTCCTAACAGGTCAAATTAACGATGAAGAATTTAAGTCAAGCTTCTTGTCCATTTGTGAAACAGAAGTAAGTGAGGAGTAACTAGATATGAAAATTGAGTCTATTTCGATTGAGGGCTTTAGAGGATTACTTGATAGCCATACATATCAATTGGATGGAAAGTCCTTATTAGTTTTTGCCCAAAATGGCTGGGGTAAATCTAGTTTTGTCGATGCAATTGATTACTTTAGAAGTAAATCTCCTAATGGTCAACTTGGGCATCTGAACGCCAGAGAGTATGGTGGCATCAAAAGTTTTAAACATCTAAATAAAGTCGGCGATGGACAAGTCTCTATTACTTTTACCAATAAAAAGAGCGACACAAGAAAAGTTACAGACAAAGGCGGAGCTGCGCCAGCCCTAGCTACCTTTATTAACACCCTTACGGAATATGATTGGATTTTCAGATTATCTGACATTATGAAGATTCTAGACGCTGCCCCAGGTGAAAGGTACGAGAAGATAGCGAACGCGGTTGGTATACTGCCATTAATGGAAATGTCCCGTAAAATGGATTCCTTAAAAAGGTGGGGTCAAAACAACCAATATAATCAAAACCTTCAAACCATATGTCAAGAACTCGCAAAGATTCTACAATCACCAGTCCAGAAAATAAACGAACAACATTTTGTTACTTGTCTTTGCGGTAAATATCATATTGAGTATGACGCAAAGACAATACATAACTTAGCTTCGTTAAAACTTAAAATCAAAGAACAGAAAAACAAATTAAAAGATCAAACAGGTATGAAAAATGCAGAATTAGCGCTATTTCAACTGGAAGAGATACTAAAGAAAGCGTCATCCTTAGAAAAACTTAAGGATGAACTAAAGCATGCGGAACTTGATTTAAAGAGCCATCAGTTTTACTCATGGGTTGTTTCAATATTTAAAGTTCTTGAAGCTGCTTCGCAATATTTACATGAACATCATCCCGACAACTGTCCTGTTTGCGAGTCAGATCAGTTCAACTGGCAGACGCAGAAAGATAGGATCGACTCCGAGTTAAACAAAAATAAAGTTTTTACAGCACTCACAAAAAGAATCGAGGAACTAACCACCAAAATAGCATCTTCGGAAACTTCCTTAAATGATTCTTTAGAAGAAGCGGAAACAACAATAGCTACGATTATGAAATATCTAACTGAAGATAAACCAGCTGCAGCTACACTTGAGTTAAAACCAATGTCCATGGTTGAGTTAGTTTCTGCGGTGGAAGAACTCAAATCACAACTATCTGCCTTTGTACTCAATGCAGAAAAAACTTCAAACCTTGAGAACCTGATTAATATTGAAAGAGATATCGAAGACATAGAGAGATATATTACGCTGTACCAAACAACTGTCCAAAAACAAGAACTATTCTCCACCTATGTATCGCAGATAGTACTAACCGCTGATTCTTTCTCCAATTTTTGCAAAAGTGAAATGGAGACACGTTTTGAAGAAGTTATTGAGAGAGCGCAAGAGATATTTTCAGAACTTGTTGATAATCCTTTACTCGAATCAGGTCAACCAGCTGCACATTCATTCCGAGTTGTGCCAGCGAAGGCAAGGGAGTTAAATCTATTATTAGACTATCTAGGGAATAAAGACATAGCTCCAACTGGTTATCTAAACGAATCTTGGATGCGTGCTTATGGTTTAAGTTTGGTTTTTGCATTAATTGAAAAGGGGAATGAGACTTTTCCAGTGCTGGTTCTAGACGATATATTCTCTTCGTTTGACTTTCCCAATCAAAAGCGGATAGCAAACTTCCTAGCCAATAACTTTAAACACTTTCAACTTATTATTACCACTCATGATGCTCACTTTAATAAAAGTATGGTTGAAGCGATAAGAAGATCAAATAATAATGGATGGAAAACTATTGAAGCATATAATTACGATAGAGAGAATGGACATACATATTATAAAAACTCTCTAACAGAGGTTGAAAAAATTGATGGTTTATTTGACATGGCTACACATGCCACAGAAGTTTCAAATCCGATCAGAATCTTTTTTGAAAATTGGTGTCGCATTCATTGCGACTTATTATCTGTATCATTAGTATATAAAGGAGAAATTTTGAACGCGGGATACGATTTAGGAGAGTTATGGCCTCCTCTTAAAAAAGCAATAAAAATAATGTTCGCAGGACATCAGGAATCCATTTTACTTCTAGACAAAATTGAGCGAGATCGTTACTTACTTAGCTTCGGGAGCCATGGACAAAATAATTATAATGAACATAGTCCAGTATCTGATTATAAAGTTCTTTGGGATAACATAAAAAAGCTGGATAATATTTTGCGCTGTCCTGAATGCAATAAAAAGGGTAAGTTTGGCTACATGCGCAAAAATAAAAGTGGAACACTGATATGCCATGGTCCGATTGGCAGAAACCAAAGAGATTCTTGCGATGGGACAAGTTATAATTTCCTACCACAAAACTAAGGAGTGCGAAAATTGATATCAGCAGAGGAGTTGAACAGACTCTTTTAAAAAATCGAGTAACAGTTAAGTGAAAGCTAAAAGATACAAATATATGGATTTACTAGCTGCTCATCTAAACTACCAAAGCTACCCGGCATATATGCCGTGGACCCGGGACAATCAGATTGTCTATTTGGGGGAAACGTCCAATTTGCAAGAGCGAATGAATGACCTCAAAGACACACGTCACCTTACGCTACGCCGCTCTGTTGGACATTTGGAGTTTTCAAAAGAACCGGATTTCCATAGAGCAAGTTCAATAGTAAAGTTTTCGCCGCGCATTGAGGAAATGGTAACGGAATTTATCAAGACCAACCTGAGCCTTACATATTGTGCAACGAAGATCGGGAGGAAAGAATTCGAGGAATACTTAGCCCTAGACCGAGCGCTTGCTCGGCTGGAAAAGCTTTTGTTATTGTAGGGGTTCTTCCTACCGAATTAACAAAAAGAAGCCTCTCAAGAATTTATCAACATCGATTCAACTAGAATTTCACTGCTCTGTTTCTTACAAATTATGCTATAATTAGACAAGCACATAGAACGGCTTGCAAGGGTGGTCGGCTACCTCTCTTCGAAGGGAGGGATGCCCATGGAGGTTAAAGATGCTTTGACGTTGATGATTGGTTTTGGTGCGTTTATTATTACGCTGCTGACGCTGGTCGTTGCCATCATTGCAGTTTTTATCCAAAAGAAATAGACCGCCCCTCTGCTAGGATCACGGTCTATTTCTGATCTAATTCCCGAAGCCGACCGCCTTTGAAGCGGTCTATTGTGCCAAGGAGTCGTGTTCACGCACGGCTCCTTCTTTAGTTTTATTATAACTTCGCAGTTTTATACATGCAATATGGTGTCACAAATCATTGATTGGCTTGTATATAGAAAAGATTGTAGGAGAGGAGGACAGTCATTAAAGCTAGAATTGACACAGGAGTGCAGTTTCCTGGAGAATGAAGAATTAAAGAATAATAACTAATTGGGGTGAGGACAATCAGCACGACATTCGAAGTGTATCCTACAACAATAGAAGTACCAACTTTAGTTGATTTGCTGAAGCTTGCAAATGAGAAGCTAATTCGCTTTCTACAACCATTTGAATTACGAGACACGCCGTTAATCTATGTAAGGCTTGGGGAAACAATAATTTCGCCAAATGATGCGAATACTGAAACTATGAATTGGGATGTAGAGTATGCATGGTTTTATGTAGAGCCGAGTGATGGTGGCGGATCTGATGCTTATTTTCAAAAAGTGAATGAAGATACTATAGATATTTGGGACGATTACGCTGAATATGGAGATATATACATCGAGGTGAAAAAATCTTTATCAGTTGGTCATTACTGGGTATTTCGAAGATCAACAGGGCAACCGGCAATTATTAATTTAGTTTATGGTATTATCGCCTCAGCATTAGCAGAATTAACAAAGGGGTATATCTTCTCTGATGACGGTGCTTGGCATGGTGGACCAATTCGCCCTACTGTTTTTGATTCACAATACTTCGTTCCAAGTAAAGCAAGATCCTTTGATGATGCTTCATGGTATGAGAGTTGCTTAGAAGATATTGTTTCAGGTTATAATGGCAAGCCGATTGAACTCCACTATCATCTTTTTGAGTGGCATGAATTATCATTTGAGCAGCGTTTAGTTTATTATCCTTCAGGCAGATTATTTAGAGAAGGTCCAGCAAAAGAGGATCGATTATTCATCATGTTAAGTTGCTATGATAAACTGCCTTATTTGTTCATTAATCATATGATGATTTCTGCGACGGAGGAGTTTCTAACTAGACAAATGAGTCTGATAGATATTAAATATGGATTCAGACTACTCAACAACCCGATTGTGAAAGTCTTAGAAGAATATGAAAAATTGAAGATAGCTCTTGATCATCACGATACAATCTTCTGGACCAACCCGTTATGTATTAAGGATGGAGAAGAAATAAGGAGACAGATTACATAAACAATGAATTTTAATTGTAAGCGATTGGGTTAGTCCCGTGGCGGCCGGGGAAGAAGATGAACCGAGCAGAGCATAACCGTATACAGATTGAGAATACATCGTCGTGCGGCCCAAGGGTCCCGACGATGTATTTTTTTGAAGACGAGTGGACTATCTCATGGAACACTATAATCGAATACAAAATGCGATTCTATTTATAGAAGAACAGCTCCAGGAACAGCTTGTATATCATATGGAGCGAATATACGAGGGGGTTTGAACATGTATAAACCTGAATTTATAGAATTGACCTCCATCAAAATTATTGGCTATGATTATCAAACGAATTTGAATAAAGAGGCGTATTTCAATGAGATTCCAGGCTTTTACTATCATTTTGGCAGTAATGAGTATTACATAAAAATTTCGAATAGAGCTCGGCCGGCTTTTGCATACGGCATTGCTCATGAGTATTAAGATAACGGGGGATTTTCTTTCCTTATAGAAGAGGAAGTGACTTCTATCGAGGGAATGGAACCGAACTTTGTATGTATCGAGATACCTGCTGGTAGATACGCAATTGTTAAGGTGAACAGCGAACATGAGCTCGGACAGAACACTTGGAAATACATCTATGGAACTTGGTTACCTAACAGCAATTACGAAAGAAGAGAGGGGTATGATTTCGAGGTCACAGATGTAATGAAGTCATCGCCGGACAAAATGAATATGTCAATATATATTCCGATTCGATAGCCTACTAGAACTCGCGGCAGTCATGCAATTTTTTTGAAATTATTTCTATTATTTATCGACCAATTTCGGCAAATTGTGCTAAAATTATGACATCTAGAGAGAAGAAATATGACATAGATGGGGTGGGGTACTTGTTGGATTGGTTAGGGTGGCGTGAGGGCTTGCCGCTATGGTGGTCCTATCGATTGAATGCCTCGAGTAAGGCGGACGTGGAATCGATCTTCGAAGGGATCGCCGAGACGCGGGTACAGCTGCTCATGGACTGGACGCACGACTGTTGGCGCACGCTCGATGGCTTGGCGGACGGGCTGCAGGCGGCGGCAGGCGAAGACAGCCGCGAGCGGCTGTTCACCGATTGCTATTCGCGCTTGAATGATGCGACCGAGCTGTTCCAGGTCGACCGTGACGGGAGAGTGGTGTATTCCACCTATCCGGATCATATCGGAACCGTGCATGAAGCTTCATCTGTTCTCTCCCCCGGCATGACGTATGCAAGGGGCGGCGGAGCGTCCGTCCGTTCCTGCCTGTTCGGGCCGTATGCGGATCCGCTGACGGTGGAGATCGGGCCTCGCACGTCGACTTTTCACGATAAGATGACCATTCTCTATATTCGTCCGTTGGAACGGAGCGGGCACTGGGAAGGCGCGCTGTGTACGCGAGTTCCGAACGATGTGATCGGCGATCTGATCCAGCGTGAATCCGGACATGTGTACCCCGACTCGGGGGACAATTATCTGTTCATGGCGGGGCCGGTGCTGCAGCAGCACATTACGCCGGGTACGGCGCTGTCCCGCAGCCGCTTCGAGGATCGGACGTTCACACACGGAGACAATCTGAAGGATGGCGTGCGCACCAAGTGGGGAACAGTGTCGGTGAACGAACATACGGAGCTGGAGCTGGTATTTACAGACCCGGCTACCGGGCAGCTGCATCCGGGCGTCGCGAACACGATACAGAACGGGAGCAACCTGTTCGTCCAGTTCCCTGGCTATTCCGATTATCGTCACATTCCCGTCATCGGCAAGGGTGTCACGTTCAAGCTCCCTCACTGCCCGGACACGTGGGGCATGATGTGCGAAGGCGATCTGGAGGAAGTGTACCGGATACGCGGGGTCGCGCAGCGCGAACTCCGTCCGCAGGCGGTGTGGACGGCGATCGGCGCGCTGCTGTCGGGCGTGCTCGTCTATGCGGCTGCTGCCGTGGGCTCTCCGCTTGCAGTCGCACTCTGCGCAACTGCAGTCGCGCTTGTAACAGGGGGGGCGACGATCGCAGCGAACCATGCCCGCAGCCGGCGCAAGATCGTCCATCCGCTCACCGTCATCAACCGGTTCATCCGGATCAATGCGGAGGGCAAGGGCGACTTGACGAAGCGGCTCGATATGAAGCAGTTCGACAACGACGAGATGCGCGAGCTGGCCAAGTGGATCAACAATATGATCGATTCGCTCGAAGGCATCATGATGAAGGTGAAGCAGGCCGCAGCCGATGTGACGTCCAGCCAGAAGGTGCTCGGAGACTCGACCGTGACGACCGCACAATCGACCGAACGGGTCAGTACTCGCATCCATGAGATGGTGACAAGCTTCCGGCGACAGCTCAGAGATATTGACGAAGCGAAGAGGGTGGCCGACGAGGCGAGGCAGACACTGTTCATGCTCGAGCAGCGAGCGTCGGAGCAGATCGAGGTGGCACAGAACGAGGTAGGGCGAATCGGCGATACGATGACGAACATCTCACTCAGAGTGACCGATACGAACGAGACGATTCGAGTCTTCACGGAAACAGCTCATGAGATCCGGGGCGTGCTCCAGGCGATTGAAGAGATATCTGCCCAGACGAACTTGCTGGCACTGAACGCATCGATCGAGGCGGCTCGTGTCGGTGAACATGGCCGGGGCTTCGCTGTCGTCGCTGCAGAGATCCGCAAGCTGGCCGAACGGACGCGTCAGTCGACGCAAGAAGTGCACGATATCGTGGGGAAAATCGCGGTACACGCGGAAGAAGCGCATGTCTCCATGACCCAAGGCACCCAGGCCGTGCAAGAAGGGGCGGACCTCGTGGCCGTCGCGATGGAGACGCTCGGAAGCGCCAAGGATGACGCACTCAAGACGAAGATCATCGACGAAGTCGTCGCGCTGATGGAGAAGGTAGCCTCTGTCAGCCTCGAGAATCGCTCGATCTCATCGGAAGTTGAATCCAAGGTACAAGAGCTGCAGACGGACATCATGGACGTCAGCTACACGACGCGCAACGTGGAGGCGATCACGGCCTTCCTCCAGCAGCTGGTCGGCCAGTTCCAGCTGACGGAGACGCGCAAGCGGTAGGCGGACGCATCTCCTAAGCGCTTCCCCTCTCCTAATGTTGGATTCCGATAGGGCGCATTTATCGTTTCTTTTTTGTAAGCTGAATTAATTGGTACAGATGGGATATCCCGCATAGCTGGAATTCAAGCATCTTATCGAGATAAGCTCTACTATTCTCAGCGACGTTCAAGAGCTCCTGTAGATTCAAGTGGGAGTGCTCGGTCTCGGCGATGGATTGCTTCAGCTTGACGGTATCTTCTGAATACACGAAGTTTTGCAGAACTTGAATTAACCTTATTGTCAGCAGGTGATAAGCTCTGTATCGACGATAACGATTGCCGGGATCCCGTTCCGCCGTTATATATCCTGCTTGCTCCCAATAGCGTATCGCCGACCTAGGAGCCTGCGTCAGTCTGGAAACTTCGTTAATAGTGAGGGGCTCCTCGGCATTCGAAGTTATATAATCTTGCGTATATGACTGAATATCCTGGATCAGTCTCTCTAGCTTCTGTTTCCCTTCGTACAGAGAGACTTCTCTTTCTCTTATGATCCACATTGCAGCTTGCTGTTGGTCCTGCTGGATACAACGAAGCACCTCAGCCGTTACTTCCATTCCGAATGCTGGGGCCATCGCTTGAATGCACGACAGATAGGCGGCATGTTGGTCCGTATAACGGCGATAGCCATTCGGTGAACGTTCAGCTGGCGGTATCAGTCCGTTAGCTTCGTAGTTTCGTATCGTACTTGTACTAATCATGAATCTTTCCGCCATTTTTTTAGGGCTCGTCAACTGAGCATCGCCCTCCTTACTGCCAGAGTTTAAGATTAAATCTGTGTATAAGGTTTTCTATGCAAATAGTTGATCTTCCTTCTCTCCTTCCGCCTAACCTTTCAATTGGCTTACAAGTTGTACAATGGAATGGAAGTATAGAGGAGGCGTTGCATGTGGAGAGAGGAATACCGATGTTCAGTCAGAATATGGTGATCGAACAACTGAGTGAGGCGGCCAACCGTTATATCGCGTCCGAGTGGAGAACATTGTTCGAATCCATGTACGATCAATTGGCGGCTGCTTTTGCTGAGATTGAGGATGCTGCCTATGGTCTTTATTTGGATCAGCTTATGCCTTACCTATTCGAACAACTGGAAGATGCCGGGTTCAGCGCGACAGAGAAGCTCGAAGAGAACGATTTTGTGATCGGCAAGCGTTTGGTTTTCCGAAACTCTCTTGAGAGATGGGGGGCGGAAGACCATAGGTCGAGAGTTTTCTGGAACGTCATCCATGACAAGCAAGGCAATCCAATCGGCACTCTGCTCACAGAGATTCCTCACTCGCATCTGAGGTTCGACATCCCTTCGGCACCGGTGGTATATGCCCTGCGAGAGGTACTGAAGGAGCAGATTGTACAAGGTATCAGGAAGATCAAGGAACAAGGATGAACGATTACCGCATAATGATAGGTAATTGATTAATACATCGCCATGTGGCCCAAGTGCCGAGGCGATGTATTTTTCTATGCCCGGTTAACCAACAAGGATTCAACTAACGGCTCTAGAGCTGATATCTCATTAACCTTGGCAGTTATGCGAGCCCAGTTGCGGGGTAAGAACTACTGAGTAAATGCGCTGGCAACTCGCCAACCGGACAACACACGAAGCGAAGAGCGCTTGGCGGCATAATGACAGGGGGAAAACGAGATGCAATGGCAGGGAAGAAGAGGCAGTGCGAACGTAGAGGACCGGCGCGGCATGAGCGGCGGTGGCAAGCTGGTCGGCGGCGGAATCGGCGGGATCATCGTCCTGGTGGTCGCGCTGCTGTTCGGCGGTGGCGACATTGGCAGCATTTTGACTGATATGACAGGCACGACGTCGAACTCCGTCAGCGATACGCCGTATCAGGGAAGTCAGGAGGAAGAGGAGCTGGCGCAGTTTGTATCGGTGGTGCTTGCAGACACGGAGGCTGTATGGACGCAGATCTTTGCAGAAAAGGGGTTAACCTACGACGAGCCGAAGCTCGTCCTATACAACGACAGCGTGCAGTCCGCATGCGGCACCGCGGGGGAGTCCGTTGGCCCCTTCTATTGTCCGGGCGACTACAAGCTGTATATTGACCTCAGCTTCTATGACGAGCTGAAGACGAAGTTCCAGGCCCCGGGCGACTTCGCCATGGCGTACGTCATTGCTCACGAGGTCGGGCATCACGTGCAGACGCTGCTCGCCACGACGAACATGGGTGCGAAGCAGTCGAATGACCAGTCCGTACGCACCGAGCTGCAGGCGGACTACTTCGCAGGTGTCTGGGCTCATCACGCGAAGGACATGAATGTGTTGGAGCAGGGCGATCTGGAAGAGGCTATCACGGCAGCCAGCGCGGTCGGCGACGATGCGCTTCAGAAGAAGGGACAAGGCTACGTCGTGCCTGAAAGCTTCACCCACGGTACGTCCGAACAACGGATGCGCTGGTTCAATGCGGGGTTCGACAACGGCACGATCGAAGGCGGAGATACGTTCAGCGCCAAAAATCTGTAGCCGCATCGAGAGTCAGTCGAATTGTGAGTAATCCCTGCCGTGTTAAAAGTAAGAGCGTTGGTATAGTAAACAACGTACAAGCCGCCATGCAGCCCGAGGGTCATGGCGGCTTGTTGTGTATGTCCGGAGTCTACCTTAACTCACTTGCAAGAATTCGAACGCAGTACTCAGGTATACCTGTGACTCACAGGAACAATATACCAAGGGACGCAATTGAGAGATTATGATACAGTAGCTATGTTTTGGTAATAGAAAAATCAAACATAGAAGCGGAGACTGGCAACATGAAGAGAACATCAAGAATAGTCGGAATGGTCTTACTGTCCATGATTGTGTGGGCAATCTCGCTTGCCGCGATTGGCTCGGAGGAGTCGCGTGCGTCGAGCTTGCCAGAGCGGGTCTACTATGCGGGAATATGGGGGCCGAAGAATAGTGTAGCCACCCTCGCCGCTAACGTTCGCATCAAGTCGGGAGATGTGAAGCTGCGCAACGTTGTTGTACAAGGCAATCTCATTATTGACAAGCGGGTCGGCGAAGGCGACGTTGTACTTAGCGGAGTAACTGTAAAAGGCAAAACGATCGTCGAGGGCGGCGGCATGTATGGTGTATACATAAGCAACAGCAAGCTAGGCGAGATGGTTGTACAGAAGCAATCGGGGAAGGTCAGAATCGTTGCCTCGGGCTCGACTATCATTGCAAGCACTCAAGTTACGACGAGCGCAATTCTTGAGGAGCGTGATCTGACCAGCAGCGGATATGAGAACATGCGAGTGAATTCCAGCCATACAAGCGGGACTTGGACGACGACGCTTCGCGGGAAGATGAAGTCTCTATTAATAGAGACTCCAGTCACCTTCGTTGCCGAGAAAAACAGTATCGTCGACGTCGCTTCCATCACATCAAAAGACGTTACCATCCAAGGGAAGATAACCACACTGAATATTGCCCAGGGCCTGACAGCGATGGTGAATGGCAAGCCGGTCTCTGGCGCACCGCTCAACAATGTGAAAGGTACGGTGACTCGAGGCGGCGTCCCATACGGTAATGGCGTTCTAGAGATCACTAAAAAAGATGACATGAATTTTCTGTCTAACGCAACGGTAGATGCTGGGGGACAATTTGAACTGGCCTTGGACAACGGGGAGTATCTCATCTATGGATTCCACCCGAACGATGGTGGAGAAATGATTGAACTACGTCAAGCGGTTACGGTGAATAACGGTACGGCTGCTTGGTCCATTCACATTCCCGCGGGGTCAATTCAAGGAACAGTCTATGGATTGGATGGAAACCTTCTAACTGGCCAGCATGTCCTGGAGTTGCAATATCTTGGACCGGACGGAGTTATTGATCGTTATGCACGTGTAGACAACGGACACTTCTCCCTACTAGCGCATGAAGGAGAGTATGTAATAGAAAGCGTCCGCAGCTTCTCCGTAGAATCGGACATGTGGTTCATTAAAAAGAAGGTCACAGTGAATGGCGACATGCAGATGGAAGTGAGAGTCCCTAACTTGCTTGGGTACCTTATATTTGAAAATAAATCAATGGAACAAGAAGGGGAAGTATGGTTAGAGTGGGAGGGCGGTCAAGCTCTTGTCCCAACCAACCGAGGTTATGTTCAAGCTGCTCTTCCTACTGGCGTCCAGATTACGGCTACTCGATTCTATGGAAACAATGGAGATGTAGCGGTAATTGGGCAGGAATTCGTGATAGGTGATGGCCAGCAAGGAGAGAGATTCATCGTGAGACCATACAATAGCTTGACTGGTAAGCTGCTGAAGGCGGACGGCTCGGCCTATCCGAACGTGGGGGTTGAGATTGAGAGTTCGTCGACTGGCAAGCGATCTTTCATTCAAGCTAACGGCCAAGGTCTATTCTCGCAAATGCTGGAGGACGGCAAGTATAAGGTTATTTCGATAAGAGACAGCGAGGAATATGCCGAGAATCTACTCGATATTCCTTTTGAGATAGCAGATAACAAGCTTGTAGGGATGGATCGGTTACAGATTACTGTACCTATGCCGAACGTACATCTATCTATATCTCGCCATGACGGGTCTATAGGAGACGGCATCCTTGCGTTAGAACATAAGAGTTCGGATGCGCTTGCTTCATATAGAATAGAAGCAGTAGAAGGCAAGGTGAACATGGCTCTGCCGGATGGTGCGTACAATCTCAAGCACTACACTTATGCAAACTACGACATGGAAGTTCTGAATCTACCTGTTGAAGTGAAGAACGGGGTTGCCACGACTGGAGGTAGTTCCTCAGAGCCTTATGTCATACAGTTGATGGGGGCTAACGTCTTCGGAATGCTGACGGATGAAGGTGGCGTGCCAATTAAGAATATTCGTATGGATATCATTCAGACGCATGACGAGGCGGGGAATAAGATCGAAGGAACCTACGTCAAAGAAAAGACGAACGACCTAGGAGAATTTGAAATGATCTTAAAACCGGGAACGTATCGATTAGTCTGGATATCGGGCGAGGGAATTGGGCATACGAGACTGAATCTGGACTTCCAAGTTAGGGATACCAAGTGGCATGCTAAGGAAATGAACATTACGCTTAGCACGATCCTTAGTTAGCAATAATTGAACAGGGATGGTTACGTAGTGGATTAATTCATGCAGAATGCGGGCCATAATGGCCCGCCAGCCCGCAAGTGTCATAGCTTACTGGCATAGTAGACCCACAGAGCATAGAACACAATCATTACAAACAGTAGGCTGCCCATTAAGGTAAAGAAGACAGTGGGGCTGAAGAAACCGGAGACGATGGCGGCAAAGGTAAATCCGATGAGGATAACGCTCATGCCAAGCATGCTTGCATTGCGGAGGATCAGCGCGGTACGCTCATCGTTTTCCGCAATATACATCTTCTTCATCGCCGTCTCGTTGTGTCTGACTCTCATATATTTGCCGAGATAAAAGGCTGCGAATAGCTCAAGGCCGATAAATGCTCCGATATGAAAGCCTTTAATAAAGCTTGGGAGCACGGGCAGATGTTCACGATACAGCGTCAGTACCAAGAAGATTATCGCAGCAGCTATAGCAGCAAGTGACACCAGGTTCGTACGAGTTCTAATCTTTTCTTTATACGTATCCATTACGATTCCTCCGCTTCACTGAAATCAAATACCTCTTCAATCGTCAGCCCGAAATACTTGGAAATCTTGTATGCGAGCACAAGGGAGGCTGTGTATTTTCCCACCTCAAGCGAAGTGATCGTCTGTCGAGTAACACCAACAGCCAGCCCCAATTCTTCCTGAGATAGCTTGTGCAGCTTTCGTAGTTCTTGAATCCGTGTTTTCAATTACCCACATCCTTGCCATATTTCTGTACACGTTTAGTATAGTTTGCTTTGCATAATATGTAAAGCTTACTTTGCAAGTTTCTACTTTCCCCTATATACTTTCTCAAAGTTATATGCCGGCCCAATACAATCAAATTCTAAAAGAATTACCTAGAATTTAATATCGCCAAAAGAAAAAGGAGCTTGCCCCGAGGGGACAAGCTCTTCCTGTTGTGGTTATGGACGCACCGGGAACACGCCTGTCATAGAGATGACGTAGCTGACCCCTGCAGGCGCGTAATCCTGCAGATCCGGCAAGGCGAAGTTGGATGTGCCGTTGCCGCCATAGGTTGTCCCGAGCAAGGAGAATAACGCGGAGTACTGGTTGATCGGAAGCAGGCTGCCGTCGCAGACATGGGTGCCGCTTGGCGCGAAGCTGCCGGCGAACAGCCAGACCTCGCCCATAATCTTCTCGACCCCGCTGCCGTTGCCGCCGCCTTGGCCGTTCGAAATATTGGAATTGCCGAACGTCAGACCCGGAATACCTGGAACGCCCTGCAGCCCCTGCGGTCCAGCAGGTCCCTGCAGTCCTGTTGCCCCTGTGAGGCCAGTATCACCCTTGGGACCCTGAGGGCCTGCTGCGCCAGCAGGGCCGATGTCTCCTTGCGGCCCCTGCGGTCCTAACGCCCCGGTCGCCCCGGTGTCGCCTTTGGGCCCTTGCGGTCCTGCTCCACCATCAGGGCCGATGTCGCCCTGTGGCCCCTGCAGACCTGCAGGCCCCTGCGGTCCTGTCACTCCGGCCGTGCCGGCATCGCCTCTGGGACCTTGTGGTCCTGCTGCGCCTGCTGGGCCTGCTGGGCCAATAGCGCCTTGTGGCCCAGTCGCGCCTGTGGCACCGACTGCGCCGGTATCGCCCTTAGTGCCCTTAGGGCCCTGCGCTCCTGTCTTGCCCGTGGCACCTGTCAGCCCTTGCGGTCCGGCAATACCCGGATCTCCCTTCGGACCAACAACGTTCCACGAGACACGCTTCTCACTCTTGTAGCATACCGTGGCAGACGAGACGAGACGCAGCGTGCCGTTGTCCTTAACGCAAGCCTGAATGGTGCTTGTTGGCTTGGACGACGACGTAGCCGCATACACTCCGATGCCGGAGAACAGCAATACGACTAGAGCGGTTAAGATTCCGATCGTTTTTTTACTAATGTACAACTTAAGTGCCTCCCCATTAATCATGTGCTATGTATTCAAGATTGGGTGCAAATTGTACCAGCTTGGATAAGGTTTGTAAATCTATACTTTCAGACATCATCTGTAACTGACAGGTTCAGAGAGAGATTCGGAACCTCATGGAAGTTAGGGGACGGCATGAGGAATATGGCACATACAACGGTAGGCTATAGAGGCTCGGCAGATTTGCTCTGCGCCTCTAATTCCATTACTCTGCTGCATGTTCGCTCGTGTAAATCTTGTATTGCAGCGGTGTCTTGCCTAAGACGCGCTTGAAGTCTGTAATGAAGTGCTGCTGACTGCTGTAACCGAGCTCGTAGGCCATATCTGCCCAATCCGGGTGCTCACATTCGCGAATTGAGCTCGCTGCCCGAAGCAATTTATTTCTCTGAAGCTGCCACTTGATCCCGATCCCAATGTACTCCTGGAATAGCTGCTGGAGCCATCGTTCACTTCTGCCCATCCACTGTGCAACATCCCTGACGGTCTCCAAGCCATCTTGCTCAATCGCAGTAAGGATGCGGCTTATCACTTCAAGGTTAGCATCATATTGCGGGTTCTGCGCTTGAAGGAGATCGCTAAGGGCACAGACGGCGGCATCATCTGGCAAGGATAGCGTATCGGAGATATAAGTTGTATCTGCCTCTGCGAACACTTGCTGAAGCGCAAGTGTCTTGTTAGGTAAGTCTGCCAGCGAGCCTCGCCAAAAAGCATGGAATGCACCAGGCTTAAACCTGGCACCAATGATTCTGCCTTGATTCGCAGCCTCATAATCCCTCTTGTCCCGGTATGAGCACTGGATACCGGACTCTTGCTCAGACAGGTATACGTCGACATAGGGGCGGTGCATGACTTGCTCCGAGATGTAGGGCTGATTAGCCGTGTTATCCCAACGTATGGACCAAAAATGATTAACAAAAGGCTTCAAACGATCCGGAGGCACATAAGTGTCAAAAATAATATGCCGCTCGAAGCCGGCAGGGTCGAGCTTGCCGCCCGTACGATAAATGTCTGCGGATTTTTGTAATACAGTCATAGTCAACATCTCCTATCATTGAGGTGAGAGCAACTACTACTACCTTAAAAGGAGCTTGATAAGAATGACAAACACAATTAAGTTAAGAGGCATGGCGAATGTAAGCTTCTGGGCAGACGATCTCCAAGCTGCAAAAGTATGGTATACGAAGCTATTGGGTGTGGAGCCGTACTTCCAGAGCCCGAATCCTGAGAATCCCGCTTATATTGAATATCGAATTGGTGACTCTCAAGATGAATTAGGTATCATTGATAAGAAGTATGCTCCGCCAGCAGCAAGCATGACGGGGGTGGGGGGAGCGACGTTGTACTGGCATGTGGTTGATGTTGAAGGAATGCTGGCTATTACGAAGAAACTGGGAGCCGTGGAGTATGAGCCCTTAACGGAACGCGGTGTTGATTGGGTTACGGCATCGGTCGTAGATCCGTTCGGAAATATTATCGGCTTCATTCACAGCCCGCATTATCAAGAAGTATGGAGCTCGATGGGTCAAGGGTAACCACCAGAACCAGCTGTCACCGTCATTATACGATGTCAGCTGGTTTTCTTACTTGTAAATAGGATTAGTAAAATACACATCATAGCTGCCAAGTCCCATATCTTTATTAATCGTATACTCAAGTGAGATGGGAACCTGATAACCAGGACTTTCCTCCGTAAAATAACTGCCTTTTAAAATCCACTTACTATCGTTAATGTTAGTGCTGCTAATAATGAACTCAATTGACTTATTTGCAGGTATGACATAGTTGCTAAGTGATCCGTCTGCAGCCTGAATCTCTCGCCGTACGGTCACCGTATCACTTCCAGCTTCGCGCAGCCCGCTATTCTTTTTTTGCCACTCTTTGAATGCTGCGTCCTTGGCTTCATTACGACTGGTGCACTCGGAGTCCGTGTAGAATTCGGGGACACGAATGAGATCACCATCCCAATCCGTATAATCGTGATATCTGACCCTCGTACAATCTTCGTAGGCTAGATTTGGCAAGGGATCCGTTGCCTTACTTATTACTTCTTTAATTTGTTTGTCCCCTGGCGCAAGAGAGAGCTTAATATCCTTAGCATCATTATTTACAAGCCGGAGTGAAGTATAGAATAAGTTTTCTTTTACACCATAGTAATTTACATGTAGGACGAAGGCAGCATTTGCAACGCTTACCGATTTTGTGCGCTCGTCAGGTGTTAACGTCAGCTTTACTTCAGATGGGGGAGCAGAAGCTTGCTCAGATTTCGTTGTTGTAATGGTAATTATCCTAGTGGTTCTATCCCACGTGACTTTGCTTCCAAGCGCCTCGCTAATCGCTCGAACAGGGACAAGCATTCGGTTTTTTACTAGAATTGCTCGTATACCTAGGTCGATGCTTCTCCCATCCACATACATGATGGTGCTGTCTATAGAATACCGAATGACATGCGTTGCTATAACTGCCTCCATTGAACGGTCTTGTTGGTTCCAAGTAATCTCAGCCCCATGAGCTTCAAATATTGCCCGTAAAGGTACAAAAGTGTGATTATTCATTTGCACAGGAGGCACTTCAAAAGCGAGCGTTTTTCCGTCAAGTATAACCCTGATCTCACGATCTTGTGCTGCTGCATAGACCGAGATATTACTAATAGGAATTACCAATATACTAACGAAGAGGACGATTCGAAGGGCTCGAATTAACCATGACATTTTTTAACCTCATCTCTGTTAGGTTTGTAAAAAATTGTATCACAGTCAGTCCTATATATCAGTAAGATTATTATAGCTACCGTTCGCCCGCTAACGTTACCAGAGCAATCGAATGTTGTATATAATAGTATGGCTGCAGCGGTCTAGATGGCCCACTCAGAGAAGTTAAGACAGCTTCCAGCCTCTAACAATGAGCCACCCCGCCAAGATCATCTCAAATAATGCCACAGGCAGAGCCATGAGCACGCCCCATGCGGAGATCTGGGAGAATACGCCGAACATCTCGAACAGTCCTGCCGCCGATACTAGAGCCGCTCCTGTCATCCCCAAGATGGAGAGCGGTCTGGGTACGAGCTTGGAACGATAGAGAATGTAGCAGAAGAACATGGTATTGATGCCTAGCAGAATGTTGGGGCCCAGCATGAAGGTCCAGTCATGCACGGCTCTGAGCACATGGCCCAAGGTAACGAAGGAAGCAGGCTCAGGGGCGGCAGTGGCCGTGAATTGCACGCTCAAGGATAACAAGGAGAGTACGCTAATCATGCCGATCAGAATAACGACCGCTTCCAGGAAGCGGAAGCACACATGCCCAAGCGCGAGAATTTCGTTGTATGTCCTCAAGTAGGGATACATCGTGATCGCGGTGCCGATCGCCGAAGCGATAAGGACGAGCTCAAGCACAGTTCCCAGCAGAATCTGATTGGCATGAGCGGCACCGGTGGACAAGTAATCCGGGCCTTGTAGAATAGGGTCGTACAGAACAAGTCCTGCGATTGCCGATACGGTTGCCAGAATGAATAGAACACCGGTTGTTCTTGCAGCTGTAGATGCGGAATTCATGTTGAAGCCTCCTCCTAGTTAAGAATGGTCTTGCTCCCCGTAATAGAATACCTCTTCCAAGCGCAGATCGAAGACTTGTGCGATACGAAAAGCGAGCTCGAGCGAAGGTGAGTAGTTGCCCTTCTCCAATGCCACAATCGTCTGTCTCGTCACGCCTGCCTTGTCAGCCAACTGCTGCTGCGTCATCTCGCCGTGATTGAACCTTAATCTTCGAATGTGGTTGCCGACAAGATTCTTACCCATATTAGACTCCTCTCCGGTAGTGATACAATCTCGTCACGGAAGTGGTGACATCCGACAAGAATCCAGAGCTAATGAGAATGAGGAACATCGCTGGCACAGGCTGATCCAGAACTTGCGACACCATAGCGAGCAGGAAGCCGGAGACGAATACGAAGAATGAATTCCGATAAGCCTTCAGGTTAATCAATTGATCCAATTCATCCGTGAATCGAGGCTCTTCTTCCCCTGTTGTGAGGCGATAGACAATGATGAAAATAATGCTGATCACGATGTGCGCAATAATTGATACCAAGGCTAGGATGAGGACAAAGGAGCCCCAGTAGTGAAAAATCGCTGTTCCGACTACTCCTTCGTCTGGATATTGTATATACCTATAGACAATGTAAAACCCAAAAATGAAAATCGTGCTGAGTATCGATACGATGCTCTTTTTTTCTTGATACGTCATGCCGTACGCCTCCCAATGGGTAATTTTTCAAGTTAAGTTTCTTGAACATAATGTATGATAAACTAATCATAGTGTCAAGTTTATTTTACATAAGAATCGGTTGCCTCTTACCTGCGTATAGATGGATAGGATATCCAGAATATGAGATAAAGGTGGGGATTGACGATGAACCTAGGAGTAAGCACGATGAAGGCACTGGTCTGTGACAAGTATGGAATGCCCGATGATCTGCATCTTGAAGAGGTGGCTATTCCCTTGCCCAAGGCTCATGAGGTTCTAATTGCCGTTCACGCCGCATCGGTGAACTCCTGGGATTGGGACCTTGTGCGTGGGAAGCCTTACCTCACCCGGCTGGCTGCACCGCGCAGACCTCGCCAACGGATACTAGGTGCTGACGTGGCAGGGCGGGTCGTTGCTGTAGGTTCGAGCGTCCAGCGGTATCAACCGGGAGATGAAGTGTTCGGAGATCTGTCAGGCTGCGGATGGGGCGGCTTCGCCGAATATGTATGTGCGGGCGAGGAGGCTGTTACTCCGAAGCCTGTCGGAATCAGCTTCGAGCAGGCGGCTGCGATTCCGCAAGCAGCGGTCCTGGCCTTGCAGGGACTGCGAGATGTAGGAAAGCTGCGGAAGGGCAGCCGAGTTCTCATCAACGGAGCGGGCGGGGGTGTGGGGACGTTCGCCATTCCATTCGCGAAGCTGCATGATGCGGAAGTGACCGGAGTGGATGCGGCAGAGAAGCTGCAAGTCATGCGGTCTGTCGGGGCTGACCATGTCGTGGATTATAGAGATGCAGACTTCACGGCGAGCGACAGGCGTTACGACCTCATTCTGGATGTTGTCGGCAACCGGTCGGTGTTCGGGATCAAGCGTGTGCTTGGGAAGGGCGGCACTTACGTCATGGTCGGCGGTACGATGCCGAACATCCTGTCGGCGCTACTCGCCGCGCCGCTGATCGCACGGCTCGAACAGAAGACGGTCAAGCTCCTACTCCACAAGCCCAAGCACGAGGATCAACTTGTGTGGAAGGAGCTGGTGGAGGCTGGTCAAGTCGTTCCTGTCATTGATCGGGTATTCTCGCTGGGCAACGCGGCCGAGGCCATCAGATATCTCGGAGAAGGGCGTGCGAGAGGGAAGGTCGTCGTCAGCATGGACCCGCAGGTATGAGTAGATTAAGAAGTAGCCGCAGGCGATCTCACAGCACCTGAAGGTGCTGCGGGAGTCGAATGTCGTAACGGTGGAGAAGAAGGCGCAGCAGCTCATCTATCGCTAGAATGAACAAGCTATCACTGAAGTGGAGGAATGGGCCAAGCGGTACCGCTTAATGTGGAGGCAGCGATTCGAGAAGCTTGACGAAGTATTGGAGACAAGGATGGCACAGATTGAGGATGGCAATCGGCAAGTCCACCAATTCCAGGAAGAGGTTGATCAAGGATGACAGCAGCGAATAAGATGAAGCTGACAGCGGAGCCAGGCAAGCAAGTGATTGTCATTGAGAGGGAGTTCAATGCACCTCGGGAGCTAGTATTCGAAGCCTTCACCGATGCAGACTTGTTCGTGCAGTGGATGGGACCAAGCCGGCTGACCATGCAGCTGGACATCTTCGACGCGAGGGACGGCGGGGCTTGGAGATACGTGTCCAAGGACCCGGGCAGCAATGAAGAGTACGCCTTCTGCGGCGTGTTCCACGAAGTTACAGCACCGACACGAATCGTTCAGACATTCGAGTTCCTGGGACTTCCTGAGAGAGGACATGTGACGCTCGAGACGGCGGTGTTCGAGGAATTAAGCGTAGACCGAACCAAGGTAGTGATGGAATCCCTGTTCCGCTCGGTCGCAGACCGGGACGGCATGCTGGAGTCCGGCATGGAGGGCGGAATGAACGAATCGTTCGTCCGGCTGGAGCAGGTGCTGGGGACACTTCGAGCACAGTAATAGATCAGGCAAGCCGGGCGGCATCGCTACGAAGCGCCCCGGCTTTTTTTGCCGTTCTCACGTTATGTAGCAGCAGCTACTTGCCTATCCGCAGTGATCTCTTGAGGCATGAATTCTCATCTAGAATGGGGTGAAGTGGCTAACGGAACTAGCCGCTCTTATTTTGCTTATTTGGCACTAGTTATGAAGCTTAGCGGAACTAGGAGCGCTTATTAGGCTAATATTAAGGTGGATCTACACTTTTCAAGGCGAATAACGGTGCTCAATTCCACAAGACTCTGTATATTGCTAATTTTCATCGAATAAGGTCTGTGAGTTCCGCTAGCCTGACGGCGGCCGGCAGCCATAAGCCACCGGACAAGCGTCATCTGACCCGCCGCCCGTCATCCAATCCGCATGAGCGAGTAAGATGAGCTGCAGCATCTGCTCTAGCCCCCCGTATCCCGCGTCCTTGAGCCAATCAAGTATCCAATAATCGTCGATTCGACTGGCAGCACGACCAAGGTCCACATATCCTTCAGCGCGAAGCCGGGTGAGCGGTACTTGTCCGGAGTCAGCGTGTAGGCGAGGGCGATGAGCAGAATGCCTAGAGCAATTGTGCCAACAATATAGAGCCGAACATTCTCCCCCGATCCGAAGAACTTCCCAAGCAACCCAAGCTCCGCCTTCCGCCGCTCGCTCTCTTGATTCGCCGCAATAATCTTGCTAGCCACCTTGGGGTCTTGAATCTCAAGCTTGTTCATCGTTGCTAACCCCCTTCGCCTGCGAAGAATGTGAATGACAGCGACCAGGAGGACGCATCGTAGTTAATTAACACTTCATATCGCAGCGACAGCTTGCGGTTATTCAGCACACCTAGTTGAACAAGGTCCTGATTGCCGGTGGGCTTCCCCCTCGGGAAGTTCACACAGGCGATGCGTACTTCATTGTACTTCACAAGGCGAATATCGGTAACGAAGTCGTCTCGCTCGGGCTCATGCTCCAGGCAGAAGACGAAGGTGAGCGGCTCATGCTCCTCCGACAGTACAATCTCGATAGGACTTACGCCGTAGGCGAACACCCTGCCATGATAGACGATCTCATAACCTCCGGATCTAATGATCACACTAATCTCCCCTTCAACAGTCAGACTCGTCCTGCCTCATTGGTCTAATGTATGAATGGTATAAAAGGTGCATGACACCACAATTAAGGTTAGTGATTGCCCAGCCGTAAACGTATAATAGAGAACAAGCAAGGAAACGCGTGATAGTCAACGAGTTAACCAATCAAAAGAGGTGTAACGAATGACCAATAAGGCCGCAAGAAACGAAGTCATGTTGCATATTCGACCGGCCTTCGAGCATCACCGGGACCCCCATGCAGCTGCTGCGATGGAAGCCTATATGCGTAACCAGTTCCCCTTTCTCGGCATTAAGGCGCCCAAGCGAAGAGAGATCCAGAAGGAATTGCTGAAGGAGCACACGCCAACCCCAGCATGGATTCAGCTCTTATGGGAGCTGCCAGAGCGCGAATATGCGGTATTCGCCACAGATCTGCTGATTAAGCTTCGCAAGAAGCTGGGACCGGAACATATGGGCTTAATCGAGTACTGCATCACGACAAAATCATGGTGGGATACCGTGGATGCCATCGCCTCTCACGTGGTGGGTTATATGTTCGCTAACTTCCCGAATCTGAGGGAGGAGTATGCAGAGAAGTGGATTTGCTCGGACAATCTGTGGCTGAATCGTACGGTAATCTTGCACCAACTCTCCTATAAGCAGAAGACAGATGAGGTAAGATTGTATGAATCTATTCTTATTCATGCGGGGTCTTTGGAGTTTTTTCATCAGAAAGCGATTGGCTGGGCGCTTCGAGAATACGCGAAGACGAATCCTGACTCGGTGCTCTCGTTCGTGAGAGAGTATGAGAAGGTGTTGAAGCCGCTAAGCCGCAGGGAGGCTCTTAAGCACTTAATCCATAGAGAAGAGTCAGATAGGAGACAACAATGAGCATAATCAGGCTGGAGAATGTAACGAAGAAGTATGAAGAGGCGATGATCTTCCGAGAGATCTACTTCCGTGTGAGTCAAGGGGAGCGGATTGGCCTGATTGGGCGGAACGGGGCCGGGAAGTCGACGGTGTTGGGGCTCATTATGGGGAAGGAAGAGCCTACGTCGGGGAAGGTGGAGCTGGACCCTAAGGTGAAGATCGGCTACTTCTCCCAGTTCTCGGAGCTGAGCGGCAGTCTGTCCGTCCAGCAGGAGCTGGAGCTCTGCTTCGAGCAGGTGGCTCTGGTCGAGCGCGAGCTGCAGGAGGTTGGAGAGAAGCTTGGCCTCGTCAGTGACAACGATGAGATGGATCGGCTGCTGGCGCGGCAGGCGGAGCTTTTTGAACAGATGGAGCACTTGGACGGGTGGAACGTGTCAACCCAGATTAACACGGTGCTGACGAAGCTCGGATTCAACGACAGGTCACGTCATCAGCCAATAGATGAGCTGTCTGGTGGATGGAGGAATCGGGCTGCCCTTGCGAAAATGTTGATCGAAGTGCCTGATGTGGTTCTGCTCGACGAGCCGACGAATTACCTCGACATGGAAGGGATCGCCTGGCTGGAGCAGTGGCTGCACCGTTATAACGGTGCGATGATTCTGGTGTCCCATGATCGCCAATTCATCGACCGGGTGGTCACGAAGGTAATCGAGATTGAGAACTATCACTTCCAGGAGTATGAAGGCAATTACACGGACTACGTTCGTAAGAAGAAGATGCGGAAGAAGGAGCTGGACCGCCAGTTCGAGTGGGAGGAGGAGCTGCTCCTCATGGAATCGGAGGCGCTTGACAGCCGGGCGAGCAGGAAGTCTGGTTCCAAGGATCGGCTGTCCCGCCAGCTGGCGGACAACAAGAAGCGTATCGAGCCGCATCCGGTTAACGTGCTGATTACCGATATCTACGAGAAGCTGCGCTTCCCGGACAAGCTGTGCGAAGTGAAGAGCATCGGGCAGGTCTATGAGGATCGGCAGATCTTCCAGGATGTCAGCTTCGATATTCAGAAGGAAGATCGCCTCGTCATCGTCGGCCCTAATGGAAGCGGGAAGTCGACGCTCATTAAGGTGCTTACGGGGCAGGAGAAGCCGGAATCCGGCGAAGTGACTTGGGAGAGAGGCGTCAGCTATGCTTACTTCAACCGGATGTGGGAGGAGCTCGACCCGAAGGATACGGTGAGCCATGCGGTCAATACGTATGGATTAGGACTGGATGCCCCTCGCCGCAAGGTGAACAAGTTCCTCTCTATGCTGCAGTTCTCCGAGATGGATCTGAGCAAGACCATAGGAAGCTTGTCCGGCGGGCAGAAGGCCCGGGTTGCGCTGGCGAAGTGCCTGCTCTCTGGTGCCGCAGTCATTATTCTCGATGAGCCTACGAATCATCTGGACCTCACGAGCATCCAAGTGATGGAGCAGGCGCTCATTCATTTCCCAGGGGCCGTCATTACGGTCAGCCATGATCGATTCTTCATTGATAAGATCGGGACGAAGATGCTGACGTTCGATCCAGTGACAGGGGTAAGTGAGCAGAGTTTGTAGTATAAGTCACATCCGATCGCCTAGGAAGCGGTCTGCTGTGCCTGAGAGCTGTGTGGACGCACGGCTCTTTATTTTGTCATCCTAATAGTTGCAATACCATCCTATCTGGCGTAAGATGGAATTAGTTGCAATAGCATTGTATTAGTCTGGAAGGAGGCGCTATGGCGGTTGGATGTAGATGCGGAAGAGGAGTATTCCACTAGCAGTACAGTAGAATCTTATGGCAAGTATGTGTCGGCTATCTATCGCAATCTGCAGATTCTCATTACGGCTGAGCTTGCTCCATATCGAATTGGAAGCGGGCAGTATACGTTCTTAATGGCCATCGCTGGCGCGGAGAGAGTGACGCAGAAGGCGCTAAGTGAGTCCTTGCTAATTGATAAGACAACGACTGCCAAGGCGATAGCGAAGCTTGAGGCCGAGGGCTACGTGCGCAGGGAGCCCGATCCTGGGGATAACCGATACCACTTGTTGTTCTTGACCGAACAGGGCAGAGCCGTTGTTCCGAAGGTGCAAGAGGCTCTGGATGATATAAGGCACAAGACGTGCGGGGACCTGAGTGAAGAGGAGTATGCATGCATGCTCAGCTCGTTGCAAAAAGTGCTTCACAAGGTCAGCGAACAGGTACGGAGCATGAAATAGGTAGGAGAATCGATGATTATGGGAGGCTGACCATATGACACTCGTCAATCCATTCATTGCGGTAGACCATTGCAAGGACGAGATTGAGTATTACCGAGGGGTGCTCGGGGGCGAGATTAAGATCCTAAGGAGACAGGACGATAAGGTGTTGAACGCAGAATTGCAGTTCGAGAGCAGTAAGATCACCTTCGCCGACACCCTTGCAGCTAAGCCGACGATTCAGGGAGACTATGTGAAGCTCATGCTGAAGGTGGATACGGAAGAGCAGTTCACCAAGGTCTATGAGACGCTATCCACTGGTGGTCAGATTAATGTGGAGAAGTACGAGGCTCCGTTCAACGGGCTGTTAGGTATCATTACTGACCGGAACGGTGTTGGCTGGGTGCTGTCTTATTATAGGGATTAATATTATAGCAAGATTGGTTATTGCGCATGTGAACAGAGCAGCCAAGGCTTAGCCTTGGCTGCTCTGTTTTTTTGGTAAGAATAGGAACGTAGATGTCTACCTCACAGTAAATTCCTGGCAGCAATCTTCTCGTTAATCTGTTCGTAATGAGTGGGATTCGATTAGTGGTAACGGCATTAGCTCCTCCAAGTCAGGGACTGCCTGCCGGGCTATCCAGCCAGCGAACTGCTGCCGAAGGCAACCGTACGGTTGCGGCCGCTCCGCTTGGCTTCGTACAGCGCTTGGTCGGCCTGCTCGAATACTTCGCTGAAGCTGCTCCCATCGTCCGCGCAGCAGGCCAGCCCGATGGACACGGTAATCGGCTTCCCAGTTGGGCTGGGGGCTGCCTCTATCTGCTTGCGAACACGCTCGGCCCACTCAAGGGCAGCCGGCAAGCTCTTCCTCGGCAGCAGCACGACGAATTCTTCCCCTCCGAATCGGCAGATGAGGTCTGTCTCCTCCGCCTCCCTAAGAAGAACGCGCGACAGATGCTTCAGCGCTTCATCCCCCATCTGATGACCATGCAGATCGTTCACCTTCTTGAAGTAATCAATATCAATGACGAGCAGGGCATAGGCTCTTGCCTTGTCGTGGCGCTCCTCGTTCAGCCATCTGTCCAGTCTTGCCCGATTGGGCAGACCCGTGAGTGGATCGGTTAGCGCTTGTTCGGTCATCAGATCGGTCTGGCTCTGGAGACCGTGGACCGCCTTCATGACCGCCTTGGAGAGATGATGTGCTTCATAATTCCAATGCCGCTCGAAGGGAGGTGCTGTGATTCGTTCCCCCTTCGCGGATCCGCGAGCCATAGCAGTTAGAGCGGCGAACGGAGCAGCAAGCCTTCGAGCCATCCATAGACTAAGGACGAGCAGCAGAGCGAATAACGGCAAGATCCATGTCAGCTGTGTCTTCAGCAAGGCGGTCATGGCAGCCTCTACATGAGCTGCAGGCGACTGGAACACAACGCCCCATCCGAGGTCAGGCATGGCTAGATAGCCTGTCAGATAGATACGGCCATCAGCATCTGCAACGGAAGCATGCCGAGTGCGGCCACTGCTGAAGGCACCCTGTAATGAATGAGAGGGAATCACTTCTCCTAGTCGGGAAGGATCGGGACTTAGCAGCAAGGAGTCTGATCGATCAACGATATAGGCGAACGTTCCTTTGCTGCTTCTGATAGCTTCCCGGAAGAGATTGCTGTAGATATTCTCCGCTTCTAAGTCAATTAATCCCCCGATGAATCCATTAGGCGGCTGGCCCCTCTCACCAAGCGGATGGGTAACGAGCACTGTTCGGTGGCCGTTCGGACCGACATAGGCATCTGAGAATTGAGGCCTTGGTTCCCTTAGGGCTTGCGCGGCAGTTGATGGTTGGAACCGTACACCAACGGTATAGCCAGACTCCGGCGTAGCCGCGAGTACAGTCCCGTTCTTGTCGACCATCAGTGCCCCGTTGAACAGGCGGCGTCCGCCGAGCAAGGCTCCAAGCCACTTAGAGGCTTGCACATCCCGGTTCGGCTGTTCCTCGGAGAGGAATCTCGCTGTTGATCCTAATTCCCGGAACATCAGGTCCTTGAATGTATTCATAGCAATGTTCAGATTACGAGCGCCTTCGAAGTTGGCTAGCAGCGTTGCCTCGGTCAGCGTCTGGTTCTGCTTGTGGAGGGCTATTCCCATGAGAATAGCAGAAGAACCTATTAGGGATAGAGCTAACAAGCCGCTTAGCAGGGTGTGGAATTTCATGCGAAGGGGGCTGGATGGGCTGGATGGGCGGAAGGGGGTCATTTATACACTCCTCGTTTATGCTGTGGAATCTTTTTTTCGACAGAAGTGGCTATGGTTCCTGCGTCCTTCTCTTCAATCTATGTAAATGCTCTAATCATCTTGATGATTATTGTCGATTAATGTCTATATAGGTCGAATCAAGGGGGCGTTGAGATGCGTATACTTCGTAAAATGAATCTGTCTGTGAAGCTGGTCGCCATGCTTGTATTAATATTGGTCATTGTGTTCGGGGCGTTCAGCTTAATTAATCTAAGTACACTGCGCAAGGAGAGTGTCAGCAAGGCGGAAGCGCAGGCACAGAGTGCAGGCAAGGCATTCAAGGAGCAGATGGCTTCATCCCTGCAAGGGTATGAGTCGACGCTTGGTGCATTATCAGAATCATTGATGAGCATGAGAGGTAAGATGGCTCGTGAGGAAGCCGTACAGATGATACAGAATGTGCTGGAGAACAACCCAAGCGTCCTTGGGCTATACACGCTATGGGAGCCTAATGCCTACGACGGGCAGGATGCATCGAATGTTAGCCGTACCAGCTACGATGATGTCACCGGCCGATTCATTCCTTATATTGCTCGGGATGGAGAGCGAATTGTAGTTGAGCCTCTAGCTGACTATACAGTAGAGGGAGCAGGGGATTATTATCTGCTGCCCAAGAAGAGTAAGAAGATCGAATACATAGAACCCTATAAGTATGAGATTGCTGGCAAGTCTGTCTATATGATGTCGGTCGTGAAGCCATTATTGGACGATAAGGGGCAATTCCTTGGTATTGTAGGTATTGATCTATCCTTAGATTTGCTTCAGCAGGCTGCGGAGTCATACAAGCCGATGGGCGGGTATGTCGCACTCATTACAGGGAGCGGCAATTATGCGATTAATCCGAATGACCCCGATTCGATCGGGAAGAAGTTCAGTGATAATGCAGAGAAGAGTGTATTGTGGGAGCAGCTTGCAGGAGGGAAGACGAATGTTGGCTACACCTTGAATTCCAAGGGAGAACGGGTCATGCGTTCGTTCGAGAAGATAATTCTGCCCGGGTCTGAATATACCTGGTATGTTCAGACCGCTGTACCCGAGAAGAGAATACTAGAGAGTTACAACCGCAGCCGGCTCATCACAGTTGCACTGACGGCGGGGGCTATGATCATACTTGGTGTAGTCGTGACCCTTATGCTTAGAGTGCTTGTCATTCAGCCGGTTCGTACAATGGGCATGCATATGCGAAGGATGGCTGAAGGCGATCTCACGCAGAAGCTGAACATCCGTGCAGAGGACGAGATTGGGCAGATGGGCCATGCCTTCAATGAGATGTCCGCTCAGCTAAGAGAGATGTTCCGCTTGGTCTATGACCTTGCCGTGTCAGTCGGTGCAACCTCTCAGCAGCTGACAGCAGGTGCTGCACAGACGAGTAAGGCTTCCGAGACGATTGCGGAATCCATGCAGACGGTGTCTGAAGGGGCTGTGACACAGAGCCATATGGCCGAGGAGACTGCTCGAGCTGTAGAAGAGATGGCTGTCGGAGCTCAGCGGGTAGCCGAATCGAGCTCGACAGCTTCGGCAGAAGCGGGAGCTATGGCGCAGCAGACTCAGCTCGGTAATGAGCGTATGCAGCAAGCGATTGCGACCATGAGCAGCGTTCATCGCAATACGACAGATACAGCTGCTGCTCTAGGTCAGCTGTCTCGTAAGTCAGAGGAGATTGGCACAGCCATCCAGCTGATTAGCGGCATCAGCGTGCAGACGAATCTGCTCGCGCTTAATGCAGCCATTGAGGCATCCAGAGCCGGGGAGCATGGCAGGGGATTCGCGGTTGTAGCAGGTGAGGTTCGTAAGCTTGCGGAGCAAGCGAAGGCCGCTGCCGAGCAGGTGTCTACCATAGTGACAGAGATTCAGAGCGAGACGAAGCGTGTTGAGGCGGGCATGACGACAGGCGTCAAGGAGCTGGAGGGCGGTGTCCAGACGGTTCATGAGGGTGGTAAGCTGTTCTCTGCCATCCTATACGGTGTTGAGCAGGTGAACAACCAGCTTCAAGAGGTATCTGCTTCTGCTGAGCAGATGAGTGCAAGCACGGAGCAGATCTCGGCAACGGTGATGCAGCAAGCCAGTCTATCGGGAGAAGCTTCCGCTGAATCGCAGAGCGTAGCTGCCGCAGCAGAGGAGCAGCTGGCATCCATGGAGCAGATCTCCGCAGCATCTACCTCGCTGAGCGAGATGGTGCAGGAGCTGCTGGATAACTTGTCTAAGTTCAAGATCTAAGCATACTGACATAGCAAGTATGCATGGAGAGAAGAAGCCTGATGCTCTGAATATAGAGCATCAGGCTTCTCTGTATATCACTTGGTTATTACATCGTTAGTACAACGGTCCGTAGCCTGGCCCCGGACCGGGCATTGCGCAGCCTGGGAAGGGGTTAATATCCTGCACCATCGTATAGGGATATTGCTTCGTGGCGAATTGGCTCTGATAGAGATATTCCTGAAGCTGCACATTGCCGCCGCTAATACTGCATAATACGCCGGTAACTCCCTGGCCGTTCACTAAGGATACGCCAACAGGCTGGCCTACCAGCCTAGCTGCCTTGGAATACCATGACATCTGTAGCATCGGATGATCACCTCCAATGCCATAGTATGTCGAGGGTATGGGGTGGGGAACTAGAATTGGTAACCTTGCAAGGCCGCTGACAATCTAGCAATCCCTTCCCCAGCCACTTCCTGCCCAGCATGTGTAAAGTTTAGCCTGAGCGTATGGCGCTCGGGCTGATCCGCGTAGAATGGAGCGCCGGGAACGAAGGCGACGCCATGGGCGAGTGCGGTGTGGAACAGCTCGCCCGCATCCACTTCCGGAGGAAGCGAGAGCCATAGGAACATACCGCCCTGCGGCTTCGCCCAGCGGACTCCGTCCCAGGGCTGGTGCTTCAGCAGCGCGTCCATGTTGTTCAGCCGCTGGCTGTACTGGCTGCGAAGGAGCTGCAGATGCTGCTCGAAGTCGAAGCTGCTCAGCTCAAGCAGTTCATTCAAGAGCTGCTGATCAATCGTGCTCGTATGGATGTCAGCGGCCTGCTTGCAGCGGGCCATCATGCCGATGAGATCTGCGTTCCCCGCACACCAGCCTGTTCGGAAGGCTGGGGCAATCGTCTTGGAGAACGAGCCGGTGTAGATGACATGGCCAGCCCCCTTGTCCATCGCGAATAGGGAGGGAAGCCCTCCAGCCGCTTCCTCGTAGTAGAGCTCGCCGTAAGGGTCATCTTCCAGAATAAGCGTACCGCTCGAACGGCAGGCATCCAGCAGCGCTTGCCGGCGCTCTATCGTCCAAGCATAGCCAGTCGGATTAGAGAAGGTCGGAATGACGTAGACAAGCTTCGGCTTGTGCTCGGAGATCTTCCTAAGCAGATCGCCAGGGACCATGCCATGCTCATCCGTATCAACCGATACGACATCCGCTTCACGCAAGGTGAAGGACTGCAAGGCAGAGAGGAAGGTAGGGCGTTCGACAAGGACCGTGTCTCCACGGTCGAGATAGACTCTCGCCAGCAAGTCAATCGCCTGTTGAGAGCCTGTCGTCACGAGCAGGTCAGAAGCTCCTCGTACCGTCATTCCACGCTGTGCCATACGATCGGCAATCTTCTCCTTGAGCGGTGCATAGCCATCCGTCACCCCGTATTGCAAGTAGCGCTTGTCTCGCGAGGTTAGTCGCGCAGCCGCTTCAGCTATTGCTTCCGCGGGGAAGAATTCCTCCGCAGGCTGTCCCCCAGCCAGAGAGATGACCGAAGGCTGACCGGCAATCCGGGCGAAGATCTCCCGAATCTCCGACGCTTGAAGCAGCTGTGCAGAGTGAGAGAATGAATAAGTCATTGCCATCGGACAGACTCCTCCTTCCTTAACGTGCTTCGTATGCTGCCCCGGCCACGCCAGCCTTGTGAGCGAGGTAAGCTGATACGAGAGAGACCCCATGCGCAATCGCTTCTTCCTTAGGCTGTAGCTCTGCATGATGCAACTCTTGCGAGCAGTCGGCCCCAAGCCAGAACATAACCCCCGGAATCCTCTCTAGGAAAAATCCAAAGTCCTCGCCCACCATGCTTGCCTCACAGCGGACAGTCTCTGCTAAACCGTGTTCTGCTGTAAATTGCAGCAACTCTGCCGTCTCTGCCTCATCATTGTGAACATGAATGTAATGGGCTCCGTAATCAATGGAAGCCTTGCATTCGTAGGCGGCTTCGACGCCTCGCACGACAGCTTCAATCCGCTTGCGTACCAAGGCGGTAGAGGCGGCAGACAGCGTGCGAATCGTTCCTTCTAGCACAACCCGGTCCGCGATAATGTTCGCCTTCGTACCTCCGGTAATCTTGCCAATCGTCACGACCGCACCTTCCGTTGGATCTACATTCCGGGACACGATTGTCTGCAGCTGGGTAATGAGATGAGCTCCGGCAACAATCATATCATTGGCAGCCTGTGGGACTGCGGCATGGCCGCCTCTGCCGATTAACTCAATATTAAGCATGGAAGCATGCGCGAACAGAGTACCCGGTCTTGTTGCAATCGTGCCCACAGGATAGCCAGGAGCGATATGCAGAGCAAAGATGAAGTCGGGCATCCAATCCTGGAGCTGTTCGCTCGCAAGCATTGGCTTCGCTCCTCCGGGACCTTCCTCGGCAGGTTGGAAGATGAAGAGTACGTCATCCTGGTATGGCTCCCGATTAACGGTCTCCGTTAATGCACCTAACGCAATCGCCATATGCAGATCATGTCCGCAAGCGTGCATGTAGCCGGGATGCTGAGAGGCGAAGGCATAGCCTGTCTGCTCTTCAATGGGTAGCCCGTCGATATCGGTGCGATAGGCAACGATTCTCCTTCCCGCAGCCTCGCTGCCTGCACCTCGAACCTTCACTAGAATGCCGGTACGCCAAGTTCGAATCTCAATCCTCTCCTGAGGGAGAGAGTGAATGTAGTCAAGCAGCAGCGCTTGCGTCTTGAATTCCTTGAAGCCCGGTTCAGGAATCTCATGCAGCCTGCGGCGGAGGTTAATATAAGTCTGCGGGTCAACCGTGCTTGTCCAAGTCATAGCTGCCGCACCTCCTAGCGATAGGCTCTGACGTAGGAGGAAGGAATGTAGTCCTCTATGCCAAGCTTCACTGCAGCCTCTACACCCCAGTAAGGGTTGCGCAGGAATCCGCGTCCGATGGCAGCCAGATCAGCTGCTCCCGATTCAATGACGTAGTTAGCCAGCTCAGGCTGGTCCAGCAGCCCTACAGCCATCGTCGGGATAGCGGCTTCCCGGCGAATGCGCTCGGCGAAGCCGGTCTGGTAGCCAGGGAAGACGCGCGGAGCATGAGGGGTCGCGCCGCCTGAGGAGACGTCAATCAGATCCACTCCCAGCTTCCCCAGCTGACCGGACACCTCGATCATCTCCTCAATACCCAGCCCTTCATCGCTGTATTCATCGGCGGAGATCCGTACGAGAAGAGGCTTCGACTCTGGCAGCTCGGCCCGAATGGCCGCAATAACCTCCCTAGTGAATCGGAACCGGTTCTCGAACGAGCCGCCATAGGTATCCGTCCGCTTGTTGCTTAGCGGGGAGAGGAACTGCTCGGGGATATATCCGTGAGCGGCATGCAGCTCAATGAGGTCTGCCCCGGCATCATGGGCACGCCGCGCAGCGACGGCGAAGTCCTTAATAACACGCTGAATCTCTTCTATAGAGAGTTCCTCCGGAGTGGCATGCTCCGAACTGAATGGAATGGGGGACGCACCAACAACAGCTCCGACATGAGCGTGCGCCTTGCGTCCTGTATGGATTAATTGAACGCCGATCTTGCCGCCAAGCTCGTGACAGGAAGCCATGAGTCTAGCGAAGGGCTCCACTTGATCTTCGTTGAAGAGACCTAGGTCGTTCGCTCCCGTGCGTCCTTCCGGGGAGACGGATACAGCCTCCGTAATGATTAGACCGGCGCCCCCCACAATACGGGAGCCGTAATGAATCGTATGCCAAGGCGTAGCGCGGCCTGCATCGTCTGCTTGTCCTGTGCACATCGGGGACAATACGATCCGATTGCGCAGCGTAAGATCTTTTACCTTATAAGGACTGAATAAGTGTGCCATCTAGCATTCTCCTCTGCTTACCAATCTGATAGTGATCTTATTGCATTATAATCCCGCAGCTGCACACAGTTCAATCTATTAATTATATAATTCCTATTGACTTACTATGAATTAGCGATTATTGTCATATCATGTAGGTTACACAGAGCAAGACATTACACTTAGGGGGAACGAACAATATGTTAATTAAGAAGCGCAATCGAGGAATTGGACTTATTATTATGGCTGTATTGACTGCACTTCTGGTGTCAGCATGCGGCAACAACAGCAACAGCGGCAATAGCGCGAACAACAAGGAAGGCACGGATAACGCAGCAGTAGCTGCCGATGGAGGATACCTGGCCGAGCTCAAGAAGGAAGGGAAGATCAAGATCGGCACAGTCGGCAAATATCCGCCATTCACTTATGTAGATGAGAGCGGCAAGCTGACAGGCTTCGACGTGGAGATCGCTCGTGAAGTGTTCAAGCGGGTTGGCCTCGAGACCGAGTTCGTAACGGGTGAGTGGGATACGATGTTCGCAGGGCTGGAAGCGAAGCGCTTCGACCTTATTGCCAACAATGTCAAGATTAGTCCAGACCGTGAAGAGAAGTACGACTTCTCTATTCCATATGTTCGCTCAACGTCCATCGTGCTCGTTCGTGAAGACTACGATGACATTAAGTCAACGGACGACTTCAAGGGCAAGACGGTAGGAGCGTCTCCGAACAGCGCACAGGAGAAGCTGGCTAAGCAATTCGGAGCGAACACCATTCCAATCGGCAACTTCGATGAGCAGATCTCGAATCTGATCTCGGGCCGGATTGACTTCAACATTCAGGATAAGCTGAGCTTCAATTTGATTCAGGAAGAGAAGAAGTTCCCGGTGAAGGTCATTGACCTGAACCTCGATAAGTCCAACCACGGCCTTATGTTCCGCAAGGGCAATGAGGATCTGGTGAAGGCAGCAAGCGAAGCGCTGCAGACGGTTATTGACGACGGTACGCTCGGCAAGCTGTCTACGCAGTTTTTCAAGCAGGATATTACTTCTGAACTGAGCAAGTAACAGCTAGACAGACGACACGACAACGGAGGTCATGAACCCTATGAATGGCTATGGGGATACGTTATGGGAGATTGCGCTGAATGCCTTCCCTAAGCTGCTGTACAGCGCGGTTATGTTCACAATTCCACTCACGATATGCGGGATGGTGTTCGGTCTGCTGATCGGAATCGTGGTAGCGATCGCCAGACTGGTTCCGAACAAGGCGGTCAATCTGCCTGCTCGCATCTACGTCTCCTATATTCGGGGGACACCGCTGCTCGTCCAGCTGTACCTGATCTTCTACGGCCTAACCTCGTTCGGCATCTACCTGAAGCCGCTGACGGCGGCCATCATTGGGCTAAGCATGGCAATAGGAGCGTATGCATCGGAGGCCATTCGGGGAGCCATCATCTCCATTCCCAAGGGACAATGGGAGGCGGCGGCATCCATCGACCTAGGGTTCTTCAAGACCTACACTCGAATCATCCTGCCGCAAGCCATCCGCGTAGCTACACCAGGACTGTCCAATGTATTCATCGGACTGCTCAAGGAGACTTCTCTGGTGTCGGTCGTCCTCGTTCCCGATATGTTCCGTAAGGCGCAGGAGATCGTGGCCTATACGTTCGAGCCGCTGCTCATCTATTCGTTAGCCGGTCTCATCTACTGGGTCATCGTGCTTGGCATGTCGAAGCTGCAGAGCATGATTGAACGCCGATTCTCGCGCGGTTACGTGTAATGGGGGGCGATAGCATGCTGAATATTACAGGGCTGGAGAAGTCATTCGGCGAGGCGAAGGTATTGTCTGCGATTAACCTAACGATTCGTCAAGGAGAGGTAACAAGTATTCTAGGGCCGAGCGGCTCTGGCAAAACAACCCTCCTCCGCTGCATCAACCTGCTTGAAACTCCTGATGGAGGTGAGATCGTGCTGAATGGCGATTCGCTTGCCTTCAGCGGCGGCGGGGCGCCGGCTCGGCGAGAGATTAGCCGAATTCGGCGCCATACCGGTATGGTGTTCCAAGGGTTCAATCTGTTCACCCATAAGACGGTGCTCGAGAATGTCATCGAGGGACCGATTCATGTGAAGGGCGTGAGCCGGGCGGAAGCTGTGAAGGACGCTGAGCGTCTCCTGGACAAGGTAGGCATGCTGCACAAGAAGGATGCCTACCCGATTGAGCTGTCCGGCGGACAGCAGCAGCGCGTGGCGATCGCTCGCGCGCTGGCGCTGAAGCCGAGCCTGATGCTCTTCGATGAGCCGACCTCGGCGCTTGATCCGATTCTCGTCGGCGAGGTGCTGGAGGTTATTCAGAGCCTCGCTGCCGAGGGGATGACGATGCTTGTTGTGACGCATGAGATGCAGTTCGCTAGGCAGGTGTCGGACCGGATTATTTTCATGAGGGATGGCCGCATTGTAGAGGATACGACACCAGACAGCTTCTTCACGAGTCCGCAGACGGAAGAGGGCTTGGCGTTCGTTGGCAGCTTGTAGCAGGAGAGGGGATCGGGATAGACAATGAGCAATATTAAGGAGAGCAGAGCGTTCCTTGTCGGCCTCTACTTGTTCGATGATGTCGAGGTGCTGGACTTCGCGGGACCGTTCGAAGTGTTGTCCGTTACGCTGGATGGGGGGGGGCATAAGCCGTTCGATGTTCGAATCGTATCGGAGCATGGCGGTGTGGTGAATGCTCGTCACGGCCTGAAGGTGCAGGCGGATTATTCGTTCGCGGACGCTCCTGACTTCGATATCTTAATCGTGCCAGGCGGTCTGGGAGCTCGGCAGGAGATGTACCGTGAACCGGTGCTGAGCTGGGTGCGAGAGCAGGCAGGCAAGGTGGAGCTGCTGACGTCCGTGTGTACGGGTGCGCTTATTCTAGCTAATGCCGGTCTGCTGGACGGGAAGCGGGCAACGACCCATTGGGCAAGCCTTGACCGTATGGAGACGGAGTTCCCGCAGGTACAGGTGCAGCGCGGCGTGAAGTTCGTCGACGAAGGCAGCACGGTGAGCTCGGCCGGCATTGCCGCGGGCATTCATATGGCCTTCCATCTGGTTACGAGGTTGATTGGTGTGGAAGCCGCTCGCCAGACCGCGAAGGTGATGGAGTATGATATTGAGCTGTAAGCTGAAGTAAGAGAGAGCCGGGCCCACTGAGGGTCCGGCTCTCTTTATGAAGAGTTAGGCACAGTTCGCATGTGCCCACCACGATTTGTGTGCGTCATGTGAGCAAGCGGACATTTTGACCGTTACAGGTGCCGCCCCGCCTGCTTCACGCTCTCCCTGCCACCACCAGATTGACTCACGAGCAGCAGTCTTATTAAGTAGACTCCGAATTCCCCGCCTCAATGCCATACAGCCTAAGCGCCTTCACGGCGGTGGCGGCCATCCGGTACTGAAGGGTGGAGTTGCCCACGACCTTGACGCGCTTCCCCAGGAAGCGAAGCTTAGTCAGCACGTACTGCGCTTCATCCGCCTGGAAGGTAATTCTAATCCGATATTGATCGGCCTCTTCGTCGTAATGTACGTCCTTGTCGAAGCAGGAGAAGGCATACAGAATTCGCGACAGCTCCATATTGTACCGGGGAAGGACCTCCATATCTGCGTACTGCTTCCGGACCGTCAACAGCGAGCGGAGAGCACGTTCGTACTTCTCCGCCTCCTCGGCAGGCAGCTCGACAACCGTTAGCCCCATCATATTCCGAAGCTTAGTCGACATGAGGCTGCGGCCTCTGATGTTATACCACAGCAGATACCATTCACGCTTCACCATAGAATATTCCAGCTTGTGAGGGTAGGCGGACATGAGGCTGCGGACGCTGCCATTCTTAACCTGGTAGGTTAACAGGAGACCTTCTTGCCGAAGGATGCTTCGTCTCAGCTGGCGCAGGAGCGGGTGATAGATCTGCCGCTGCACGCTGCCGGCCTTCTCCTCCATTACTTCTCTAACGCGCAGTTCGCCTTCATCTTCCAGCATCCCCAGCAGCTTCTCCAGCGTAGCCGGCTCGAACGCATCGAGTGCAGCAGGGTGGTTCAGCATGCTCTTCAGCCAGATCCGCTCATGGCTCGTAACTGTCACGGTTCCTGAACCGCTGAGGCGGGACAGCAGCTGGTAGTTAGATATCTTCTCGAACGGGTTCATAATACGCCAGAATCTCCTTCCACTCTCGAATGAAGTCCTGCCTCAGCCGCTCAGGCTCAAGTACTTCACAGGACGATCCGAAGCTGCGAAGCCACGGCTTAATGTCCGTTATGCCGTTCACCGTAATCTCATAGATGAAGGATTGTTCGTTCATCTCCGTAATCTCTCCCCATTGCCCCTGCAGCTGCACGCGCTCCAGCACGAAGTTAGGTTCTCCAGGCCCAGGGTTATAGAATCTCGCTCGAACCAGAACCGGTCGCGCCGTATCCACTAGCCAGCTATAGCGCAGACGTTCTGCGATGGCAGCAGACTTCGCAAGGAACTCCTCCTCAGGCACGACATTCTCTTCCTCGAGCTGAGTAATTCCATCTAGCCGGCATACAATCAGGCCTTGCCGATGGTGATGGCCTACCAGATACCAGCGCCCATATTGGTGATCGTAGATGACCTTAACGGGAAGCATGACTTCCCGGGATACCTGATGGCTGCTCTCGTACTTCGGGTTCGTGTTCCGTGAGGCATAGCTGCGTCCGGACTTAGGGGAGTAATACACATAAGACAGCCTGCGCCGCTCCTGAATAGCAGACAGCAACTGGTAGAGATGGGCTTCGTCCAAGATACGGGATGGATAATGATATCTATAGATGTGAGTATCCAGAGGCACGTCAGTCAGCGCGCTATGCCTTCGCATCGCTTCCTTCAAGTTGTCCCGCAGCAGGTAGCCCTGAACGGAAGGGACCTGGGTGTTCGACATGACATCAACGAAGTCGTAGAGGTCGATGAGCTCTTCGTCTGAGAGCTGCGTAGTAAGCTCGGCTCTCAGGCGGTAACGATGCGGTCTGCCGCCGGGGAGCCGCAGGATAACGCCGACCTCCTCCAGATACTTGAGGTCTTGGCGTACCGTCTTCTCATCGGGCAGAGGGAACTCGGCCGGGTACCCGTCACAGCAGGCATTGATGAGCTCGATTGCCGTAAGCTCTCGATCCGCCAGGAGCTTCACTAGCGCCGACAGCCTGAAGCTCTCCGATTCCTTCAGCGACTTCGCACGATACAGGAACAGGAGCGAAGGATCTGATCCCTCATAGTGGTTGTAGCGGAGAAGCTCGGTGAGCTCGTCGCTGCTGTTGTCGGTCCTCCTAATACCAGAGGCCTGTACCATATCCTTCAATCTTCGAATGGTCTTATCGTAAGTGTGGACAGACACACCCATCCGCTCGGCGAATTGCTGCCGGGTGTAAGCTCCGCTGGTGAGGGCGAGCATCCGTATGAACTGTATCTCCTTGTCGAAGCTCTCTCTGGCCATGGCGAAGCTCCTCTCGTATGAGTGGTTGCAGGTGAGTGTAATGCCAGCTTAGTCATGTGGCACTCAGCCTCCCCATATTGTAGCAACTTCAGCATAGTGTGAACAGATAAGGATTGCAGGTTGTAATACTTACGCCATGTTCGTGGAGTGGGATTGGCCTGATAATGAGGTCTATAAGCGGCGCACGATGAGCGAAGCAAGCAAGTCGCAAGGCGCCTTGGAGGTTAAGGAACATGATGATGAATCGGATCGATCACGGTAACAATCACTATGAAGCGGCACTTACGCATGGAAGTCTGCATCTGTATGCGAATGAAGAGGTGCTTGCTGGCTTCGGCGAACGGGTCTATGAGATGGCGGACAACAATCTGCGGATTCCGCGAAATCGATATATGAGCTACACCCCGGATGCGCATGTTGGAATCGGTACTTGTATTGGGACGACGGCGGTATGGGGGTGGAAGGACGGCTTCGTCTCTCCATCCATTGTAGGAGTGGATATCGGCTGCGGGATGCGGGTGCATCTTACGCCTCTGCACAAGAAGGACATTCAAGACAAGGCGGTACGCCGGCAGCTCATTGCTGCGATCGAGCGATACGTGCCGACGAATGAGCGGACGAATTCCAACTACAAGGACATTAATATACTGGATGTGGTGAAGCATGGCTTGAACGGGCTCCCTGCGAAGTATGTGCCGAATGAGCGGTGGCTGACGCATGTGGAGGAGGGTTGCTTCCAATATGACCACACGTACCTAGACCATCTCCCTGACAAAATCCTCCACTACGCACACGGTCAGCTCGGTACGTTAGGCGGGGGTAACCACTTCATTGAGCTGCAGGTGCTGGAGCTGAATGAGGAGATGAAGGAGACCGCTGACCAGTGGGGCTTGTTCGACGGGCAGGTTGTCGTCATGATTCACTCGGGGTCGCGGGCTTGGGGAGCGAGACTGGGGCAGACGTTCACAGCTCAGCTCAAGGAAGCGATGTTCCAGTGGGGGGTAACGAACCCTGATCCGAATCTTATCTATGCTCCGATTGCGAGCCGGGAGGGCCAGACTTATCTGCATCTCATGCACTCAGCGCTGAACTTCGCGGTCAGCAACCGTCATATGATTGCGTATGGCGTGGAACAGGCGTTCAAGGAGTTGTTCGGTCCTGAGATGGAGCTGCCTGTGCTCTACGATCTCATGCACAACTACGCGCTGAAGGAATTCCATCGCAACGAGCCGATGCTGGTGCACCGCAAGGGTGCGACGAGGGCGCTGCCGCCGGGACACTTCCTGAACCGTGAGGCGTACCGTACAACCGGGCATCCTGCGCTCATCCCAGGGTCAATGGGGACATCCTCCTATCTCATGGTTGGACGCGCAGAGGGAGCGAAGAACTTCTACTCTATCTGCCACGGGGCAGGCCGGGCACGCTCTCGCAAGGCCACGAAGGAGCTCGTGACCGTGGATGAGTTCCAGGCTTCGCTGCGAGTCGGTACGGAGGACGAGGTGCTGGTGAATCATCGCACGCTGAAGACCATCCTTGACGAGTGTCCGCAAGCTTACAAGGACGTTGATCAGATTATCGACAGCGTCATTGGAGCGAAGCTGGCGAGTGTAGTAGCGCGCTGCAAGCCGATGGCCGCCATCAAGGGCGTGTAGCAGGGCTGGTGCGGCGCGCTAGAGGGGTCCACTATCCCCGTAGCTCAGAAGAATCCGCTTCCTGTGTGAAGGGGATAGTGTCCCAAGGGTGCTCTAGGGCTGGCATCCAGCACCAGAGCGCCAGTATCTCGCGCTAGAGGGGTCCACTATCCCCTTAGCTCAGAAGAATCCGCTTCCTGTGTGAAGGGGATAGTGTGCCAAGGGTGCTGCAGGGCTGGCAGCCAGCACAAGAGCACCCGAGCAGCCAGCGCATCCAGAGCGGTAAGCCGGCCCTGTCCTGCACGGACACGTGTCACTCAAGCCGGATTACGCGGCAATACCTGTACTATGTAAGGCAACACCACATAGATTAGGCAAGCGGTGCGACGGTTGCACCCAGGCAGGAATGTCCGGCCATAGACGCCGCATTCCGCAGTGCCTGCCGCTCCTAGCGGCCAGGTATGCTGTGCCGCCGGCCGGCCGCTTGTCTCCTCGGGGTTCGAATCCCCGATCGCCTTTGAAGCGATGCATGGTAGCACTCGAACTTCTCATTCGAGACTCTAAGCAACACAATGTGAATGAACATGACTACAACGCGAGCGGGAGCTCATGCAGCTTCATCACTTGGCTGCACCGTAAGAAGGACTTCGTAATGGCGCAGATACCGAATGGAGTACCTGCCCTGTATGTCTGCTTCAGCTCGTCATTATCATCATGCAGTGTGCTCCATGCACTGCCTCTTGAATTCGACTCCAGCTGACGCAGACAGATGGCATGTCGCTCCGTTCTCAAGCGGAATTCCGTCCGACGACCGGGAGCCCTGCTCCGAGTAGTCAACCCATTCAACCTACCGATAAGGAGGATTAATCCTAATGCTGTCTAACAAGGTAACGATACAAGAAGACGAGAGAGGCCTGCTGTACCGCAAGGGTAGCTATGTTAAGCTCCTGCAGCCAGGAGTGTACCGGCCGGCTCCGTTCACAGATACGAAGATTGAGATTGTTGAGGTGGCTAAGCCATTCGCCGTTACGGGCAAGGATATTCGCATCTTCCTGCAAGATCAGCTGCTGCTGCAGCAGCTGGACGTCGTGGAGGTTGCTGACGGAGAGTATGTGCTGCACTATGAGGATGGCAAGTTCGCGGGCCTGCTAAGAGGGGGGATTCATGCCTACTGGAACGTCTACCGTCGGCATACCTTCGAGCGCATCTCACTGAACAATCCTGAAGTGCCTGCCACGATTCCCCCGATCGTGCTTGCTAGACTGCAATCTCATATCTATGTCTATGAGGTAGCCGAATATGAGACGGGTATTCTGTTCTACAACCAGGTGATGCAGAGGGAGCTTAAGCCGGGAAGATATGCGTTCTGGCGAGAGCCGTTCCAGGTGACTGTGCAGACCGTGGACAGGAGACGCAGACAGCTGGACCTGTTGGGACAAGAGATGATGACAGAGGACAAGGTGACGCTGCGTATGAACTTCGTCTGCCAGTATAAGATTGTCGATGCGCTGAAGTCGCTTGCCATTCTGTCTTACCAGGATCAACTCTACGTTGAGCTGCAGCTCATTCTCAGAGAGTATGTAGGAACGCTGAAGCTCGACGAGCTGCTGCGTACGAAGCAAGACATCTCATCCTTCGTGCTGTCGCGGCTGAAGATGAAGGAAGCGGAGTACGGGGCGGAATTCCTGTCGGCTGGGGTGAAGGACCTGATCCTGCCCGGGGATATTCGTGAGATGATGAATGCTGTGCTGTATGCAGAGAAGAAGGCTCAGGCCAATCTCATTACCCGCCGGGAGGAGACCGCTTCCACCCGAAGCCTGCTGAACACCGCTAAGCTGATGGATGAGAACGAGACGCTATGCCGGCTGAAGGAGCTTGAATTCCTGGAGAAGATCTGCGACAAGGTCGGCAGCATCTCCGTGACAGGGGGAGGCGGCTTGCTGGAGCAGTTGAACTCTCTGATTGCCGCTAAGGGAGCGAAGTGAGCGAGAGGATAGCCCGGCAGAGATCACTTGGTCTCTGGACGGGCTATTCAGATGAATCGTACGATTAACGTCACATCTGCTTGCAACCTTCTCCCCGGTATGCTCGTCTATTAGGCGATCCATTCAGCATGATACCTACCATACACCGAGGAGATACCTAAGATGATGATGATGATGCAAAACACCCCAACACTCATTCGCCTAATTGCTACAATCGTCGTAACAGGAAGCTTGCTGACCGCGTGTTCAAGCGGGTCGACAGGAGAGAGCGGCAGCTCTGCTGCGAGCGGGGCAGAGGGCAACTCAAGCTCCAGCAGCCAGAATGGCAGCAACGCTGCCTCTCCAAGCCCTGACGCCAGCCCCGAATCGGAAGCTGCGACCTCCAGTCCAAGCCCTAGTCCCAGCACTGAACCGCCTGCAGGAAGTCCATCTGCCTCTCCAGGTGCAAGCGCATCCCCTGAAGCGACGGACGACTCCGCTGCGAAGAAGCCTGCAGCCACTGCTAAGCCTTCGTCCAAGCCAGCGGCGAAGCCGTCTGCTAAGCCGCTGGTTACTGCGAAGCCAGGCGCCAAGCCGTCCGCGTCATCCAAGCCAAGCGCTAAGCCGAGCGCCAAGCCGACGCAGAAGCCGGATGCTTCCCTCTCCGCCCAAGCTATATATGAAGAGATGACTAACAATATTGAGCAGCCTCCGCTCATGTCTATGAACAGTGACGATCTGAGTGCGATGTACGGGCTTGATGCCAAGCTGCTTGCGGACTTCTCTGTGCATTCACCGATGATGAATGTGAAGGCGAATGAGATTGCGATTTTCAAGGTGAAGAGCACGAAGGATATGGACAAGGTGGAAGCGGGCATTAAGAAGCGTGCCGCTTCGGTGCAGCAGACGTTCGAGACGTACTTGCAGGATCAATATGAGATTGCGAAGGATTATCGGATCGTGAAGAACGGCAGCTACATCTTGTTCGTCATCTCCGAATCGGCGGATGACCTGGAGAAGGCATTCGCTAAGGCGCTTGGCTAGCAGCCTGAACTAGGTGAGCTTGCCGCATAGATACGAGAGAGAGAGCAATAGAGGCGGAACCCGCCCCTATTGCTCTTTTTACTGCCACCAATTTGCCCAGAGCACGTCGAGACAGCCCTCTCATTCACAGAACTTTATAGTGGACAAGCACGCATTGTGATGTATAATTTGTTTTCTACCTAGGACATAGTAGCAGAATGGGGTTTTCTGGTTATGTCTATTGGTTAAGCATAAGATAGAGCATGACCTTCCATCATGTTCAGAGACCATTCCAATTGGCGGTGATTCACATGTTATCCACGTTCAAGAGATTATTAATCGGCCGTCCGCTCAAGTCGAACGAGCTGGGTGAACAGAAGCTGAACAAGAAGAAGGCGCTCGCAATCCTGTCCTCCGATGCCCTCTCATCAGTCGCTTACGGGCCGGAGCAGATTCTCATCGTACTCGTGACGGTCGGCGCAGCGGCATTCTGGTATTCCATTCCAATCGCCATCGGCGTTCTAGTGCTGCTCCTTGCCCTTATCCTGTCCTACCGACAGATCATATTCGCATACCCGCACGGGGGCGGGGCGTATGTCGTCTCCAAGGAGAATCTAGGCATCTATCCGGGCCTCATCTCCGGCGGTTCGCTGCTTGTTGATTACATACTTACCGTAGCCGTAAGTGTGTCTGCAGGTACGGATGCCATCACCTCAGCATTCCCAAGCTTGCATGAGCATACCGTCTTGATTGCGGTTATATTCGTGATCTTCATCACGATCTTGAACCTGAGGGGAGTCACCGAGTCGGCTTCCGTACTGGCTTATCCGGTGTATCTGTTCGTCATTGCCCTATTCATCCTCATCGGTGTAGGACTGTATAACATAGCGACGGGCCAGGTGTCGCCGGAGCTGCACACCTCCATAGGCACACCGGTGGCGGGGATCTCGCTGTTCCTGCTCCTGAAGGCATTCGCTTCAGGAAGCTCGGCCTTGACCGGGGTTGAAGCGATCTCGAATGCGATCCCGAACTTCAAGTCTCCCGAGCCGAACAATGCGTCGAAGACGCTGGCGGCGATGGGGGTGCTGCTTGCTATTCTTTTCACAGGGATTGTCTATCTGGCCTACTATTACGGCATTACACCAAGAGCCGATGTGACCGTTGTCTCGCAGATTGCGGAGGAGACCTTCGGGCGTAACGTCCTGTATTACTTCATACAAGGGACGACTGCGCTAATCCTGATCCTCGCTGCGAACACCGGATATTCCGCCTTCCCGCTGCTCGCGGTCAATCTGGCGAAGGATAAGTTCATTCCAAGAATGTTCACGGTCCGCGGCGATCGGCTTGGCTACTCCAACGGCATCATTATACTGGGTGTATTATCTATCGTATTAATTATCGCCTTCGGCGGCCAGACCGAGCATCTCATTCCGCTCTATGCGGTAGGGGTGTTCATTCCGTTCACGCTCTCTCAGACAGGGATGACCCTGAAGTGGCTTCGGGAGAAGCCGAAGGGCTGGGGAGGCAAGCTAGTCATTAATGCTGCAGGGGCAATCATCTGCTTCGTCGTCACGATGATGTTCTTCCTGACGAAGTTCGAGCAAGTATGGACCGTACTGGTCTTCCTGCCAATCATTATCTACCTGTTCCACCGCATTAAGAAGCACTATGAAGCCGTAGGCGAACAGCTTCGTCTCTCCACCTGCGAGCCTGTGCCCCCGATTGAAGGGAATGTCATTCTCCTGCCGGTGTCGGGCATTACCCATGTCGTAGAGCACTCCATTGCATATGCGAAGTCGCTGTCTGCGAATCAGATCATTGCGGTCTATATCCCGTTCGAGCGGGAGGATGAATCCCTCTTCGAAGAGAAGTGGAAGAGCTGGATGCCGGATGTTCGTCTCGTCACGCTGCACTCCCCTTATCGGAGTATTATCCATCCGCTGCTGAAGTTCGTGGATACGGTGGAGCGCAAGGCGACGGAGTTCAACCATCAGGTGACCGTCATCATTCCGCAGTTCATCCCGAAGAAGGGCTGGCACAATATTCTGCACAATCAGACGAGCCTCATGATTCGGGCTCATCTGCTGTATCGCAAGAATGTCATCGTAACGACAGTCCCCTATCATCTGAAAAAATAACGATCAAAACCTGATTACAGCCCCCTCCACATGGTCATAATGGATGCCATGAGAAAGGGGGCTGTTCGTTATGTCTCAGCGTGCCTTAACGGTAAGCTTAGCGGCCATACTTACTGTGCTATACGGCATCCTGTTCATTCTGCAGTACCAGCTGTTCCAGTCGGGCAGCCCGGACTTCAGGCAGCGTCTCGACAACGTATTGACCTATGCCGAGCAGGGAGATTGGAATAAGTCGCAGGAAGAAGCGAAGCAGGTCGAGCGAATCTGGTCGAAGGGGCAGATCGTCATCGCAATTAAGTACGCGGATACGAGCTACACGATGCTGAACGTGGCGTTAGCGAGATTATTAGGAGCGGTGAAGGAGAAGGACTTGCACAGCGTCCGTGTAGATACACTCGAATCGAAGGCGCTGTACGATAACATTACCTCTCTCTCTCCGAGATCACCTTAGAACCTGGGAGGATTAGCTAAGCATGCAGGACATTCTAGTCTATCTGATTCGCTGCGTGATCGTCATCGGAGCGACCTGGCTCGTTACGAACTTTATTGGCAAAAAATCGTTCGCCCAGCTCACCCCCTACGACTTAGCGATTCTGTTCATCATCTCGAACGTCGGAGCTCAGCCTCTAGTGAATAAGGATTCCTTCAAAACAGCGCTTGGCATGATTATTATGGGAGTGAGTATCGTTGTGATCGCCAGGCTGTCACTGAGGCCATTCTTCTATCGCGTGGATTACACCCCGTCTATCGTCATTGCTGGCGGGAAGATCAACAAGGAGGAGCTGCGCCGGAACAACCTCAGCATCTATATGCTGTTGTCTATGCTGCGGGTTCAGGGATATTGGCAAGTGGCGGATGTGAACTTCGCGATCCTGGAGTCTGGAGGGAACCTGTCGGTGCTGCCCAAGGCGAAGGCGAGGCCGGTCACACCCGACGATCTGCAGCTAACGCCGGAGGAGGATGGGCTGACGTATGCCGTCATACTCGACGGGACTCTCATGAAGAAGTCGCTGAGACCCGCCGGAATTAACGAGGAGTGGCTGAGGAAGGAGCTTCGGGCGAAGCATCATGCGGACGTGAAGCAGATCCTCTACGCGGAGGTAGACGGCCAGCATCAGCTAAGCGTGCAGAAGTATCCTTCCTGAGCAGCGGTTATAGCGGTTATAACGGGATGCGATATGCAGAGTGCTCTTCGATCAGATGCTCTCCTTGGGGGAGATACACCCACTTGAAGGAGAATTGGTCTCCCTCGTAATCAGTGCGTGAGCGAATGTCAGGCAGCACGACGCCCTCGAAGTTGTCCAGTAGGGTCTGCTGCAGGTGGTGGAGCCGGTCCTGATTCGCTTGCTGCAGCGCCCTCGCCTCTTCCTCGGACGACGCCGTCTGCAAGTAGTAGGCTAGTCCAATCTGCTCGTCTGTCAGATCCTCCGGCAGGGGATGACCCGATCCTTGGAAAATCTCCCTCACCGTACGGAGCCAGTCTTGGTACAAATGAATAGCTATGTTGGTTGTCATTGTGAATTATGTACTCCTTCTTCTATATTTGGTCCACAGGGCGAATGCGCCCCCTGCCCCTGCCATAATGATAATTAGCGTATCCAATAGGGAGATGCTCATACGACTGCCGTTCCCGCCGCCGCCGAGGCTGCTCAGCCATGCGGACACGACAAGGATTAGACGCCAGGCAAGCACGGTTGGAATCAGGCTAAGCGAAGCGGTCAGCACATCCCAGCCTTCTCGGCGCTGCATGAATAGGAGTACGGCTGCCAGCAGCCCAAGGAACGCGCCCAGTGTCATGAGAGCCGGCTGAATCCAGTCCGTCCAGTTGAACGGAGCGGAGATGAGGAAGCCTTGGTAGAAGTGCCATGTTAAGTAGAGGACAAGTACACTTATTAATAAGGCCAGGAGAGGCATCAGCCCTTGCACCCACTTTGGGGCAGATTGGGTTATTCGTTGGAGGCGATTAGATGACGGGGTCATAGGCGACAGCTCCTTGTCTGGTTTATTTTATGAAGAATGGCAACATGTTGAGTCTATAAGCTCATCTCTAGTACGACTGGACAATGGTCGCTGCCCATAATATCACAGTCAATGGTCGAATCCATGAGCTGGGGCGCCAGCCTCTCCGAGATGAGGAAGTAATCGATTCGCCAGCCTATATTCCGCTCGCGTACCTTCGGCATATAGGACCACCAAGTATAAGCTTCTCCGCGGTCCGGGTACAGATGCCGGAAGGTGTCCAGGAACCCAGCGTCCAGCAGCTCGGTCATCTTGCCCCGCTCTTCATCCGTGAAGCCAGAGTTGCCTCGGTTCGGCTTGGGATTCTTCAGGTCAATGTCGTGATGAGCGACATTCAGATCCCCGCATAGAATGACGGGCTTCACTGCATCCAGTCCCTTGATGTAGCTTCGGAAGCGGTCCTCCCAAGCGAGTCTGAGCGGAAGCCGGGACAGATCTCTCCGGGCATTGGGCGTATAGACGTTCACGAGATAGAAGGTCTCATATTCCAGCGTCAGGATCCGCCCCTCATCCTCATAGTCCTCCTCCAGACCGTAGCGGACGGAGAGGGGCTTGATTCGGCTGAAGACTGCCGTTCCCGAGTAGCCCTTCTTCTCTGCGTAATTCCAATAGGACGTATACTCCTCGCTGTGCTCCAGATTAATCTGTCCTTCCTGAAGCTTCGTCTCCTGCACGCAGAAGATGTCCGCGTCCACCTCCCGGAAGTAATCATTGAACCCCTTATTCACTGCAGCCCTCAGGCCGTTCACATTCCATGATACCAGCTTCATCTGTATGCCTTCCTGCTCTCTATGAATGATAGAATATACCTGACAGTATACAGGCAAGGCGAGGGGGATGCCAAGATTGTTAAGGGACTCTAATATTAACGAGGTATGGCTAGAGCTGGGGGAGCTTGACTGACAGCTGTTGTCAGCAGAATGGAGATATACTACAGCTATAAGTATACGAGCTTGATAGGAGGAGTACTTGCGATGGACTGGAACTATTACAATACCTTCATTAAGGTTGCGCCGGATAGCGAAGCGGTGTGCGGACTTGTCCCTCCGGACAAGAAGAATGGTCGGACGAAGGCAAGCATCGAATATGAGCTGGCCTCAGCGCACCCTTACGGCTACACGCAGGAAGAGCTGCTGTACGAGCTTCATGTTCGCCATAAGGGTATTACGCAAGAGGAGCTTGACGCGAAGGGAACTCAGCTTCGGGATGAATTCTATCAGAAGCCGACCGCCTGTCTGAGGGCTTCCACGCTTGCGAAGAAGTATGGCTGGGGCATTCACTTCAACGAAGAGGGCAAGCTGGCCTTGGTTGCGGTAGATTCACCGGAGTACGAGCAGTACGCGCAAGACGAGAGCCTACAGGTCGTGAATGCCATGCGAAGCAGCAGGAAGAAGTAGAGTGGGCAAAAAAGTACAATAGCTGGAAACCTCCTGGTCGGTTATAGTGTGGGAACATTGCCGCAATCAGGTAGGAGGTTATCTCAAAATGAGAGATCGTTACAAGCAAGCACATCTAGGTAGGATTCGAAGCTTCATTCATGCAAGCTATCCGGATTATGCCCAGAGCGTCATTAATCGAGCAGACATGGCTATGCAGGGCAAGCAAGTGCTGCTCGGCACACGCGGACAATGGCTGCTCGTCGGCAATCCTCCGGAGTGGCACGATAATAAGGTGAACAACAATGGCTATGTATGGATGCTTAACCGGATGAACCACTGGCTGTATCTAACGGATGCCTACTTGCTGACAGAAGAACGTAAGTATCTAGACCAAGTGCTGCTAGAGATGCTTGACTGGATCGAGAGCTGTCCTGCGCCCGCATTAACAACGGATCTGGAGCAAGCCCATCGCGTCTATACGTCTGTTGATCCTTGGCGGCAGCTTGAGGTCGGTGAACGGATGGGCAATGTATGGCCGGTCGTTCTGAACATTATGTCGACCGTGCCAGGCATGCTGGATAATGCTTGGCCCGTCATTATTAAGTCTATTGAGGAGCATGGCCGCATTCTGCGTGAAGTCTGTCCTCTCTTGTGGCCGGAGGCAGACCACAACTATTATCTGACCGAGATGTGGGGCTTGTTCTCGATCGCCTGCAGCTTCCCTGAGCTTGAGCAGTCAGCCGAATGGGGTGCGTTCGCGATCAAGGAGCTTGAGCGCTGCATGCTCTCGCAATTCTCAAGGGATGGGGGTCAGCTGGAAGGGTGTCCAAGCTATCATAACTTTACCTCTATCCATATGGGCAAGGTAGCCTTGTTAGCAAGCTGCAGCGGGGCAGCCTTATCCGAGGCCTTCCACAACCGATTCTGTAAGCTGATGGAGTATGGCCTGCAAGCGTGCCGGCCAACGGGGCAGGTCGTGCCGATTGGCGATTCGAGCGCGGACGATCTGGCCGCAGTTACGATCTCTCTTGGCGCCTTGTACCTGGGGGAGACTCGGGGGGTACAGCTATTGCAGTCCTTAATGGGTGCCGATCGGTATACAAGGGCGCTGCTGCCCTATCTCTTCCAATACCCGGAGCTGCTTGAGCTCGTACTATCCTCTCAAGATCAGGCGTCAGTCGAATTGGAGAGGAGCTGGCTTCCGCGAACGTTCTGGGACAGAGAGTTGAATCATGTGTCTATGCGGTCGGACTGGACGAATCAGGCGTTGAGTGTTTTTTTTGCATGCAAGACTCCAGTATACAACGGCCACTCCCATATTGATCCAGCAGGCTTCGACCTAACAGCTTGGGGCAAGCCTCTCCTAGTTGATCCTGGCTGCTACAGCTACTGGTGGCTGGAGGAACGGCGTAAGTTCAAGTCAGCTGCGTGGCATAATGTCCTAACGGTGAATGAACAGGACCCCTTCGAATATATCTCGACTTGGAGCTATGGTCCGCAGCAGCTCGGAATCATTGAATCCGCCGAGGATAAGGGGGAATGGATGAGATCCTCCGCTGTTCACTATAATTACGACCCGGTCGTTCATCGGAGAGATCTAATCGTCGTGCCGAATCAGTTCGTCCTTGTGCTCGATGAGGTATCAGGTCTCAGCGAGGCAGATACTATACAGCTGAATTGGCATTTCAACGCGATTGAGGGGGAGTGGGACAGCAGCAGGCAACTGGCTTATTCGAGCAATGAGGAAGGCAATGCTGCTATATGGTCCGTTGGAGCTCTGCTGGAGGGGAGATGGGAGGATGGCAGTATCTCTGACCGTACAGATGAACTGCGCCCCTCCCGCCGCATGATTATGACGGACTGTGAATCCAGAGATTCGCTTCGAAGGTACGCTTCCCTCATTGTTGCCTTTCCCGGGAAGATTGAGGAGGGAATTCTTCAGCTCCTGCAGATTGAGGAAGGCGCTGATGGCGGGGCCGTGTGTACCATTATCTTGCAGGAGAACCGCTATTCGTTTGCTTACAGGAAGGAGACGTAGGCACCGGAGTATAGGCAAGTGCATATCCTGTTCTGACTAGCAATGTGAAGGGCAGGGATACAATAGTGAATGCTATGGAACGGATGAATCCGCAGGCTGAATTAATGAATCCGCAGCTTAATTTATTTTTTGATACGAGCCAGGCATCCTTTTACAAGAAGAATAATCAGAACTTCATCAATGCACTGACCGTACAGCAGCTGCCTGCTCTGCAGAATCTGGCGCTGCTCGATATCTATCTTAGCGGAGGCAATATCGTGGAGCCCCACTGGCACCCGAATGCGGCTGAGCTGGTCTACGTGGTGAGCGGTGAACTGATCGTCTCTGTGCTGAACCCGTTCACGAACATGCTGATGACATACCGTCTGAAGCCGCAGCAGACCGTACTCATACCGATGGGCTGGTTCCATTGGGACCTGGCCGTTGCTGACAACACTCACTTCATTGCCGTCTTCGACAACAATGCTCCACAGACGGTGCTTGGCTCCAGTGTGCTGTCGAAGACACCGAAGGAGATCTTCCAGCTGTCTTACGGCGTGAACGGAGAGCAGCTATCTCAGGTGCTCAGCCCTATCAAGGGCCCTGTTGTTATTGGTCCACCGGCGCCTGCGCGCGGAGGAGATGGCGTTCAGTGGCGTGTGGGAAATGCTCAGAGATTGTAATGGTGTGAGGAGAAGGAACAGCTGCTCCCGGGATAAGCGGGGGCAGCTGTTATTTGTGCTTGGCAGCGCGTGGAGGGGCCGCGGATGCACGGCCCTCAAGGCGAGGGCACGCATGCGCATGCGACGGCTCCCATGCAGGCCGTCGATTCGGTGAGGGCCCATGCGCAGGTGCAAGGGCTAGGCTGTGAGAGGCCCATGCATTGTGCGCATGACGGCCTAATCTGCGAGAGGCTCGTGCACAGCTGTGCACGGGCTAGACAGTGAGAGACCTATGCAATGTAGACAGTGAGAGGCCCATGCATTGTGCGCATGACGGCCTAATCTGCGAGAGGCTCGTGCACAGCTGTGCACGGGCTAGACAGTGAGAGACCCATGCAATGTAGACAGTGAGAGGCCCATGCATTGTGCGCATGGGCCTCTCATTTTGCGTAATGTGTCTCCGTGCTTGCGTCGCTTGTGTAGTCATAGATGCTCTCGATAGCTAACGGAACTATGAGCCGTTATATGGCCGGTTACGGCGTAATTCTGAAGCTTAAACATTCCTGTATACGCTAATATTTCGGCTTAGACAAAAACAGGAGCGCCTCGTATGATGGGGGTGTACGGGGTCGATGCCCTAAGAAACCCATCAGGAGACGCTTACTATGAAGTTTAATCGAAACGATACAACAAATCAACGCATTGAACGAATTACCATGCAGCA